>NZ_DIIQ01000050.1:0-54985 GCF_002420785.1 Pseudomonas sp. UBA5666 | reverse complement strand
TAGGAAACCCGGGGCGATTCAGATGTCGTACTCACCTCGACTACTGAGCATGTAAACCTCTCGGGCTTTTTTGACACGCTCAAGCAACGGCACGACCACACCTGATGCCATCTCGAGAAAGTCATTGATGTCAGCTCTTGTTTGGGGAATCTTATATCCCTTGGATGTACTCGTGATGATGACATCAGCATCTCGTAACTTTGCAATGCCGCTCGACCTCACACGCTGCTTGGACAGATCACCAAAGCCCCTCTCCTCCAGATGAGCAAGGATGTCGGCTATTGGAATGTAGTCCTTGGTCACAAACTCACTCTGGAATCTGAGGTAATCCAGAATACTGAGCTGCAAACGCTCGTCCTCGTCCGGATAAAGGCCGGCTTTATCGATGAAAATATCCGCCTGACGCAGAGCCTCCTGATGCACATGCCAGTCCGCGTAGCTGGAATCATCCATCGAGGGAGCAAGCAGCGAATTGAACTTGGGTGGCCATTCGAGAATGCCGAGCGTCTGCTCACGTAGGATCTTTTTATAGACCTCAGTAATAATGCCGACAGCTTTTTGCTCATAGAGCTGGGCCACGGACCCCGCAAAGAAATCAGCGACCTGAATCAACACATCATCCTTGCTGGATTTTGTCTGGAATGCATGATCGTCCCCGAAGAGGTCTCCCATATAGCGATCCTCAACGTAGGCCTTAAGGCTTTCCTGAAACTCAGCTCCGCCATGCTCATCTACCATCATCTGCAGACTGTGGCAGTTCGTGAAAAGTCGGTTGTAAAGCAATCCGTTGATATGCTTCACGAACGAGGTCTTGAATTGCAGCCCCCCATCTTTGTAGATGCGCTCCTTCTCCACCGCCACGAAATAGAGCTTGATCGGAAGGTTCGCCAGGTCGGTCAGAATACGAACACGTCGCTCAGCATCCTTCGCCCGCACCTTACTGGACTTGATTTCGCCCGTTTGGAAGTGCTTCCGCCGGAGCGCCTCGGCACAGTGGTAGGCATCCTGCAGATTTTTCTCAGCAACAAGAATGGAACAAATGACGAAGAAACGAGAGCTCCCGGCCTTGGATATGCCCAGATCAGAATTACCTGACTCGTCCACATAGGCGTATGTCTTATCCAATTAGATGCCTCCTCATTAATAGGTAGCCGTAGTGCTACCAGGAGCAGGTCCTTCGCTGAATATGTGGACGCGATCAGGGCTGCTTCCACTCTGGCTATGGAGACTCCATAACTAGCGGAGCTATGCAGTCGCAGTCAAGCGCTACCAACAAAATCGCATGAAAGGAGTGTAGTGTCTCTATGGATTCTATGGACCCACGCCTATGCGGTCTAGTATTGCACCGGCGTCTGAACTGAGGTGAATCAAGCCTTAGTGCCTTACCTTATAAACGTTGAATCCGGCATGCCTAGACTCTGTACGAGCTTCCGAGAAAGCCAATTCCTGCCTCCTAACCCCAGAAGAACGTTACGAAAGACTATGGCTGTGTTCAAGGCTCGCCAGCCTCTCGAACCAGCTCCCTGCTCTTCGGTCAGATGACCTTGATACTCTTCGTCATCAACGCGCACTCACACGGATGTACCCCATGACCGAGCAAATCATCTACCCGGCCGACGACAACAGCCCTGCCCTTCAAGCCGCCATCGCCAATGCACAGGCCACGTTCAAGTTCTTCTGGCGCGAGCTCTCCTGGGAGGCGCGCCGGATCATCAAGGGCCTGGAAATGGCCGCCGTGAAGATGGCTTTCCCGGTCCAGGGCAACGACCCGGAACTGCCAACCGTCGAGAACATGTGGCTCAGCGAAGTGGCGTTCGACGGCGTCTCGATCAGCGGCGTACTGCTCAACGAACCGGAATGGGCTACGGGCTTCGATGCAGCGCAGCGTGTGACGCTGCCGTTTTCGGCGCTCACTGACTGGATGTACGTGTCTGCCGGTGAGGTCTATGGAGGCTTCACCATCGATGCAATGCGCAGCGAGATGCCCGCAACCGAACGTGCTGAACACGATGCGGCGTGGGGCCTGGAATTTGGTGAGCCCGGGTTCGTGGCGCTCGTACCGGCACCCAAAGGGCAACCTCAGGTATTGCTCTCGCGGGCCCTGGATACTCCTGCTGACGCCGAAGCGCTCAAGCGGCTGGAAGAGGCTGACCATCCCATGGCCGTGAACATGGTGGCGCAGGTGCACGATGCACTGGTGCAACATCCTGCCATGGTGACCGATCCCGATGAGGGCGGTTGGTTGCTGCTGCACCGCGAAACGCTGGCGGGCAACTACCCGGTGGTGAGCGCTCTGCTTGAGCACGGGGCCGACACCTCGGCGCTCAACCCGCTGGGTCAAACGCCGTTGCAACTGGCCGAGCAGGCAGGCTGGCCGCGACTGGTGCGATTGTTGCGCGGGGAGGAGGTGCCGCTTGCAGCGCCGCACGCCCCTGCCCCGCAGGCGCGACCCGCTGAACCTGACGAGGAGCAGACGCACACCCGGCCCCACGCCCAGGCGCAGCCACAGCAAAACAGCCGGCCGCGCTGGATGATCGTGGCTGGCGTGGTAATCGTGGTGGCCTTGATCTGGCTGCTGGTGCGCTAGCGACCTACCCGGCGGTCAAGCAGCCGTGTCGGTGAGGCGTTCTGGACCAGCGCCTCACCCTCAGTGTTCAGGTCCCGGCCAGCATGTCGCTGAACGCGATCGGAATCTCTGAGCGTTCGAACCGCTCATTCACTGCGCATACCCCAAAAGGTAAAGCAGCGCCGTCAAGGTCAGCAGTGAGACCACCGTTGACCAGAGAATGGTCCTGGAGATCAAGCCCGCATCCCGGTTGTAGTACTCCGCCAGCATGAACGGCCCAGTACCGGTGGGCAGTGCAGCCAGCAGCACGGCCGAGGCGGCCCACATTTCGGGCAGGTGAAACACCTTGTACGCCAGCACCCAGGTCAGCGCCGGCTGGCCGATCAATTTCAACGCCACCAGCGGCCAGGGGCTGGCCTGTGCGCGCGGCTGTTTCTCTGCCAGAAAGGCTCCGAGCGACACCAGTGCACAGGGCGTGGTGGCCAATGCGAGCATGTCGAGCAAGTGCATCACCGGTTCGGCCAGCCCCAGCCCGGTCATGGCCCACGCTGCACCTGCCAGCGGCGCGACGACCAGCGGGTTTTTGGCCAACGCCTTGAG
Organism: Pseudomonas sp. UBA5666; assembly: GCF_002420785.1. NCBI lineage: Bacteria > Pseudomonadati > Pseudomonadota > Gammaproteobacteria > Pseudomonadales > Pseudomonadaceae > Pseudomonas > Pseudomonas sp. UBA5666. The sequence goes on along the minus strand of NZ_DIIQ01000050.1, from coordinate 51,819 downwards.
CACCAGACCCACGGCGCGGCCCACTTCGGGCTCATCCTGCAAGCCGATTTCGATCAGCATCAGCGACAGGGCAAATACCAGGCAGACCACAATCAACGATGAAATCAGCGCTGGTTGCAAGCCAGGCTGACCGAACAGCAGCAAGCACAAGGGAATGCCGATGTAGCCGGTGTTGGCGTAGCCGGCACTCAGCCCATCGATGCTCGACGCCACTAATCCATGGCCGCCGCGCAGCCGCCATAGCAGGGTAATCGCAAACATCGCCAGGGCCCCGGCGCCAAATGCGGCGATGAAACCAGGGTGCCAGATTTCAGCCCAGGTGGCCGTGGCGGTGACCTTGAACAGCAAGGCCGGCAGGCACAGCCAGACCACCATCTTGTTGATTTCGGCCGCTGCCTTGTCGCCCAGTTTATGGGTACGGCGGCACAGGTAGCCGACGATGATCAAGGCGAAGATCGGTGCGACAATCACGAAAACGGTGTGCATGTCAGGCTTTGCCGGGCATTGGGGCCTGTGCCCGTGCACTGAAACGACTCAACCATACCGATCCCAGAATGATGGCTCCGCCTGCCAGAAGCCGCCCAAGCGGTTCATGCTGGTTCCAGATCAGCAGGTTGAGCAGCAGCCCCACCGGCACGTGCAGGTTGTTCATCACGGCGAGCGTGCCACCCGATACCAGGCAAGCACCCTTGTTCCACCAGTACAGGCCCAGCGCCGTGGGGCACAGCCCCAGAAATACCAACACGCCCCACTGCACCGACGTGCTGGGCAGGTGTGCGCCGTTGCCGAACAACACAAACGCAGGTAGGACCACCAACAGTGCCCCCAGGTAGAAATAGCCGAACCGCGCATAGTGCGGCAGGTCACTGGGAAAACGGGCAACCAGATGCCGATACAACACTTGGCCCGCGGCATACGTGAAGTTGGCCAGCTGTAGCAACAGGAAGCCCATGAAGAATTCGCCACTGATGCTGTCGAAGCGAATCACCGCCGCGCCGGCTACGGCCACCAGCGCTGCCAGCAGCGCCCATGGGTTGAACCGCCGGTTCATGGCATCTTCGATCAGGGTCACGTGCAACGGCGTAAGAATGGTGAACAGCAATACCTCAGGTACGCTGAGCACGCGAAAGCTCAAGTAAAGGCACACGTAGGTGATGCCGTACTGCAAGGCACCTATCAGCAGCATCGAGCGGACAAAGCGCGGTTCTACCTGCCGCCATCGGGTCAACGGCAGAAAGACCAGGCCCGCCAGCACCACGCGTGCAAGCACGGCAAAATAGCTGTCGACGTGGCCGGCCAGGTACTCGCCTATCAAGCTGAAAGAGAACGCCTGGATAAGCGCAACGATGATCAGATAGCCCATGGTTGTCTCTCGAAAATCAAGGTCGGGACCTTAGCGGGTTGAGGCAAGCGAGTTCAACCACGAAAAACGTAGGGACACGCCCTAAACGAGGCGAAGATGACGCCCATAAAAAAGGGCGACCCGAGGGTCGCCCTTTTTACCGATCAAACAGAACTCAGTTCTGCTTGGCCATTGCTTCGCGCAGCAGCGCAGCCATGGTGGTATCGGCAGCCGCTTCCGGAGCGTTTTTCAGGCTCTGGATGGCTTCACGCTCTTCAGCGTCGTCTTTGGACTTGATCGACAGGCTGATGACACGCGATTTGCGGTCAACGCTGATGATCTTGGCTTCGATCTCTTCGCCTTCCTTCAGAACGTTACGCGCGTCTTCAACGCGGTCACGGCTGATTTCGGAAGCTTTCAGAGTGGCTTCGATGTCGTCGGCCAGGGTGACGATGGCACCTTTGGCGTCAACTTCTTTCACGATGCCCTTGACGATAGCGCCCTTGTCATTGACAGCAACGAAGTTGGAGAACGGATCGTCTTCCAGCTGCTTGATGCCCAGGGAGATGCGCTCGCGCTCTGGATCGACCGACAGGATGACGGTTTCCAGCTCGTCGCCCTTCTTGAAACGACGTACGGCTTCTTCGCCGGTTTCGTTCCAGGAGATGTCGGACAGGTGAACCAGGCCGTCGATGCCGCCGTCCAGACCAATGAAGATACCGAAGTCGGTGATCGACTTGATGGTACCGGTGATCTTGTCACCCTTGTTGAACTGGCCGGAGAAGTCTTCCCATGGGTTGGACTTGCACTGCTTGATGCCCAGGGAGATACGACGACGCTCTTCGTCGATGTCCAGAACCATGACTTCCACTTCGTCGCCAACCTGAACGACTTTCGACGGGTGGATGTTCTTGTTGGTCCAGTCCATTTCGGAAACGTGTACCAGACCTTCAACGCCTTCTTCCAGCTCAGCGAAGCAGCCGTAGTCGGTCAGGTTGGTTACGCGAGCCTGTACGCGAGTACCTTCTGGGTAACGGGCAGTGATAGCTACCCACGGATCTTCGCCCATCTGCTTCAGACCCAGCGAAACGCGGTTGCGCTCGCGGTCGAACTTCAGAACGCGTACGTCGACTTCGTCGCCAACGTTAACGATTTCCGATGGGTGCTTGATACGCTTCCAAGCCATGTCGGTGATGTGCAGCAGGCCGTCGATACCGCCCAGGTCCACGAATGCGCCGTAGTCGGTGAGGTTCTTGACGATACCTTTGACTTGCTGGCCTTCCTGCAGGGTTTCCAGCAGGGCTTCGCGCTCGGCGGAGTTCTCGGCTTCCAGCACGCTGCGACGGGAAACGACAACGTTGTTGCGCTTCTGGTCGAGCTTGATGACCTTGAATTCCAGCTCTTTGCCTTCCAGGTGGGTGGTGTCGCGCACTGGGCGGACATCAACCAGGGAGCCCGGCAGGAACGCACGGATGCCGTTAACGTCGACAGTGAAGCCGCCCTTAACCTTACCGTTGATAACGCCCTTGACCACTTCTTCGGCGGCGAAAGCTGCTTCCAGAACAATCCAGCACTCGGCGCGCTTGGCTTTTTCACGGGACAGCTTGGTTTCGCCAAAGCCGTCTTCGACCGCGTCCAGCGCAACGTGCACTTCGTCACCGACCTTGATGGTCAGCTCGCCAGCTTCGTTGTAGAACTGCTCGAGCGGGATGACGCCCTCGGACTTCAGGCCAGCATGTACGGTAACCCAGTCGCCGTCGATGTCGACAACGATACCGGTGATGATCGCACCCGGCTGAAGATTGAGGGTTTTCAGGCTTTCTTCAAAGAGTTCTGCAAAGCTTTCGCTCATTTTAATTCCTGTAGATTCGGGCGAAACAGACGCCCATCGCCACATTCCAGACAATGTGGGTTTCGTTTAGATAAAGGAAAGCGGGCAGGACGTTGACTGGTGCCCCTGCCTGCCTTCCTGGTTATCAGAGGAGATCGCGCAAGGCGAGCTCGCTCCTGATACGTTGCAACACCTGCTCGATGGACAACTCGGTTGAGTCCAACTGAATGGCATCGGCCGCTGGTTTGAGCGGGGCCACTGCACGTTGGGTGTCGCGCTCGTCACGCGCACGAATCTCATCCAGCAGACTCGACAGACTAACATCTTCACCCTTGCCCTTCAACTGAAGGTAACGGCGGCGGGCACGTTCCTCGGCACTGGCGGTCAGAAATACCTTCAGCGGCGCGTCCGGAAACACCACCGTGCCCATGTCACGGCCATCGGCAATCAGGCCTGGGGCCTCGCGAAAGGCGCGCTGGCGCACCAGCAGCGCATCGCGCACCGCAGGCAGCGAAGCAACCATGGAAGCACCGGCACCGACGGTCTCGGTGCGAATCACGTTGCTGACATCCTCACCCTCGAGAATGATCTGCTGCAGTTTACCGGGCTCGGCGGCAATGAATTGCACATCCAGATGGGCGGCAAGCTGAGTCAGCAACTCCTCGTTGGTCAGGTCCACGCCATGGTTGCTGGCATTGAAGGCCAGCAGACGGTACAGCGCGCCCGAATCCAGCAGCCGCCAGCCCAGCTCGCGCGCCATCAGACCGGCCACGGTCCCCTTGCCGGAACCACTGGGCCCGTCGATAGTAATGACTGGCGTCAAGGCGCTCACGACTTGCCCTCTTCGGCCACGCGGATGCCAACCTCAGCGCACAGCGACAGGAAGTTGGGGAACGAAGTGGCGACGTTGGCGCAGTCATGGATACGAATCGGCGCGCTGGCGCGCAGCGATGCGACGCTGAAGGCCATCGCGATGCGGTGGTCACCGTGCCCGTGCACCTCACCGCCGCCCAGTTGCCCGCCGTCGATGATGATGCCATCGGGGGTGGGCTCACACTGGATGCCCAAAGTGAGCAGGCCATCGGCCATCACCTGGATGCGGTCGGACTCTTTCACGCGCAGTTCTTCGGCACCGCGCAGCACGGTACGCCCTTCGGCGCAGGCAGCGGCGACGAACAGCACGGGGAATTCGTCGATGGCCAGTGGCACGAGCGCCTCCGGGATCTCGATACCCTTGAGCTTGGCACCGCGCACACGCAGGTCCGCCACCGGCTCACCGCCCACCTCACGCTGGTTCTCCAGGGTGATGTCGCCGCCCATCAAGCGCAGGATGTCGATGACGCCGGTGCGGGTCGGGTTGATGCCGACATGTTCGAGCACCAGTTCCGACCCCTCGGCAATGGATGCCGCCACCAGGAAGAACGCTGCAGACGAGATATCGGCCGGCACCTCGATGCGGGTGGCGGTGAGTTTGCCGCCGGACTGCAACGAGGCGACCGGGCCATCGGACTGCACGTGGTATCCGAAACCGCGCAGCATGCGCTCAGTGTGGTCGCGCGTTGGCGCCGGCTCGGTGACGGTGGTGCGCCCCTCGGCGTACAGGCCGGCCAGCAGCAGGCAGGATTTGACCTGGGCGCTGGCCATCGGCAGCGTGTAGGTCAGGCCCTTGAGCGGCTTGCCGCCGCGAATGGTCAGCGGCGGACGGCCTTCGGGGCCGGTCTCGACCACGGCGCCCATTTCGCGCAGCGGGTTGGCCACCCGGTTCATCGGGCGCTTGGAAAGCGAGGCGTCGCCGGTCATGGTGACGTCGAACGACTGGCCGGCCAGCAGGCCCGACAGCAGGCGCATCGAGGTGCCGGAGTTACCCACGTACAGTGGACCCGGCGGCGGCTTCAGGCCGTGCAGACCGACACCATGGATGGTCACGCGGCCCTGATGGGGGCCTTCGATGACGACGCCCATGTCGCGAAATGCCTGCAAGGTCGCCAGGGCATCTTCACCTTCGAGGAAACCCTCGACCTCGGTGGTGCCTTCGGCCAGCGAGCCGAGCATGATCGAGCGGTGGGAAATCGACTTGTCGCCCGGTACGCGGATTCGCCCGTTCAGGCGGCCACCGGGTTGGGCCAGGAAAATCAGATCGTTGGCGTTCATAGCGTCCACATAGGCCCGGCGGGCCAGGATTTTACTGAAATGCTCGCGGGCAAACCGAGCGCGGGTGAAAACACCCAGCAGCTGGTGCCCGTCCCCTTCAGCGATCGCGTCGCGCAAGGCGTCGAGATCACTGCGATATGTATCGAGTGTGCGCAGGACAGCGTCGCGGTTGGCGAGAAAGATGTCATGCCACATGGTCGGGTCGCTACCGGCGATTCTTGTGAAATCGCGAAAGCCTCCCGCAGCGTACCGGAAGATGTCCAGGTTTTCATTGCGCTTGGCCAGCGAATCGACCAGCCCGAAGGCCAGCAGGTGTGGCAAGTGGCTGGTCGCAGCCAGCACTTCGTCGTGGCGCTCGACGGGCATATGCTCAACGTCAGCCTCCAGCGTACGCCACAGGCGATCGACCAGGGCCAACGCAGCAGGGTCGGTTTCGGCCAGCGGCGTGAGGATGACCTTATGCCGACGGAACAGGCTGGCGTTGGACGCCTCCACCCCGCTCTGCTCGGAGCCGGCGATGGGGTGGCCAGGCACGAAGCGCGACAAGCGCTCGCCAAGGACCGAACGCGCTTCGCGCACGACGTTACCCTTGGCGCTGCCGACGTCAGTGATCACGGCCTCACCCAGATCGAGCCGGGCCAGGCGCGCCAGGACTTTCTCCATGGCCAGGATCGGCACGGCCAGCTGGATCACGTCGGCGCCAATGCAGGCCGTGGCCAGGTCCTCTTCGCAGCGATCGACCACGCCCAGGGCAACGGCCTGCTTGCGCGAAGGCGCATCGAGGTCGACGCCGACCACTTCGCGGCACAGGCCACTTTCACGCAGGCCTTTGGCGAACGAGCCACCGATCAGACCGAGACCGACCACCACCAGGCGGTCGATGATCGGGACGGGTTTGGTTTTTGCTGCTTTTACCACTGGTATGAACCCTGTACGAAAATCGAGGCAGTCCTTGAGGGCTTACGGGGCCATGCATCGGCCCGGAAGGTTGCGCTTCAAAGCACCGCCTTCGGATAAGACCCCAGCACTTTCAGCGCCACCGCCTCCTGGCTGATCTGTTCGAGCACTGCCTTGATCAACGGATCGCGGTGATGACCGACGAAGTCGATGAAGAAGACATACGTCCACTTGCCACTGCGCGAAGGCCGGGTCTCGATGCGGGTCAGGTCGATGCCGTTCTGGTGGAACGGCACCAACAGCTCGTGCAGGGCACCGGGCTTGTTGCTCATCGAGACGATGATCGAGGTCTTGTCGTCCCCAGTGGGCGGCACTTCCTGGCTGCCAATCATCAGGAACCGCGTGGCGTTGTCCGGGCGGTCCTCGATTTTCTCGGCAAGGCGGGTCAGCCCGTACAGGTTGGCCGCCATGTCGCCGGCGATGGCCGCCGAGTTCCACTCACCCTTGACCCGCTTGGCAGCCTCGGCGTTGCTCGACACCGCTACCCGCTCGACATTGGGGTAGTGGGCATCGAGCCACTTACGGCACTGGGCCAATGACTGGGCATGGGAGTAGATGCGGCTGATACTGTCGGTCTTGGTGTTCTCGCCCACCAGCAGATGGTGGTGAATACGCAGCTCCACTTCGCCACAGATCACCATGTCGTGCTCGAGGAAGCTGTCCAGGGTGTGGCTCACTGCGCCTTCGGTGGAGTTTTCCACCGGCACCACGCCGAAGTTCACGGCCCCGGCCGCCACTTCGCGGAACACCTCGTCGATGGCCGCCATCGGGCGGCTGACTACCGCATGACCGAAATGCTTCATGGCGGCGGCCTGGGTAAAGGTGCCTTCAGGGCCCAGGTAGGCGATCTTGAGCGGCTCTTCCAATGCCAGGCACGAGGACATGATCTCGCGGAACAGCCGCGCCATCTCCTCGTTGTCCAGCGGGCCCTTGTTGCGCTCCATCACGCGCTTGAGCACGGCAGCCTCGCGCTCGGGACGATAGAACACCGGCGCCTCGCCCTCGGCCAACGACGCCGTCTTGACCTTGGCCACTTCCTGGGCGCAGCGGGCACGCTCGCTGATCAGCTCGAGAATCTTTTCGTCGAGGCTGTCGATGCGCACACGCAGCGCCTGCAGTTCATGCTCGGACATCAACCGTGCTCCTTCTCGAATTCAGCCATGTAGGCCACCAGGGCTTCGACCGCATCCAGACCCAAGGCATTGTAGATGGATGCACGCATGCCTCCGACTGACCGGTGTCCCTTGAGGTTGAGCAGGCCACGGGCGTCGGCACCGGCCAGGAAGGCCTTGTCCAGACGCTCGTCGGCCAGGCGGAACGGCACGTTCATCCACGACCGGGCATTGACGCTGATCGGGTTGCTGTAGAACGCGCTGGCATCGATGAACCCGTACAGCAGGTCTTTCTTGGCACGGTTGCGCTGCTCCATGGCGTCCACGCCGCCCTGCTCCTTCAACCACTCGAAGACCAGGCCCGAGAGGTACCAGGCATAAGTCGCAGGCGTGTTGTACATCGAGCCATTGTCTGCCGAAACCTTGTAGTCGAGCATGGTCGGGCAGCTGCTGCGGGCATGGCCCAGCAGGTCTTCACGCACGATGACCACCACCAGCCCGCTGGGGCCGATGTTCTTCTGGGCACCTGCGTAGATCAGGCCGAACTGCGACACGTCGATGGGGCGCGAGAGAATGTCGGAGGACATGTCGACCACCAGCGGCACATCGCCGGTCTGTGGCACCCAGTCGAACTGCAGGCCACCGATGGTCTCGTTGGAGGCATAGTGCACGTAGGCTGCGTTGGCGGTCAGGTTCCATTCGTTCTGGCCAGGGATGGCCAGGTAGTCGTAGGGCTTGGCGCTGGCAGCCACGTTGACGTTGCCGAAGCGGCGCGCTTCCTCGATGGCTTTCTTCGACCAGATACCGGTCTCGATGTAGTCGGCGGTGCCGTCTTCAGGCAACAGGTTGAGCGGGATTTCGGCAAATTGCTGGCTGGCGCCGCCCTGCAGGAACAGCACCTTGTAATTGGAGGGGATGGACAGCAGGTCACGCAGGTCCTGCTCGGCCTTCTCGGCGATGGCCACGTAGTCGTCGCTGCGATGGCTCATCTCCATGACCGACAGGCCCTTGCCGTGCCAGTCCAGCATCTCGGCCTGGGCGCGCTGCAGCACAGCATCAGGAAGCGCGGCAGGGCCTGCGCAGAAGTTAAAGGCTCGTTTGCTCACATCCACTCTCGCTCTGCCAAATAGAACAACATCGTAATTCGGTGGCCCAGGCCTGCCTGGGGCCCTTGCAGGCCAAATGCCTGGCTTGATCAGTCAAACGGGGCGACCTTGGTCGCCCCGTTCGGGTTCAGCGCACTTACTCTTGCGGGGCCTCTTCGGCGCCCGCTGCATCTTGCTCGTCAGGGGCCTGGGCCTCCACGCCCTCCTCGTCAAGCTCGATGAGCGCATCGAGCTCTTCCTCGGACGGCTCCTGGATGCGCTCAAGGCCCACCAGCGTCTCGTCGGAGGCCAGCTTGATCAGCGTCACGCCCTGAGTGTTACGGCTCAGGCTGGACACCTCGCCGACCCGGGTACGTACCAGTGTGCCCTGATCGGAAATCAGCATGATTTCCTCACCTTCCTGCACCTGGATGGCGCCGATCAGCAACCCATTGCGCCCCTTGGTACCCATGGCGATCACGCCCTGGCCGCCACGGCCGCGACGAGGGAACTTGGACAGCGGGGTACGCTTGCCATAGCCACGCTCGGACGCGGTGAGGATCTGCGCACCGGACTCCGGGATCAGCATCGAGATGATCTGCTGCCCCTTGCCCAGCTTCATGCCGCGCACGCCGCGGGCGGTACGGCCCATTTCGCGCACCACGCTTTCGGCAAAGCGGATGACTTTGCCGGCGTCGGAGAACATCATCACTTCCTTGGCGCCATCGGTGATGGCCGCAGCGATCAGGGTGTCACCTTCCTTGAGCTTCAGGGCGATAAGGCCGTTGGAGCGAGGACGGGCAAACTGGACCAACGGCGTCTTCTTGACAGTGCCGGAAGCGGTGGCCATGAAGATGTAGGCGCCAGTAGGCTCTGCCGCCCACTCGGGGGTGTCGCCTTCTTCCTCGTCCACTTCCTCGACTTCGACCAGCTCGCCTTCGAGCACGGCGTCATCGGCGTCTTCGAGTTCTTCTTCAAGGTCGGCGTTCTGCTGCAAGGCCTCAAGATCGACCTGCAGCATGGCGGTGATGCGCTCACCCTCTTCCAGCGGCAGCAGGTTGACCAGCGGACGACCACGGGCAGCGCGAGATGCCTCGGGGATTTCGTAGGTCTTTTTCCAGTACACCTTGCCCTTGCTGGAGAACAGCAGCAGGGTGGCGTGACTGTTGGCGACCAACAGGTGCTCGATGTAGTCCTCGTCCTTCACGCCGGTGGCCGACTTGCCCTTGCCGCCACGGCGCTGGGCCTGGTAGGCGGACAATGGTTGGGTCTTGGCATACCCACCATGGGAAATGGTCACCACGCGCTCTTCTTCGGGGATCATGTCGCCGTAGTTGAGGTCGTGGCTGGCATTGAGGATCTCGGTGCGGCGGGCATCGCCGTACTCGGCGCGAATCGCCTCGAGCTCTTCGCGGATCACTTCCATCAGGCGCTCGGCGCTGTTGATAATGCGGATCAGCTCACCGATCTGCTCCAGGATTTCCTGGTACTCGGCCAGCAGCTTCTCGTGCTCCAGGCCAGTCAGGCGGTGCAGGCGCAGATCAAGGATCGCCTGGGCCTGTTCCGGCGACAGGTAGTACTTGCCGTCGCGCAGGCCGTATTGTTCAGGCAGGTCGGCCGGGCGGCACGAATCGGCACCGGCACGTTCGACCATGACCTGCACGGCACTCGATTCCCAGGCGGTGGATACCAGGGCTTCCTTGGCCTCCGACGGGGTGGGCGAGGCCTTGATCATCGCGATGACCGGGTCGATGTTGGACAGCGCAACCGCCTGGCCTTCGAGGATGTGGCCGCGCTCACGCGCCTTGCGCAGTTCGAACACGGTGCGCCGGGTGACCACTTCGCGGCGGTGGCGCACGAAGGCTTCGAGCAGGTCCTTGAGGTTGAGCAGGCGCGGACGGCCATCGACCAGGGCCACGACGTTGATGCCGAACACGCTCTGCAGCTGGGTCTGCGAGTACAGGTTGTTGAGCACCACCTCCGGCACCTCGCCGCGACGCAGCTCGATGACGATGCGCATGCCGTCCTTGTCGGACTCGTCGCGCAGCTCGGTGATGCCCTCGATCTTCTTCTCTTTGACCAGCTCGGCGATCTTCTCGATCAGGCGCGCCTTGTTCAACTGGTACGGCAGCTCGGTCACCACGATCTGCTGACGACCGCCCACCTTGTCGATGTCTTCGATCTGGGAGCGGGCCCGCATGTAGATGCGGCCACGGCCGGTGCGGTAGGCCTCGATGATGCCCTGGCGGCCGTTGATCAGGCCTGCGGTAGGGAAATCGGGACCGGGGATGTGCTGCATCAGCTCATCGATGGTGACGTCCGGGTTGTCGATCAGCGCCAGGCAGCCATCGATGACTTCGCCCAGGTTGTGCGGCGGAATGTTGGTGGCCATGCCCACGGCGATGCCGCTGGAACCATTGACCAGCAGGTTGGGAATACGCGTCGGCATGACCGCCGGGATCTGCTCGGTGCCGTCGTAGTTGGGCACCCAGTCGACGGTTTCCTTGTGCAGGTCGGCCAGCAGCTCATGAGCCAGCTTGGCCATGCGCACTTCGGTGTATCGCATGGCCGCGGCGTTGTCGCCGTCCACCGAACCGAAGTTGCCCTGGCCGTCGACCAGCAGGTAGCGCAGCGAGAAAGGCTGGGCCATACGCACGATGGTGTCGTAGACCGCAGTGTCGCCGTGCGGGTGGTACTTACCGATCACGTCACCGACCACACGGGCGGATTTCTTGTACGGCTTGTTCCAGTCGTTGCCCAGTTCGCTCATCGCAAAGAGAACGCGGCGATGCACGGGCTTCAAGCCGTCACGCGCATCGGGCAGCGCTCGCCCGACAATCACGCTCATCGCGTAGTCGAGGTAAGACTGTCTCAGTTCGTCTTCGATATTGACCGGGAGGATTTCTTTGGCCAGTTCGCCCATGAGAAGCCTGATTCCTTTTTCTGGTGAAACTTCGCAGCGCCATCAAGGGCCGAACGAAGCTCGCCGCCGCAGTGCACTCGCCTGCGACGACTTACGACAAATCAATGAGTTGTGCCATGGATCTGCGCAATGAAGACCGCCGCACAGCGGGGTCTTGGAAACTGCCGGATATTACCACAACGGCAGGGGTAGTGGGAGATGCGGCAAGTGGCCAGCCGGGCCGAGAATTCATGCCCTGGCCGAGCGGTGCACGCCGGGGTGAACGGTAGCCGCGAGCCCCACAGGCCCGCGCTCGACAGCGCGCCGGGCAGGTGCGCCTGGGCGCGTGTAAACACCTGCTAGGACAGCGGGCTATGGCGCACGAAGGGTCTGCTGCGCCGCCCTTCAGTGAAGGCGCTTGCGGCACATCATCTGCGCCAGCTTGGCCGTATCCGGGCGTTCGATGATGCCGCGCTCGGTCACGATCACATCAATCAGGTCCGCCGGGGTCACGTCGAAGACCGGATTGAATACCTCCACCTCCGGTGCCACCCGCGTGCCGGCATAGTCGAGCAGTTCATCCGGCTCGCGCTCTTCAAGCGGGATGTCGTCCCCCGTCTCCAGGTTCAGGTCGATACTGCTGCTCGGGGCCACCACCATGAAGCGCACACCATGGTGCATGGCGCTGACCGCCAGTTGATAAGTGCCGATCTTGCTGGCCACATCCCCATTGGCAGCGATGCAATCAGCGCCGACCACGACCCAGGTGATGCCCTTGGTCTTCATCAAGTGCGCCAGGGCCGAATCGGCGCACAGGGTGACCGGCAGGCCTTCGTTGGCCAGCTCCCAGGCCGTGAGCCGCGATCCCTGGAGCCACGGGCGAGTTTCCCCGGCGTACACCCGCTCCACCATGCCTTCCAGAAAGCCTGCGCGAATCACCCCCAGCGCGGTTCCGAAACCGCCGCTGGCCAAGGCGCCGGCATTGCCGTAGGTCAGCAGCGTCTGGGCATTGCCCTGGTGTCGGCGGATCAGTTCGGTGCCGTGCTGGGCCATGGTCAGGTTGGCCTCGCGATCGCTTTCGTGAATGGCCAGCGCCTCGGCTTCCAGTGCGCCCAGCACGTTCTCGTCGGGACGCAGGCGTTGCAGGCGCTCGCGCATCCGGTTCAAGGCCCAGAACAGGTTGGCTGCGGTAGGGCGCGCCTCGGCCAGGAGCATGAAATCCTCTTCGAGGTCCATCTCCCAGTCGCCACCTTCTGCCAGACGCTCCTCGGCGGCCAGTACCAGCCCATACGCGGCCACGATACCGATGGCCGATGCGCCGCGCACGGCCATGTCGCGAATGGCGGTGGCCACCTGGGCGACAGTGTCGCAGGCCAGCCAGTGTTCCTGGGACGGCAGCAGGCGCTGGTCGAGCAGATGCAGAACGCCGCCCTGCCAGCGGATTCCGGTCACCTTCTCGGCCGCCAAAAGTTGCTCGCGCATCACCTCTCCCCGTCGTTCGCGTATCAAAAGCCGGCGATTATAGCGACCCGGCGCCCCGAGCGCTCGGGTATACTTCGGCCTTTTCCAGCGCAAGCTGCGCGCCGCAGACATCCGGCAGCACAAGCAAGGTTGGGCACAGCGTCGCTGGCCGAGGCGCCATCGCCGCCCCCCCTCTGGCATGGGCCTACTCGGCCACGCACAGAAAACCACCGTACTGCCCGACAGGCAAAAGGCCCACGGCGTGTGCACGAGCCCGGCCTGAACGCCGTGCGAACGCTTGGGCCAACGCCACCGTCTGTATGTCATGTACCTTGCAGCTTGCCACGTGAAGCTGATTCCCACGTTTCTGAGGACTGTTCAATGAGCAACGTCGACCGCGCTGAAATCGCCAAATTCGAAGCGCTGGCCCACCGCTGGTGGGACCGCGAGAGCGAGTTCAAGCCGCTGCACGATATCAACCCGCTGCGCGTCAACTGGATCGACGAGCGCGCCCATCTGGCTGGCAAGAAAGTGCTGGACGTGGGTTGCGGCGGCGGCATCCTCAGCGAAGCCATGGCCCTGCGCGGCGCCTCGGTGACCGGCATCGACATGGGCGAGGCGCCCCTGGCCGTCGCCCGCCTGCATCAACTGGAATCGGGCGTGGAGGTCGAATACCGTCAGGTCACGGCCGAGGCCCTGGCCGAAGAAATGCCCGGTGCCTTCGACGTGGTCACCTGCCTTGAGATGCTCGAGCACGTACCTGACCCGTCATCGGTAATCCGCGCTTGCTACCGCATGGTCAAGCCAGGCGGCCAGGTGTTCTTCTCCACCATCAACCGCAACCCCAAGGCCTACCTGCTGGCCATCGTCGGCGCCGAGTACATCCTCAAGATGCTGCCGCGCGGGACCCATGACTTCAAGAAGTTCATCCGCCCTTCCGAGCTGGGTGCCTGGAGCCGCGTCGCCGGCCTTGAGGTCAAGGATATCATCGGCCTGACCTACAACCCGCTGACCAAGCACTACAAGCTCAGCAGCGACGTGGATGTCAACTACATGATCCAGACCCTGCGCGAGGAATGAGCATGCGCCTGCGAGCGGTACTCTTCGACATGGACGGCACCTTGCTGGACACGGCGCCCGATTTCATCGCCATCTGCCAGGCCATGCTCGCCGATCGAGGCCTGCCGGCCGTCGACGACGAGCTGATCCGGGGTGTGATCTCCGGTGGTGCTCGCGCCATGGTGGCCGCCACCTTCGCCATGGACCCGCAGGCCGAGGGTTTCGAAGCCCTGCGCCTGGAGTTCCTGGAGCGCTACCAGCGCGACTGCGCCGTGCATACCCGCCTGTTCGATGGCATGAGCGAGCTGCTGGAGGACATCGAGCGAGGCAAGCTGCTGTGGGGCGTGGTCACCAACAAGCCGGTGCGCTTCGCCGAGCCGATCATGCAGCGCCTGGGCCTGGCCGAGCGTTCGGCCTTGCTGATCTGCCCGGATCATGTAAAGAACAGCAAACCCGACCCGGAGCCGCTCATCCTGGCCTGCAAGACCCTGGCGCTGGACCCTGCCAGTGTGCTGTTCGTCGGTGACGACCTGCGCGATATCGAATCCGGCCGAGATGCTGGCACCCGCACCGCCGCGGTACGCTTCGGCTACATCCATCCCGAGGACAACCCCAACAACTGGGGTGCCGACGTAGTGGTGGACAGCCCGCAGGACCTGCGTAAAGTCATCGACAGTGCCCTGTGTGGTTGCTGATCACCGCTAACGCCAAAGGATCTGACATGTTCGAATACACTGCCCGCCCCGACCTGCTCAAAGGCCGGGTCATCCTGGTCACCGGTGCCGGGCGCGGCATCGGTGCTGCCGCGGCCAAGGCCTACGCCGCCCTGGGCGCCACGGTGCTGTTGCTCGGCAAGACCGAAGCGAACCTCAATGCGCTCTATGACGAGATCGAAGCGGCCGGGCATCCCCAGCCTGTGGTGATCCCGTTCAACCTGGAAACCGCCTTGGCCCATCAGTACGACGAGCTGGCGGTCATGATCGAGGAACAGTTCGGGCGCCTGGACGGGTTGCTCAACAACGCCTCGATCATCGGCCCACGCACGCCCATGGAACAGTTGTCGGGCGACAACTTCATGCGCGTCATGCACATCAACGTCAATGCCACCTTCATGCTCACCAGCACCCTGCTGCCGCTGCTCAAGCAGTCCGAAGACGCTTCGGTAGTGTTCACCAGCAGCAGTGTCGGGCGCAAGGGCCGCGCCTATTGGGGCGCCTACGGCATCTCCAAGTTCGCCACCGAAGGCATGATGCAGACCCTGGCCGACGAACTCGAAGGGGTGGCGCCGGTGCGCTCCAACAGCATCAACCCGGGCGCGACGCGTACGGCCATGCGCGCGCAGGCCTACCCGAGCGAGAACCCCCAGGACAACCCGCTGCCCGAGCAAATCATGCCGGTCTACCTCTATCTGATGGGGCCTGACAGCAAGGATGTGAACGGGCAGGCATTCAACGCCCAGTGAACGGCTCGTCTACCTGAGGCCGCCTTGCGCGTTCTCGGCCGTTTCGCAGCCCATCGCCGGCGTATCGGCGATGGGCTGAGCCTGCATCACGACAGGCGCGCAATCACCCCGCCGCCAACGCCGGGCTCGCCCGCTCGTGCTGGGTGGTTTCAAGTTGCATGCACCGCTCCAGGAACAGGTACATGCAGTCATAGCTCTTGCAGATGGCCCGGCGCAATTCGGTGCGCAAGGCCATGCTCGGGTTCTCGCCTACCAGCGTACAGATGATCTCCAGCGCCTCCCACGGGTGGGTGTCGTCATACTGCGCGTGCATCTTGAGCCACTTCATGGCCCGCTTGCGCTGCTCTTCCGGGAAGCCCATCGCGTAGGTGTCGGTGGAACACACCACCGCCGACCACTCCCCGGTGGCTCCTTCGATGGCATAGTTGGTGGCGGCCATGGCAATGGCCAGGTTTTCCGTGGCACACACACGCCAGCACCAATCGTTGAGGCCATTGAGCTCAGGCGGCACATCCTGAGCCTGCAGGTCGTGCAGGTGAATGCCGTGGGCGTGGGCCCAGTTCACCCAGTAATCGGCATGGTTAAGCTCCACGCGGATATTGCGCATCAACCAGCGCCGCGCCATGTCCTCGCCTGGGTGCCGGCCATAACGGGTCTTGGTGAGGTTATGGGCCATGTACAACGAGAACTGCTCGACCACCGGCCAGCCGCCGATCAGGTACTGGCGAATGGTCGCTTGCTTCAATTTGCCGTCACGCAGACGTCGATACACCTCATGGTCAACCACTCGCTGCTTGCTCTCATGGCAATCGGCAAGCAGTTGCTGGGCCCATTTGGGGTAACTGGCCGGGTCCATCAATGGCCCGATACGAACGAATGCATCAATCACTGTCTACTCCTTGTTCCTTGTGATTTCCAGCTAACGAAAGGTGCCAGGCGCCCGCTGCAACAGAGGCCGGGCGGCAATCCGTTGGCGATGCAGACTGTCACATGTGAATACCTGGGGCCGCTCGATCAGATAGCCCTGGGCGTAATCGACACCAATTTCCTGTAGCGCTTGTTCGATCATGGGTGTTTCCACGAATTCTGCAATGGTGCGCTTGCCCATGACATGGCCAATATGGTTGATGACCTCCACCATGGCCCGATTGACCGGATCGTCCAGCATGTCCTTGACGAAGCTGCCGTCGATCTTGAGGAAGTCGACGGGCAGATGCTTGAGGTAGGCGAACGATGACATGCCTGCACAGAAATCATCCAGTGAAAAACGACAACCCAGGCCTTTTAGCTCGTTGATGAAGCGAATGGCGCTGCCCAGGTTGGCAATGGCGCTGGTTTCGGTGATCTCGAAGCAGATCATGCGCGGAGGAATGGCATATTCGGCGAACAGGCGCTGCAGGTATTCGAGGAACTTGTCATCGCCGATGCTTGCACCGGACAGGTTGATGGCGCAGGTCGACAGCGGCCCCTGGTGGCCTGCATCCAGGCATTGGCGGATGATGATGAAGACGTTGCGCACTACCCAGCGATCGAGCGCGGTAATCAGCCCGTAGCGCTCGGCAGCCGGGATGAAGCTGTTGGGGAGTATGGTGCGCCCGCTTTCATCGTGCAGGCGCAACAGGATTTCGATGTGGCCGGGCCCCTCGAAAGCCTTCAACGGCGCGATCTCCTGGGCGTACAGGCAGAACCGGTTCTCTTCCAGGGCCACGTGCAAGCGCTGAATCCAGGCCATCTCGCCAAACCGAATGGACAGCTCGCTGTCATCGGCGTGGTACACCTGAACCCGGTTGCGCCCCTTTTCCTTGGCCATGTAGCAGGCCATGTCAGCAGCCCGCAGTGATGCCTCGAGGGTGCCGGGGGCCTGAGCGATATGCACCAGCCCGATGCTGACCGTGGTCACGAACGGCCGGCCTTTCCACACGAAATGCAGGCTCTGGACGGTCTGGCGTAACTGCTCGGCAATCCGCTCGGCCTGCTCGGACGGGCAATTCTCCAGCAACACGCCAAACTCATCGCCCCCCAGCCGCGCCAGCGTGTCACCTTCTCGCAGGCCCGATTGCAGCACGGCGCAAATGTGCCGAAGCAGCTCATCCCCGGCGGCATGGCCGCACGTATCATTGACCAGCTTGAACTGATCCAGGTCCAGGAACATCAGTGAATGCCGCCCAGGCTGGCGCGCCAGCGCATTGAGCGCCTGCTCCAGCCGGTATTCGAACTCGCGACGGTTGGCCAGGCCTGTCAGCGCATCGTGCGTGGCCTGCCAGGAGAGGTTGGCGATGTACTGGCGCTCCTGGGTCATGTCGTGCAGCACCAGCACGATGCCATTGACCTGTCCGTCATTGACAATGGACGAGCCCACCAGGTTGATCGACACCGTGCTGCCGTCCAGGCGCTGAATCAGGCGGGCATGTTCGGCGCCCCCTTTCAAACTGCCACTGAGCACCTGCTCCACCAGGCTGCGGCCCTCGTCCACGTCGTGCTCGTCCACCAGGGTGAACAGGGCCGACAACGGCAGGCCCAGGGCCTGGGCGGCCTTCCAGTGGGTCAGCTGCTCGGCCGCCGGGTTCATGTAGCCGATCAAGCCCTCCACATCCGTGGTGATTACCGCGTCACCGATAGCCTGCAAAGTGATCTGCGCACGCTCCTTTTCTTCCTCCAGCGCGTTGGCAAACGCCTGGCGCTGGGCCAGCAGTTTGCTGGAGCGCCGCCAGGCGATGGTGATCAGGATCATCGCAGTCAGCAGGTTGGTGATCAGCAGCACCCGCAGCAGGACGCGCGACCCCTCGCCCAGGGCATCGCTGAACGCCTTGGCAGCCGGCGTCACCCCCTCGTTGATGGTGGCAATGCGGCTTTTCCAGGCACGAATCACCTGCTCATCGACCGGCCCGCTGGCGAAGCGCTGGTGCATCTCGCCTGCCAGCACGTTCAGCTTGGCCAGGTAATCGTCGCCGATGTCCCAGTAATTGATGGCTGTCTGCAGGTAGCTGACAGTACGAAAGTGGCGGTAGAACCAGATGATGCGTTGCACGTCGTCGGGGTGGTTGCCACCTTGCAGGACGGCCTGGCGCACCGCCTCCAGGTCCAGATTCGACTGATCCATGAGCTTGCGCGCGCGGTGATCGCCCTGGGGCACCACGATGGCCTGCTGGTAGCGGCCATAGGTGGCTTCGTCGCGCGTGGTGGCGTACAGGTTGAGGTAGTAGATGGCGTCTTTTTGCGCCTTTGACCACAAGCTTTCGCCCGCCACGTAGGCACGCACGGCAGAAAGCGTGTAGAGGCTGAGGCTGCCAAGGGCGACCTGGAAAACCACCACGGCGATGAATGGCCAGGTGAGCCCGAGGAGCTTGGGCGCTTCTTGAGTGCGATGTCCCTTCATGGAGTCCCTGTCACAGAGCAGATAAGGCGCGAATCAACCCAGACAAAGCACAGCGTAGGCCATCTGCCATTAACGCGATGAAAATTTAGGGGCCCGATTTCAGTCAATGATAGCCGCCGCGCCTGCTGCCTGCAGGGCGCAGCGTCTGGTTCGCCGGTTTGAGCGTGGCGCGGTGCTGGACCCATTGTCGCAGACACCGCACGGACCCCGTCAATCACGTCATGCCAGCCTGGTTTTTGGCCCACTCAAGTGCGCACCGCAGGGGCCGGGCTTGACCCGTGTGCACGGCGCGGGCCGACCGCTTGTCAGAGTTCGAGATCCAGCAGCGCCGCCCCCAGCGTCTTGCCATGGGCATCCAAGGCCAACGATCGGGTCACACCGCCACGCAGGATGCCGGGCAGCACGAAGTTCAACGCCCCGAGCTGCGCCAGCTCGTACCGGCGAACGGGGGGGCCTGCCGGGTCCAGCAGCTCGGCAAAGTGGGCCGTGACGCGCTCTACCGTCAGCCACTGGGCCAGGCGCGGGTAGTCAGCCGAATCAAAGGCGATTACCGAGATGTTCGACGTGTCGCCCTTGTCGCCAGTACGGCTGTGGGCTATATCGCGCAATTTCGTGTGGGTACTCATGCCACCTCCTCCAGATGCACCTGCAAGGCGACCGCGTCCCTGGGCAGCAACAGCGAAGCCACCGCCACCACCTGACGCACCGACTTGCTCGCTCCACCGCCGCCATAGGGGCCGTTGGTGTAGAGGGTTTCCACCTCGTTGCCGATGCGCACCGCATCATTTTTGGTGGCGCAGCGCGCCGCCACACGCAGCCGCACCTCCCAGGGCTCGCCCTGGGCGCGCTGGGCCAGGTCGTCACCGTGCAAGGCGCTGACGCCTATCAGCTCGCTGCGTATATCGTCGCAGGCCACACCGGTCAGTTGCAGGCGCTTGCGTACGATCGCTTCGGCCAGGCGCCCGCGGGCCACCGCACCAGGGCCGCCATAGGACATCTGCCCTTCGCCGATCCAACCGTCGAGAAAACCCACCGACACCTTCAACGCCTCCGGGCGCGCGCGCCCACTGGCGCCTCGCACCTGGACCTCATCTTGATCCAGGGCCTGAAACGTCACCTGACTGAAATCAGCCGTCACATCGGGCGTAAGGTAAGCGGCCGGATCATGCACTTCGTACAACAGTTGCTCGGTGCAGGTAGCGGTATCGATGCGCCCGCCGGAACCGGCCACCTTGCTGATCACCGCATGGCCCATGGCATCGATTTCGGCCAGCGGGAAGCCGAGGCGGTCGAGTTCGGGCACTTCCTTCACCCCGGGGTCGGCGAAGTAGCCGCCGCTGATTTGCCCTGCGCATTCGAGCAGGTGCCCGACCAGGGTGCCGCGCCCCAGTAGCGTCCAGTCGTCGACGCGCCAGCCGAACTCGAACAGCTGCGGTGCGAGAAACAGCGACGGATCGGCCACACGGCCGGTGACCACGATATCTGCATCGGCCTGCAAGGCCTGCACGATACCCTCTGCGCCCACATAAGCGTTGGCTGAAATCAATCGATCGCCCAGTTCAGAGAGGGTGGCACCGTTGTCGAGGGTCTGCTCGGGCCATTGCTGCAAGGTGGCGAGCACATCGTCGCCGGTCAGCGCCGCCACTTTGATACCAGGCAAGCCAAGCTCAGCCGCGATGCGGCGGATTTCAGAGGCCGCGCCCAGTGGGTTGGCCGCACCCATGTTGGTGATGATGCGCAGGCGCCGCCGCGTGCCGTCGGCCCCTGGACCTACGTAAGGCAGCACGCGGCGCATGCGCTCGCCCAGCAAGGGGTCGAAACCACCGTGCGGGTCCAGCAACCGCGCTTGCTGCGCCAGGGCGATGGTGCGCTCGGCCAGGCATTCGAACACCAGGTAGTCCAGTTCACCCTGTTGCGCCAACTCGATGGCCGGCTCGATGCGGTCGCCCGAATAACCGGCGCCAGCGCCGATGCGTATGGTCTTCATCTAGAAAACTCCAATGACCAGGGCGGTCAAGGTCATCAGAACCGAGGCCGCGAACAGGAAAGGGATGGTGAAGCGCTGGTGATCGGCCAGTTCGATCTTGCACAGGCCAACCAGCAGGAAGGTCGCGGGGGTCAGTGGACTGACCGGAAAACCCGTGGTGTGCACGCCCAGAAGCGAAGCCTGGGCTACTTGCATCGGGTCCACGCCCAGGGCTCTGCCAACCTCGGCGACCACCGGCATGATGCCGAAGTAGAACGAATCCGGGTCGAACAGCAGGCTCAGGGGCATGGAAAGAAAACCGACTACCGCAGGAATCAGTTGGCCATGCCCTGCAGGAATCTGCCCCACCGCCACCTCGGCCATCGCTTTGAGCATGCCGGTGCCTTGCATGATGCCGGTGAAGACGCCCGCGGCCAGAAGAATGCTGGCAATGGTCAGCGCGGTCTTGGCATGGGCGTCGATGCGCGCCCGCTGCGCGTCCACGTTGGGGTAGTTCAGGCACAAGGCGAGCACGGTACCGACCATGAACATCACCACCGGGTCCACCACCCCTGCGATCATTACGCCCATCACCACCAGGGTCAGCAGCAAATTGGGCCAGAACATGCGCGGCTTGCGCAGCTCGCGTTCGGCGTCAGTCAGCACACGCTGGTGAGGGGTGACGTCGAGCGCGTCCCGGCCCAGACCCAGGCGCCGTTCTTCGCGTCGCCCAAGCCAGTAGGCACAGGCGAAGACGAAGATCAGCCCGACGATCTGCACCGGAATCAGCGGCTGAAACAGGTCAGCCACCGGCACGTGCAGCGCTGCCGATGACCGCAGCACCGGGCCGGTCCAGGGCAGGAAGTTGACCCCGGCCGCCATGGCCGTGACGCAGGCCAGGATGCGCTTGTCCATGCCCAGGCGGGTGTACAGCGGCAGCATCGCGGGGATGGTCACCAGGAAGGTCACTGCGCCCGAACCGTCCAGGTGCACCAGCAGGGCCAGCAGGGCCGTGCCCATGACGATGCGCGTCGGGCGTGTGCCGACGCGCTTGAGGATGCGGTCGATGATCGGGTCGAGCATGCCGGCGTCGGTCATGATGCCGAAGAACAGGATGGCAAAAACGAACATGCCCACGACCGGGGCGACGTTCTTGATGCCGGTGATGATGAAGCCGCTGGTTTGCAGGCCGAAGCCACCGAGCAACGCCGCGATGATGGGCAGGGCGATCAGGGCGACCAGGGGGGAGATGCGTTTGCTCATGATGCTCACGAGCATGCACAGGACAGTAGCGACACCGAGGGTGGCGAGCATGGGGTTTCCTCTTCGGGCTCAGGTCCGCGGTTGCGAGAGAAGGCCCTGTTGTTGTTTTGCAAGAGTAATAACAACGGCGTTAGGCTCTGTGAATTGAAATATTCGGCAGGCCACGTTCGGAAAAACAAAATGAAGAATGCGATCCAGCTCATCCGTGCGTTCCTGGCGGTGGCGCGAACCGGTAACTTTTCCAAGGCCGCCCTGACCCTGAACCTGTCGCCCTCGGCGCTCACCGTGCAGATTCGCCAACTCGAAGACTGGCTTGGGGTGACCTTGCTCGAACGCAGCCCGCGTCACGTAGGCCTCACCGCTGCGGGTCAGCATGCGTTGTTGCCGATGGAAAAGTTGCTGCTCGATCTGGACAACATCGTCGAGGCGGCCCGTGACCATGCCACCTCCCGCCGTGGTGTACTGACCATCGCGGCCCTGCCCTCGCTGTGCTCGGGGTTGCTGCCAGGCGTGGTGCAGCGCTTTCGCGAACGCTTCCCCGGCATCGAGGTCAGGCTGCGTGACGTGGTAGCCCAGCGCATCGATACGCTAGTGCTGGAGCAGGAAGTGGATTTCGGCCTGGGTGTGCAGGCACGGCCTACCCAAGGGCTGGCGTTCAAGGCCGTGCTCGAAGATCGCCTGTGCCTGTACGTACCGCACGACCACCCCTTGGCCAGGCATACGGCGGTGACGCTGGCCGAAGCGGCGGCATACCCCATGCTGCTGACCGGACGGGACAGCAGCGTGCGCAACCTGGTCGAGCGGCTGTTCGCCGACGCGCGCCTGCCCCTGGCGGCAGGGCTTGAAGCTAACTACATGTCGACGGTGCTGGCACTGGTGCGTCAGGGCCAGGGCGTGGCGTTGTTGCCCGAGTCGGCCGACGAGGGCCGTCACGAAGTGAGCAAGGTGGCGGTGGATCATCCGGGAGTGGTACGCGAGATCGGCGTGATCACGCGGGCTGAACAGGTGATGGCGCCGGCCGGTGTCGAATTCCTGCGATTGCTCAGGCCCTAGCCTGGGTGTGAAACGCTCGAATACTCGGTGAGACTGTGTTGCAAGCAGCCCCGTCTGACCGTCGCCCCAAGGCACTTCACACAGCGCTCAGAGCTGCTGCAGGTGCCCGTACAGTTTGGCGTACAACCCGCCCTCGGCAATCAACTGCTGATGGTCGCCGTCCTCGGCCACATGACCGCCGTCGAACACCAGCACCCGGTCCGCCTGTTTCACCGCCGACAAGCGGTGGGCAATGATCAGCGTGGTGCGGCCCTTGAGAAAACGCGCCAGCGCCTGATGCAGGTTGTATTCGGTGGCAGCGTCCAGCGCCGAGGTGGCTTCGTCCAGAATGACCACCTTGGGTTCGGCCAGTACCATGCGTGCAATGGCCAACCGTTGACGCTGACCGCCGGACAAGCGAACACCCGAACGTCCCACCACGCTGTCCAGGCCGTGAGGCAGCGCGGCGATGGTGCCGTCGAGCTGAGCGATCCGCAGTGCCTGCCAGCAGGCATCATCGGTGCAGTCCCGGCCCATGGTCAGGTTGGCCCGCACACTGTCGTTGAACAGCGACGGGTGCTGCAAGACCACGGCCACCTGCTCACGCAGGGTTTCCAGGCCGATTTCCTGCAGGGTGGCACCGCCGAAGCGAATGGTGCCTGCATCCGCGCTGTACAGCCCGAGCAGCAGCTGCACGAGCGTGCTCTTGCCACCCCCGCTGGCGCCGACAATGGCAACCTTCTCACCGGGTGCGATGGCCAGGTTCAGGTTATCCAGCACCGGCTCGTCGGCGTAGGCAAAGGACAGGTCCCGTACCTCGATGCCCACCGTTGCGTGCCCGGCGAAAGGGTCACTGGCTGCCGGGTACTGGGGCTCGTCGGCGCGTGCCAGCAGCTCATTGAGGCGGTTGAGCGCACCGCCAGCGGCATAGTAGGCATATTGCAGGTTCAGCAACTGCTCGACCGGGCCGATCATGAACCAGAGGTAGCTGAAGACGGCAAGCATCTGGCCGATCGACAAGTCCGAGAACAACACCGTCAACATGGCCGCTGCGCGGAAGATGTCGATGCCGAACTGGAACAACAGTCCGCTGGCGCGGCCGCTGGCGTCGCTCTTCCACTGCGATTCCACGGCGTAGTCGCGCACCTCGCGAGCCTTGACGCCCAATCGACCGAGGAAATAGCCCTGGCGGTTACTGGCGCGGACCTCCTGGATGGCATCGAGCGTTTCGGCTAACGCCTGGGTGAAGCGGGCCGTGCTGTCGTTCTCGAGCTTTTTCAGGTGCTTGACCCGCTTGCCCAACTGCACCGTGAAGTAGATGACCAGCGGGTTGAACAGCAGGATCAGCAGCGCCAGTTGCCAGTGCATCCACAGCAGGATGGCGGCCGTGCCGGTGAGGGTGAGCATGGCGACCAGAAAGCGGCTGAGGGTCTCGCCCACGAACTTGTCGAGGGTGTCCAGGTCCGTGACCAGGTGCGTGGTGACCGTGCCGCTGCCCAGGTTCTCGTACTCTTTCAGGGAAATACGCTTGAGCCGTTCGATCAGGCGAATGCGTAGCCGGTAGACGATGTCCTTGGCCAATCCGGCGAACAGCCTGGCCTGGATGACGTTGAACGCCAGTGCCGCCAGGCGCAGGCACAAGGTCAGGCACAACATCAGGCCGATATAGCCTGCTGCGACCTGCCAGCCAGACGGCAGCAGCTGGTTCATCCACTTGAGCGCGGCATCGCCGTGCCCGAGCAGCACTTCATCCACCAGCAGCGGCAGCAATAATGGGATCGGGACACTGCAGCAGGCTGCCAGCACGGCAATCAGGTTCGCCGTCCACAGCTGCTTTTTGTGGTGCAGGGCAAGCCGGCGGATTTCCGACCAGCTCAGCCGGTCGGCCGAGCACGCCGGCTTGGACGGCGCCGGGTCGGGCGACCCGGGCACATCAAGCATTGGCAGCCTGCTGCAGCCAGCGGCCAAGCAACGGTTGCAGACGCTCAAGCGGCTGATAACCGTTGGTCAGCAAGGCCAGTTGGCCGTTGCGCTCAGCGAGCAAGGTCGGGAAGCCCGCGATGCCCAAGCCTTGCGCCCAGGCGAAATCCGCGGCGGTGGCAGCGCGGGTTTCGGCGCGGGTGAACGCCTCGGCGAACGGCCCGCGCTCAAAACCCGCCTGCTCGGCCAGCTCCACCAGGTGCGGGGCGGTGGTCACGTCATGAGCCCCTTCATAGAACGCAGACTGTATGGCTGCCAGCAGAGGCCAGAGGCGCTCGCCATCCAACTCGCGGGCAGCAACCAGTGCTCGGCAGGCCGGTTCGGTGTCGTAGACAAAGCCGTCGGGCATGGCGCCCTCGAAATTGAAAGGCTGCCCCGTTGTCTGGGCCACGGCCTGCCAATGCTCGAGAATGTACTTGCGGGTGGCGCCGTCCAGGGCGGCACTGCCGCTGCGCAGCCCGCCGACCACCAGATGGGTAGGCACGCCCGCCTGACTGGCCTGATCGATCAGCGCACTGGCCACCGGTGCGAAGCCCCAGCACCAGGAACACATCGGGTCCATCACGTAGATCAGGCGCGCAGACATCACTCAGGCCTCGGCTTTGTAGTTGTGGCCAATCGGATGTGGCAGGTTGCGGGCCTTGGCCAGCTCGATCTGCTTCTGCCGGTCGATGGCGCTGCGGCGGGTCTTTTCGCTCAGCGAATCCCAGCAGTGCGGGCAGCTTACACCTGGCGAGTAGTGCTCCGAGGCACGCTCCTGGGCATTGATCGGGTGACGGCAGGCGTGGCACTGGTCATATTCACCCTCGCTCAGGTCATGGCGAACCGTGACGCGGTTATCGAACACGAAGCAGTCGCCCTCCCACAGGCTTTGTTCCTGTGGCACTTCCTCGAAGTACTTCAGGATGCCACCTTTCAGATGATAGACCTCCTCGAAGCCTTCACCGAGCATATAGCTGGACGCTTTTTCGCAACGGATGCCGCCAGTGCAGAACATGGCGACCTTCTTGTGGCGGGCCGGGTCGAAGTTGGCCTTGATGTAGTCGGGAAATTCGCGGAACGTTTCGGTCTTGGGGTCGATGGCCCCCTTGAACGTGCCGATGGCCACTTCGTAGTCGTTGCGCGTGTCGACCAGCAGCACCTCGGGGTCGCTGATCAGCGCGTTCCAGTCCTTGGGCTCGACGTAGGTGCCCACCGCCTGATTGGGGTCGACCCCAGGCACGCCCAGGGTGACGATCTCTTTCTTGAGCTTGACCTTGGTACGGTAGAAGGGCTGCTCGTCGCAGTACGACTCCTTGTGGTCGATGTCCACTAGGCGCGGGTCGCTGCGCAGCCAGGCCAGCAGGCCGTCGATGCCTTCGCGGGTGGCCGACACGGTGCCGTTGATGCCCTCATGGGCCAACAGCAAGGTGCCTTTGACATGGTTGTCGAGCATGGCCTTGAGCAGCGGCTCGCGTAGCTCGACGTAGTCTTGCAAGGTGACGAACTTGTACAGCGCCGCGACGACGATGGGGTGTGACATGAATCAGGTTCTCCAGGTGGCTGCCCTCGTAAGGGGCGGACCGGGTTACACAATGAACAAAGGGCCGCCGCACGCCCATCGCAGGCACACCTGCCGCTTCAGGTGCCCGGTGCGTCAACGCAGTGGGGTTACCTGAAGCAGCTGGCGTACCAGCGATGGGCTGTGCAGCAGCCCCTTTTTGGGATGAAGCGGATTCTACCAGAACAACAGTAAGCTTTCAGTGCCCGCCGCCGGCGCAGACAGGCGATGCCGGCGCACTGCCGACCTGCGCCCATTCATCGCCGGTATAGGTGTGAATCGCCAGCGCATGAATCTGGCCCATCAGCTCGCCCATGGTCGCATACACCTTCTGGTGCCGCTTGACGCTGTTCAAGCCTTCGAACACCTCGCTCACGATCACGGCCTTGTAGTGGGTCTGCTGACCACGGCTGTGCATGTGGCTTTCATCGAGCACCTGCAGGTGCTGAGGCGCCAGGCTCGCCAGTTGCTGTTCGATACGCTGTTGCATGTTCATGGCCGTGCTCACTTCTTGGCTGGCGCGGCTGCCTTGCCGTAGTTAGGGTCCAGCTCCTTGGTCATGTCTTCAAGCAGCTTGTTGACCACCGGCACCGCCGGTTCGAGGGTCTGCTGGGTCAGCTGAGCCGATTGCTGGGTGACCTTGGGCATCTCGCGCAGCACCTTGCGGCCAAGGGGCGACTCGTAGAACTTGACCAGGTCCTTGAGCTCTTGCTCGGTAAAGGTCTGGGTGTAGAGGTCGACCATCTTGGGCTTGAGCTTCTTCCAGCCGATGGCGTTGTCCAGCGCGGCGTTGGCCTTGGCCTGGTAGCTTTCCAGCACAGGCTGCTTGGAGGCAGGTGCCTTGGTCTGGGCAAAGCGCTGGGCGAACATCTGCTGCACTTGCATGTACACCGGCGTGCCCAGTTTGTCGGCATTGGCCAAGGTCAGGAATTTCTCGGCAGCGGCGTTGTGGCTGGGGGTGGCGGCCAGGACCTGGCCACTGGCGCAAGCCAGGGCGACAGCAGCACAGAGGACACGAAGACGGGTCATTGCATTTCCTTCAGGAGGGGGAGGCGGTACCTCAGAGCGAGCATTCTGCGCCCGCCAGGGCGAGCTGCTCAAGTGGCACGACAGGCGATTGAACCGCCAGGTCGCATGAGGGCCTAAACTGCTGATTCTGACTGACAGGGAGTGAATGCAGCATGAGCCGTATCGAAACAGACAGCCTTGGGCCGGTTGAAGTTCCTGAGCACGCCTACTGGGGCGCGCAGACTCAGCGCTCGTTGATCAACTTCGCCATCGGCCAGCAACGCATGCCGCTCGCCGTCCTGCATGCCCTGGCGCTGATCAAGAAGGCCGCTGCCCGCGTCAACGACCGCAACGGTGCACTGCCCGCCGACATTGCCCGGCTGATTGAGCAGGCCGCCGATGAGGTCCTGGACGGCAAGCACGACGATCAGTTCCCGCTGGTGGTCTGGCAGACCGGCAGTGGCACGCAGAGCAACATGAATGTCAACGAGGTGATCGCAGGTCGCGCCAACGAACTGGCCGGCCAGGTGCGCGGCGGCAAGTCGCCGGTGCACCCCAACGATCACGTCAACCGCTCCCAGAGCTCCAACGACTGCTTCCCCACCGCCATGCACATCGCAGCCGCCCAGGCCGTGCACGCGCAACTGCTGCCGGCCATCGCCGAGCTGTCCTCGGGCCTGGCCGAGCTGTCGGCACGGCACCATCGCCTGGTCAAAACCGGACGCACCCACATGATGGATGCCACGCCGATTACCTTCGGCCAGGAAGTCTCGGCGTTCGTGGCGCAACTCGATTATGCCCAGCGCGCCATCCGCGCCAGCCTGCCGGCGGTGTATGAGCTGGCCCAGGGCGGCACGGCGGTGGGCACGGGCCTCAATGCGCCCCAGGGGTTCGCCGAAGCCATTGCTGCCGAGCTGGCCGCTCTGTCCGGGCTGCCCTTCGTGACCGCACCCAACAAGTTTGCAGCGCTGGCCGGGCACGAGCCGCTGACCAGCCTGGCTGGGGGGCTGAAAACCTTGGCGGTGGCCTTGATGAAGATCGCCAACGACCTGCGCCTGCTCGGATCAGGGCCCCGTGCGGGGTTGGCCGAGGTACGCTTGCCCGCCAACGAGCCCGGCAGTTCGATCATGCCGGGCAAGGTCAACCCGACACAGTGCGAGGCGCTGTCGATGCTGGCCTGCCAGGTGCTTGGCAACGATACCACCATCGGTTTTGCCGCCAGCCAGGGGCATCTGCAGTTGAACGTGTTCAAGCCGGTGATCATCCACAACCTGCTGCAGTCCATCGAGCTGTTGGCAGACGGTTGCCGCAACTTCCAGCAGCATTGCGTGGCGGGCATCGAGCCAGATACCGAGCAGATGGCCGCACACCTGGAGCGAGGGCTGATGCTGGTAACGGCACTCAACCCGCATATCGGTTACGACAAGGCTGCCGAGATTGCCAAGAAAGCCTATGGCGAGGGCAAGACCCTGCGTGAGGCGGCGCTTGAGCTGGACTACCTCACCAACGAGCAGTTCGATGAGTGGGTAAGGCCGGAGAACATGCTGGCGCCGGGTGGCAAGGGTTGAAGTCTGTGGGGGCGGCTTGCGTTGCCCCCTTTTATTCGGCAACGCCAAGAAGGCTCGCGCATTGGGTGTGGGAGCAACTGCCTTGCACCGCATCCGGGCCAGCGAGTCCCCGTGTGAGCGGCAGCGATAGGCTGCCGAGCGGCCGCAACCATTCCTGCTGCCCAACCGGCGTCTGATCAGAGGCGCCACCCGCCCCCAACACCTAGGACACCTGCGCAAGCCGCGCGCGACGTGCCCGCCATCCCGCCACCAGGGAAGGCCCGAGCGCAACCAGCGCCGAGCCTGCCACCACGACCACAGCCCCTACATACCCGAGCATGTTGATCTGCTCCGCCTGCACATACTCAGGCCACACCAGCGCAGCCAGTGCCACCGCCACGAACGTCACCAAGGGGGTCAATGCCAACGTCGCACTGACCCGGGAAGCCTCCCAATGCGCCAGGGCTTCGGCAAAGGCGCCATAGGCCACCAGCGTGTTCAGGCAGCACGCCAGCAGCAGCCAGCCCTGTACGGGGCTCAGTTGCAAGACTTCCAGCGGCTGCACCCAAGGCGTCAGCAGCGCCGCGCAGCACAGGTAGATCACCATCATCACCTGCTGCGAGTTCCACACCGTCAGCAACTGCTTCTGGCTCAAGGCGTAGAACACCCAGATACTGGTGGCCAGCACAATGGTGAGCACACCCGTGGTATAGGCGCCAAGCGAAGTCAACAGTTCTTCCAGGCGCTGGTTGAAGAACAGCCCGAAACCTGCCAGCAGGATCAACAGCCCCACCCCCTGCCCTACGCTGAATCGCTCGCGAAACACGAATACGCTGGCCACCAGCAACAGCACCGGCCCCAGCTGCACCACCAGCTGCGCCGTACCAGGGCTGAGCAGCTTCAAGCCGATCAGGTACAGCACGTAATTGCCCATCAGCCCCAGCACCGCCACCCCCACCAGGCCCCTGCCCTTGCGCGTGAGCCTGCCCAAAGACGGCAGGCGACGGTTGGCCGTCAGCCAGGCGCACAGCAGCCCACCGGACACCAGCAGGCGATACCAGGTCACCGTCAACGGGTCCATCACCTGCAACACCTGCTTGAGCTTGATCGGCAGGATGCCCCATAGCAATGCAGTCAACAGGGCAAGCAGCAGGCCGTGAACCCAACGGCCGGAGGTGGTATGCATGGTGTCCTCGATCAGATCCGTGGTGGGGGTGGCTGAATTCTACGGGGTTGCGCAGGTAGCCAGCGCAGGCATGCCGGGAAAAGAATTCATCACGTCATTCTATGGGGGCATGATGCGGGCAACACACCGGAGCGCAGCCGTGTTGCACATGCCCACCTGCCTGTCAGGGGTACGCGCCCCGCCTACTTCTTGTGCTTGGCGAACGCCGCTTCCAGCGCCTCGTTGATAGTGCGCAGGACCTTGACCCGCGCCCAGCGCTTGTCGTTGGCTTCGACCAACGTCCAGGGCGCAATCTCGCTGCTGGTGCGGTCGACCATATCGCCTACGGCCTGGCTGTAGTCGTCCCACTTGTCGCGGTTGCGCCAGTCGTCCTCGGTGATCTTGTAGCGCTTGAATGGGGTTTGCTCACGCTTCTCGAAGCGTTCGAGCTGGGTCTGCTGGTCGATGGCCAGCCAGAACTTGACCACTACCACGCCCGCGTTCACCAGTTGCTCTTCGAAGTCGTTGATTTCGCCATAGGCGCGCATCCAGTCGGCAGGGCTGCAGAACCCCTCGACCCGCTCCACCAGCACCCGGCCATACCAGGAGCGGTCGAAGATGGTGAACTTGCCACGCGCGGGAATGTGCCGCCAAAAACGCCACAGGTAAGGCTGCGCGCGTTCTTCTTCGGTCGGCGCGGCAATGGGCACGATCCGGTACTGACGGGGGTCCAGGGCAGCGGCCACGCGCCGGATCGCACCGCCTTTGCCCGCCGCATCATTGCCTTCGAAGGCCGCTACCAGGGCATGACGGCGCATGTGCTTGTGACGCAGCAAACCGGCCAGGCGCGCCTGCTCGGTGACCAGTTGCTCTTGATAGTCGGCCTTGTCCAGACGCACTGTCAGGTCCAAGGCACCGAGCAGGCTGCGCTGATCAATGCTGCGCCCAAGCGGCGCGACATTGCCCACGTGCTTGCCCTTGGGATTGTTGGCCAGGGCCGCCTGCAAGCTGTCGAGCAGGATACGCCCGACGGCCAGGCTGCGGTAATTGGGATCAACCCCCTCGACGATATGCCAGGGCGCGTAATCGCGGCTGGTGCGGCGCAGCACACGTTCCCCGAAGCGCACGAAGCGGTCGTAGGTGTGCGACTGCTGCCAATCCAGCGGGCTGATCTTCCAGCTGTGCAAGGGGTCGTCCTTGAGGGATTTGAGCCGCGCCTTCATCTGCTTCTTGGAAAGATGAAACCAGAATTTGATGATCAACGCGCCTTCATCGCACAGCATCTGCTCCAGGCGTTCGGCGCCGTTGATGGCCTGGTCCAGCACCGCATCCTTCAACACTCCATGCACGCGCCCTTGCAGCATCTGGCTGTACCAGTTGCCAAAAAACACCCCCATGCGCCCCTTGGGCGGCAAGGCGCGCCAGTAACGCCAGGCCGGTGGCCGCGCCAGTTCCTCGTCGGTCTGCTGATCGAAGGTGAGCACATCGATCATGCGCGGGTCCATCCACTCGTTGAGCAGCTTGACCGTCTCGCCCTTGCCGGCCCCCTCCACGCCATTGATCAGCACGATGACCGGAAAACGCGCTTGCTGCTTGAGCTCATACTGGGCCTCGAGCAGTGCTTGACGCAGGGCTGGAACCTCGGCGTCGTAGGTTTGCTTGTCGATGCTGTGACCAATCTCGGCAGATTCGAACATGCACGGGCTCCTTCAATGGATAAACAAGACTAGCGCAAAAGCACACCTGGGGCGGGGGTTTGGGCTGCAAGAAAGCCCCAGCCATGCGACTATCGCCACTTCTTCAGTCGCTTGTCGCTGCGCACCCGCCATGACCGTATCTCCCCCTCTCCAGCACGCCCAGATCGACTGGGACGAACAGGGCCGCCCTCATTCGCGGCATTACGATGACGTGTACTTCGCCGTCAACGAAGGCATCGATGAAACCCGCCATGTGTTTCTCGGACAGACCCGCCTGGCGGAACGTTTCACTGCAATGGCGCCCCATGCCTGCGTGGTCATCGGCGAGACGGGCTTTGGCACCGGCATGAATTTCTACTGCGCCTGGCAACTGTTCGCGCAACATGCCCACGCAGACGCCCGGCTTCATTTCGTCAGCGTCGAGAAATTCCCCCTGGACCGCGATGACCTGGCCCGTGCCATCAGCCTGTGGCCAGAGCTTGCCGCTTACAGCCAGCCTTTGCTGGCGCAATACGTGGCAGTGCACCCGGGGTATCAGCAATTCACCTTCGAAGGTGGGCGCGTCACCCTCACCCTGCTGATTGGTGATGTGCTCGAGCAATTGCCAGAGCTCGACGCCCAGGTCGATGTCTGGTTCCTCGATGGCTTTGCCCCTGCCAAGAACCCCGACATGTGGACCCCGGCACTGTTCGCGCAACTGGCGCGGCTGTCCCACCCCGGTACCGTGCTGGGTACGTTCACCACCACCGGCTGGGTACGCCGCAGCCTCGTGGAGGCGGGTTTTGCCATGAAGAAGGTGCCTGGCATCGGCAAGAAGTGGGAAGTAATGAGCGGGGCGTATGTGGGCCCACCCCCTGCCCCGACAGCGCCTTGGTACGCCCGACCGCCTTCAAGTGATGGGCCGCGTCAGGCCGTGGTGGTGGGTGCAGGGCTGGCCGGCAGCTGCACGGCGGCAAGCCTGGCCCGTCGAGGCTGGCAGGTCACGGTACTGGAGCGGCATGCGGCAGCGGCGCAGGAAGCGTCCGGCAACCCGCAGGGGGTGCTGTACCTCAAGCTATCGGCGCACGGCACGGCCTTGTCCCGAATGATTCTCGCCGGTTTCGGCTACACCCGCCGTCAGCTTGAGCACCTTCAGCGCGGCGAAGACTGGGACGCCTGCGGCGTCCTGCAACTGGCCTTCGACGACAAGGAGGCGGCGCGCCAGGACAAGCTGGTGCAGGCCTTCGAGCCCGGGCTGGTACACGCATTGACCAAGGACCAGGCCCAGGCCGTTGCCGGCATCACCCTACCGGCAGGTGGGCTGTTCTATCCCGAAGGCGGCTGGGTGCATCCACCGGCGCTGTGCCGCCAACAGCTTGAGCATCCGAACATCCGCCTGGTCCCGCACCAAGAGGTTCTGTCGCTGCACAAGGTCGCTGGGCGGTGGCAGGCCTGGGCCGGTGATCAGTTGCTGGCCGACGCGCCAGTGATGGTTCTGGCCAGTGCTGCCGAGGTCAAACGGCTCGAGCCCTGTGCCGGCTTGCCGCTCAAGCGCATCCGTGGGCAGATCACCCGGCTACCCGCAACACCCCAGAGCCAAGGGCTGGGCACCGTGGTCTGCGCGCAAGGCTATGTAGCGCCTGCGCGATGCGGCGAACACACCCTGGGCGCCAGCTTCGATTTCCACAGCACTGACCTGACCCCCACGGCGGCCGAGCATGAGGGCAACCTGGCGCTGCTGGACGAAATTTCTCCTGACCTGTCCCGCCGCCTTGGCGCAACGGGGTTCAATGTGCAGGCGCTTGAAGGCCGCGCCGCTTTCCGGTGCACCAGCCCGGACTACCTGCCTATTGTTGGGCCGTTGGCCGACGACCCTGCCTTCGCCCAGGCCTATGCAGCCCTTGCCCGGGACGCACGACAAGTGCCGCAGGTGGCATGCCCTTGGCTCGAGGGCCTGTACGTCAACAGCGGCCACGGCTCACGGGGTTTGATCACCGCGCCGCTCAGCGGTGAGCTGGTGGCGGCCTGGGTCAGCGGCGAGCCGCTGCCGGTACCGCGAACGGTCGCCGAAGCCTGCCACCCCAACCGCTTTGCACTGCGCCGGCTGGTTCGGGGCAAATAGCAGGTGCCTCGTCCAGGCAGGCGCCCTGCGACAATAGGGCGCAGCTGCGACCTTTCATCCCCGAGCGCGAATAAGGCTTAATACGGGCCTTGTTCGCCTGGGGGTCGGATGACCGTACGTGCACGCTCACTTGTGTGTTTGCTTGCAGCCATTGCCGTGCTGTTCAACCTGCTGGCGATGCCGCTCGACCGCGCCTTGCAATCCCCCAGCATCGACAGCCAATCGCTGATCCTGGGCAGCTTCTGCAGCCTGCACGGTGCGCAAAGCCTGCCCAAGTCACTGCTGGCCCAGCTCAAGGCCGAACTGCCGCAGCTTGACGATCAGCCAGAAATGAAACACCAGGTCGGTGACTGCTGCTGTGGCCATGCCGGGCATGCCTTGATGGCCAGCAATTACTATCGCCACCTGTTCCCCCGCTACTGGCCCGACGCACTGCTGATCGGCGACAGCCACAAGCTGCCGTTGCCGCGTGAGCAGTGGCCCAAACTCAACCCCCGCGCCTCCCCCCTGGCCTGACCCGTCGCCGCTTACCCAATGCTGCCCCGCACCATGCGGCGCGCAGCGCTGCTCGACTGTCTCCAGGAAACACTTCATGTCTGCGTTTCGTCATACCGCACGCGCCGTCCTGCCCGTGCTCGCTGTTTACAGCCTTAGCCCCTTGTCATCGGCCGTTGCCGAAACACGCTCTGCCGAGAACTCGATAATGACCCTCGGTGCGGTCAGCGTGACCAGTACCGAAAGCGGCCCGCTGGCCACCCGCAGCGTGCTCAGTTCGGTGGATATTCTAGGCGGTGACATCCTCGAAAAAATGCCAGTGGCCTACAGCTGGGAGCTGTTGCGCCGGGCACCGGGGGTGATGCTCACCGAGTTCAACCAAGGCACTACCTCGGGCAAGCTGTCGTTTCGCGGCTTCAATGGCGAAGGCGAAGTGAATGCGGTCAAGTTGCTGATCGATGGGATCCCCAGCAACACCAATGACGGCAACATGCCCTTCATCGACGCGGTGTTCCCCATGGACATCGACAGCATCGACGTGGTGCGCGGCACCAGCGACCCGCGCTATGGCCTGAACAACATCGCCGGAAACGTCAACATCAACACCCGCACTGGCGGCAACTACAACAAGGCGCGCCTGCGCTACGGCAGTTTCAACACCCGCGAGGTGCAACTGGCCAAAGGCATCGAGACCAGCAACTGGACGCAGAACTACTTCTTCGCCCGCCAGCAGGTCGACGGTTACCGCGATCATGCCGACACCGAACGCTACAGTTTCGGCGGCAAGTGGTTCTATACCCCTGACGATGGCAGCTACCGCCTTGGCCTGATCGCCCGCCACTACACCTCCGAAGCCCAGGAGGCCGGTTACCTGACCGAGGATGACGCCCGCCATCATCCGCGCATGAGTAATGACTACAACGCCACGGACAAAGGCACGCGACGGATGAACCAGGTCAGTGTGCACCTGGACGCCGACCTGGCCGAGACCCTGTCTTGGTCGGCCAAGACCTACCTCAATACCTATGACGACCGTCGCTGGACCCAGTACTGGCGCACGAGTTCACAGCAGGAGCGCGACACCTACGAGGACCAGTACGGCGCCATCACCTCGCTGACCTGGCGACCCCAGGTGGACTGGCTGCACGCCTTTGCGCTGGAAGGTGGCAGCGATGTGGAGAAGCAACAGAACCGCAGCGAGCGCTACCGCACCGTGGAGCGTGTACGCCAGGCGCAGACACGCGACCAGGACTTCGACTTCAACACGGTCGGTGCCTACGTACAGGCGCAGATCGAGCCGTTCGAATCGTTGAAGATCGTGCCGGCCTACCGGGTGGACAAGATCAGTGGTGACTTCACCAACAAGATGACCGGGCAGGGCTACGACATCAACGACTACGGGCTGATCAAACAGCCCAAGCTCAGCATTGTCTATTCGCCATGGAAGTTCGCCAGCGTTTATGCCAACTGGGGCCGCACCTTCCAGGTCGGGACCGGCGCCGCAGCGTACAAGGTGCCGCCGCGCAACGAGGACCTGGCCCCTTCGATCAACGAAGGCTGGGAAACCGGCATCAAGTTCACCCCGGCCAGCTGGGTCGATGGCCGCGTGGCCTACTGGCGTCAGGATGCCTCTGGCGAAGTGAGCCGGCGCCTGAACGACCCCAGCGGGGAGTCAGACAATGTCGGGGAGACACGCCGTTGGGGCTATGACCTGCAGGTCAACCTGCACCCGGAAGAGCGCACCGAGGTATGGATGTCGTACTCCTGGCAGTACTCCAAGATCCTTGAGCCCAGCAGCGCGTTACCAGGCAGCAAAGGCCAGGAAATCGATCACGTGCCCCACCATCTGTGGAACACCGGCATCAGCTACCAGGCCACGCCCGCGCTGCAGCTGACTGCCTGGGCGAACGGGCAGACCCACTACTACCTGGAGCGGGAGAACACCCAAGGTACGTATGGCGGCTACGTACTGATGAACCTCGGTGCAACCTACAAGCTCAGCGAAACCATGAGCGTGGACTTGCAGTTGAAGAACCTGACCAACCGCTACTTCGAGTACGTCTGGTACGACCCGGATGGGGCAGATGCGTCACTGCACTCCCCCGGCGACGGCCGTGCGCTGTATGCAGGGCTTACCCTGGACTTCTGATGCAGGCCACGGCAAGCCCTCCAGCGTGGCTTGCCGTGGCGTCACCGCTTGAGCAACAGCATGAAGAACACCCCGCCCAGTGCTGCGGTCGCAATGCCGATCGGCAGGTCCTGCGGTGCGATCAGGGTACGGGCAGCCACATCCACCCACACCAGAAACACCCCACCCAGTAGCGCACTGACCGGCATTAGCCTCCGATTGTCCGCCCCCACCAGCAGGCGCGCTACGTGGGGCACCATCAGGCCAACGAAACCAATGGCGCCCGACAGCGAGACCAGCACCCCGGTCAACAAGGACGTGCAGATGAACACCTGAAGGCGCAGGCGCCGGCCGCAGACGCCCAGGCTGATCGCGGTCTGCTCCCCACTCATCAGTGCATTCAGGCCGCGCCCCATCACCTGTAGGGCACACAGCCCAAGCAGCACGCACAGTGCCGGCAGCCAGATGACCTCCCATCGGGCAGCCCCCAGCCCACCCAGCATCCAGAACACCACCGACGCCGCAGCGTGCTGGTCACCGGTATAGAGCAGCACGTTGACCACGGCCATGAGTACGAAGGACACCGCGACCCCCGCCAACAGCAGGCGATCGCTTTCCAGGCGCCCACTGCGACGCGCCACGCCGATCACCAGCAGCATGCTCCCTATTGCCCCCGCGAACGCAGCCAGCGGCAGGCTGAGTACACCGACAAAGTCCCCGACATAGAGCATCACCAGCACCGCGCCCAACGCCGCGCCGGCGCTGACGCCCAGCAAATGCGGATCTGCCAGGGGGTTTCGGGTGACGGACTGCAGGGCTGTGCCCACCAAGGCAAGCCCCGCCCCGACCAGTGCGCCCAACAGCACACGCGGGGCACGGATGAGCCAGACGATGTGCACCTGGCTCTTGCTGAGCGCAGGCCCCCAGTCGATGCCCAATTGCTGCGCGACGATCCCGATGACGTGGGTCAAGGGCACCGATGCCGGGCCAAATGCCAGCGACACGACCGATGACGACACCAGCAGGATGACCAGCATCACGATCAGCCAACCATAATGCACCGGGCTGCGCGCCAAGGTCACGGTGCCCCCGCTGCGAACAGCTCGGGGTGCAGGGCGCGGGCAATGTTCTCCACCGCCTCGACGTTCTCCACCGAGGGGGTGACCTGCAGGTAGGTCAGGGGTAAGAAGCGCTGCTCGCGAATGGCCCGTACCTCTTTCAACGCAGGCTGCTGCATCAGAAAATCACGTTTCTGCTGCCAGGTCCTTGGCCCGTAGTCGACAATCAGGATCACGTCAGGGTCGCGCTCTACCACGCTTTCCCAATTGACCTGGGTCCAACTGGCGGCCACCTCTTCCATCACGTTCACGCCACCGGCTGCGTCGATCAGTGCCTGCGGCATGCCCAGACGCCCCGATGTCATCGGACGATCTTCGCCGCTGTCGTACAAAAAGACCCGTGGTCGGTGTTGCGCCTGCCCTACCCGCGCTTGCACCGTGGCGATTCGCTGGCGCATCTGGTGGATCAGCGCTTGCGCCTGGCGCGGGTGATCGAACATGCGCCCCAGGTTGTCCAGATCGCGGTAAACGTCATCGAAACTCGCACGTTGGCCAGGCATGACCCAAGAGCAGGACTCGCTCAACTCGTAGACCGGGACCCCAAAGGGTGCCAGCGTCGCGGGGGTGACCGGCCCTCCTACGTGCATGCCATAGTTCCAGCCGGCGAAAAACAGGTCGGTATCGACTGCCAGCAGCGTTTCAATGGAAGGATACCGACTGGCCAGTTGCGGTATGCCCTCCAGCGCAGCGTCAATCCATGGGTCACGGTGTTTACTTCGGGTGAACCCTGTGTAGCCGATGATGCTGTCTCGCAGCCCCAGGTGCAGCAGCATGGCGGTCATGTTCACATCGTGCACCACCACCCGCTGGGGAGCCTTGCTGAACGTCACCAGGCGCTCACAACTGCGCACGTTCAGCGGGTACTCGCTGGCCACGGCAGGCAGCGCAAACAAGAGCGTTATCAGGGCGATCAGAAAGCGAGCGTTCATGGTCGGGTTATCCAGGTAATGCGGGGGTAAGGGTGCAGCGGATGAAGGTCGACCAGCGCCTGGACACCAAACACCTCCTGGATCAGTTCGCCGGTCAGCACCTGCTGGGGCGTGCCACTGACACGGATTCGGCCAGCGTCGATGACGTACAGGCGGTCGCAGAATGCCGCCGCCAGGTTGAGGTCGTGGAAGCTGGCCAGGGTGCTCAGCCCCAGGCTGCGCAAATGCCGCAAAAGCCCAAGCTGGTAACGCGGGTCGAGGTGGTTGGTTGGCTCGTCGAGAATCAGCAGCTCAGGGGCCTGGACCAGTGCCCGGGCCAGTAGCACGCGCTGCTTCTCGCCCCCGGATAGCGAAGCGAACGTGCGCCCGTCATAACCTGCCAGCCCAACCAGCACGAGCGTGTGAGCAACCCTTTGCCGGTCCTCGGGCGAGTCGCCGTCAAACAGGGCCTTGTGCGGCGTGCGCCCCATGGCCACCACTTCGGCAACACTCAATCCAAACTCGCCAGGAAACTCCTGAAGCACCACCGCGATACGCTGCGCACACCAGCGCGGGCTGCGTTGCCAGATATCGGCACCGCTCAAGCTGACGCTGCCTGCGGTGGGTGGCGTGGCGCGATAAGCGCAACGTAGCAGGCTGGTCTTGCCACTGCCGTTAGGGCCGATAAGCCCTACGCACTCACCGTCGTCCACATGCAGGTCCACGCCTTGCAGGATCTGGCGCACCCTGCGCCCCGCCTCGGGCACTGCCCAATGCAGGCCCTCGATACTCAGTCGAGTCATCGGATTCACTCCAGCAAGCACCGGCCCGAAGGCCGGTGCAACAGGTCAGAAGCGGTAATCCGCCGTGACGAAAAATGACCTTGGCTCGCCCAGGTACCACTGGCGCCCATTGTTGCCGGTGGTGGTCGCGTACTGGCGATCGAACAGGTTGTTGAGCTGCAAGCCCAAGGTCAGGTCCGGCTGCACGTGCCAGTCAACGTTGGCGTCGACCACGGTGTAGCTCGGCACCTGCACGGTGTTGGCATTGTCCCCATAGCGGCTGTCGACATACCGCACACCCGCCCCGGCACTGAGCAACCGACCAAAGTCCTTGCTCAACCACAGGTTGGCCGATCGCCGGGGCACATCGACCGGCCGATTGCCGCTGTAGTTGCTGGTTCCACTGGCAAACTCGTCGTACTCCGCGCGCACCCAGGCGGCGTTGGCCGAAAGCTGCACATCGTAGGGCAGGCGCAACGCCAAGGTGGCCTCGATGCCGTCCGAGGATTGCTGGCCGACCTGTTGCTGAAGGACAGGGTTGAGCGGGTCGCTGCTCAAGAGCTTTTTCTTGACGATGTGGTAGGCCGCAAGCGTCCACTCGCCACGGCCATCGGGGAGCATCTGTTTGACACCGACTTCGGTCTGTTTGGCGGTACTCAGGTCCCAGCTTTGTTGCGCTGTACTGAGCGTCAGCAGGTTGCTCACGCCCTCGGTGCTGGTGGCGTACTGACCATAGACCGAGAGGTCCTCGGTCAGCGCGAACACCAGGCCTGCCCGCCAGTTGTCGCCACTCAGGCTGCGGTCCGAGCGGGTATCGGTGTCCAGATCGTCACGGTTCAGATGCACCTGATCACGCCGCACACCGGTGATCAGCGACAGACGCTCGGTGAGTTGCGTGCGGTTTTCGGCGAACAGCGAGAATTGCCGTGCCTGGTTGGCTTCGCGCGAGCGATAGGGGTCGGTGCTGATGTAGTCACCGCCGCCCGAGCCCGACAGTGGCACGGTGTCGGTAAAGGTATTGCCGAAATCATGTTTGCGCACGAAGCGGATCGCATTGTAGTCGGCGCCAACAACGGTCTGGCTGTCCAGGCCGAACAACGCGTGCTGCAGGGTGAACGACTGGCGATCCCCGATCTGCTCCTGGGTCTGCTTGATGCTGATGAAACTGCTGCGCTGCACCTGGTCGCCAGGCAGCCAGGTGTAGCTTTCGGCATTTCGCCACCGGCGCTGGGCCTTGAGGAAGTACAGCTGATTGCAGGCGGTCAGGTTGTCGGTGATCACCCAGTCCGTGACCAGGCGAGTGGACTGATCGTTGTAATGCACCTCGGCATTGGCCACGTTGTAGTTGTGGTCACGCAGCGACTCACGGTAATGCCCATTGACCAGCGGCGTACCGAAATACTGCTGCGGATCCTGGTCACCGTAGTCATGGCTGAGGGTGATGCTGAAATCGTCGTTCGGCTGCCAGCGCAATGAACCGCTGACAGCAACGCTGGCTGACTCACCACGGTCGACCCAGCCATTGCTGTCCAGTTTGTTGAGGTTCAAGCGATAGCTCAGGGTATCGGTCAGCGAACCGCCGCTGTCCAACGCCAACTGCCGGCGATCATGGGAACCGTAGCCCAGGCGGACAAGGTTGCGAACCTCGCCGTCGAAGGGCTTCTTGGGCACCACGTTGATCACCGCACCGGTGGCGCCCTCCCCGTACAACACCGAAGCCGGGCCGCGCAGTACGTCGATGCGGTCCACAGCCCAGGTGTCCACGGGAAACGTGACGGTGCCAGCACCCACGTACAGGCGGGTGCCGTCATACAGCTGCATGGTCGAACTGTGCCCGGTGAAGCCACGGGCCGAAAGCGCAGTGCCACCGTTGCCAGGCGTGCCGATGAAGGTGATGCCGGGAGTGCGGGTCACTGCTGCCTGCACCGTGGCGTTGTTGCGTCCACTGATGTGCTCGGCGCTGATGCTGGTGACGCTGGCTGGCGTTTCCAAGGGCGTGAGGTGCAGGCGCGAACCGCTGGTGCCAGGGGTGTGCAAGTCCATGGAAGGGTTCTGCTCGGCAGTGCCGGTGATGGCCGTGGCGGGCAATGCCAGTGCAAGGCCGTCTTCGGCTGCCTGAATCGGTACGGCCATGCACACACAGGGCACCAGGCTCGCACCCAGCAACGCCCCTTGAGGGGTATGAAAAACACTAAAGCGGGACATATCTTTCCTTTTGCAGCAGGAATGAAAGAATCCCGGAGGGAACAACGCATGGGGAACGCGCAGGCGCACGCGCCCACGGAAACCGGCCTGCGCCCGCCCACCGCGGGTTTGCCAAACAAGGCTTCAGGCCGGTCTCCGGGCTCGCGAGGGTCATGATGCCGTCACCTTCCCATGCCTGTGGCACAGTGGTCTGTCGAAAGCATCGCTCGCATACCGTTGCGGGGGCAGCGCCGGACTGATCACCCTGGGGCGACGAACCGGCTTCCCGTTTCACCCCATGCACGGCGGCAGGGGGCACCTGAAACAGGCGCGCAGATGACCACCAAAATCGTCCTGGGTCAACATCCCGTGTGGAGGATTAGCCGCCGCCAAGCGTCGACGAACGGCATTGCGAAGATTAACGCCTCCCGCCTGGCGGGCTTCATCCGAGCGTGCGAAGGCGCGCTCAGGTAGGCGTAGCACTGGGTTTGAACGCGATGGATCGATGCTGGACGTCGACCCACAGAGGCGGACTTCAGCCACGAGGAATCACCGAAATTCGCACCAAAACCAGGCGCCCACGTAAAGTTTTATTGAACGATCGGGCCTTGCACGCCCTCGAAAAACCCAGACCGCTCACCGAGGCGCGTTCAGATGACGTGTTCGCGCCCAGTGGGACAGACGACCGTTCGGCGCTGTTCATACGCCCCGAAGCGAGTCAACAACGTTACTGGCTGGCAGCTTTGCGTACGCTTGGTATCAGGCACCGCAGGCTGTACGACACGCGCCACACGTACGCGACCATGTTCCTGGTGGCCGGCATGAACCCGGCATTCATCGCCGCGCAACTCGGGCACAGCGTGCAGGTGCTGCTCTGCATGCGCCAGGTGGATCACCCCCTCACGATTGGGCGGGGCTTGATCAGCCCTGGCGTTTGGAGGCGGTACAAATGGGGTACGAGTGAAAAGCCAGTGACGCCATGAGTGCCGAAACTCAAAGGGTTTACGTTACATGTGCGGACTAGCTGGAGAATTGCGTTTCACCCCCCTCGGTCAAGCCCCTCGCCCAGCCGACCTGGCTGCCGTTGAGCGAATCACTCATCACCTGGCGCCACGTGGCCCGGATGCGTGGGGCTTTCACAGCCAGGGGCCGATCGCCCTCGGCCACCGTCGCCTGAAAATCATGGACCTGTCCGACGGCTCCGCCCAGCCCATGCAGGACAGCACGTTAGGCCTGTCACTGGCCTTCAACGGCGCCATCTACAACTTCCCTGAACTGCGCCAGGAACTGCTGGACCTGGGCTATACCTTCTGGTCCGACGGTGACACGGAAGTGCTGCTCAAGGGGTACCACGCCTGGGGCGAGGCGTTGCTGCCCAAGCTCAACGGCATGTTCGCCCTGGCTATCTGGGAGCGCGACAGTCAGCGCCTGTTCCTGGCCCGCGACCGCCTGGGCGTAAAGCCCCTGTACCTCTCGCGCAACGGCGAGCGCCTGCGCTTTGCCTCCACCTTGCCGGCGCTGCTCAAAGGGGGCGACATCGACCCGATGCTCGACCCGGTGGCGCTGAACCATTACCTGAATTTCCATGCCGTGGTCCCGGCACCGCGCACGCTGTTGGCCAACGTGCAGAAGCTCGAACCCGGGACCTGGATGCGCATCGACCGCCACGGCGAAGTCGAGCGCAGCACCTGGTGGCAACTCCAGTACGGCCCCAACCCGGATGAGCGTGACCTGACCCTCGAGGA
This sequence comes from Pseudomonas sp. UBA5666, assembly GCF_002420785.1. Classification (NCBI taxonomy): domain Bacteria; kingdom Pseudomonadati; phylum Pseudomonadota; class Gammaproteobacteria; order Pseudomonadales; family Pseudomonadaceae; genus Pseudomonas; species Pseudomonas sp. UBA5666. The sequence continues at coordinate 8,422 of NZ_DIIQ01000050.1, read as the reverse complement.
TTGGACCACACGCGTACTGGACGCCACCCGCGATGCGGTTGCCATCCGCCAGCGCGCCGCCGTCGACGTGGGCGTGCTGCTCTCCGGCGGTGTCGATTCCAGCCTGCTGGTCGGCCTGCTGCGCGAAGTGGGTGTGGATGACCTGTCGACCTTCTCCATCGGTTTCGAGGATGCAGGCGGCGAGCGCGGAGACGAATTCCAGTACTCGGACCTGATCGCCAAACACTACGGTACCCGCCACCATCAACTGCGCATTGCCGAGCACGAGATCATCGACCAACTGCCCGCGGCGTTCCGTGCCATGAGCGAGCCGATGGTCAGCCACGACTGCATCGCCTTCTACCTGCTGTCGCGGGAAGTGGCCAAGCACTGCAAGGGCGTGCAGAGCGGCCAGGGAGCCGACGAGCTGTTTGCCGGCTACCACTGGTACCCGCAGGTCGATGGCGCCAACGATGCATTCGCGGCGTACCGCGAAGCGTTCTTCGACCGCAGCCATGCCGAATACCGTGACACCGTGCAGCCGGCCTGGCAGCTGGAGAACGATGCCGCTGGCGACTTCGTCCGTGAACACTTCGCCCGCCCTGGCGCCGACGCCGCCGTGGACAAGGCCCTGCGCCTGGACAGCACGGTGATGCTGGTGGACGACCCGGTCAAGCGCGTTGACAACATGACCATGGCCTGGGGGCTGGAAGCCCGTACGCCGTTCCTGGACTACCGCCTGGCAGAACTGTCGGCCCGCATTCCGGCACGCTTCAAGCTGCCCGACGGCGGCAAGCAGGTGCTCAAGGAGGCGGCGCGCCGAGTGATTCCGCACGAGGTCATCGACCGCAAGAAGGGTTACTTCCCGGTGCCTGGCCTCAAGCACCTCGAAGGCGCCACCCTGGGTTGGGTCCGCGACCTGCTGACCGACCCCAGCCAGGACCGCGGCCTGTTCAATCCGGCCATGATCGACCGTCTGCTAAGCAACCCGCACGGCCAGCTCACCCCCCTGCGCGGATCCAAACTGTGGCAGTTGGCGGCGCTGAACCTGTGGCTGACCGAACAAGGACTCTGAACCCATGAAAGCCCACGAAACGGCCTATGGCCAGCGCCTGCTGCGCGGCCAGGCGCCCTCTTACGAGCGCCTGCAGGCACGCCTTGCGGGCGATGGCAGCGAGCCTCACGATCAGCCACGTGCCCTGCACTGTGGCTGGGGACGACTATTGATCGGGCATACCTATGCCGACCCGGCCAAGCTAGCCGAAGACCTGTTGGGCGAATGCCGCGGCGAACGCGACATCGCCCTGTACGTGGCAGCGCCCCAGCAGGTGCTGGCACACGCGCCGCAGCAACTGTTCCTGGACCCCTCGGACACCCTGCGCCTGTGGTTCACCGACTATCGCCCGGCGCAACGGGTATTTCGCGGGTTTCGCGTGCGCCGTGCGCAAAATCCCAGTGACTGGCAAGCCATCAACACGCTCTACCAGGCACGCGGCATGCTGCCCGTCGACCCGGAGCTGCTCACCCCGCGCCACTTGGGTGGGCCGGTGTACTGGCTGGCCGAGGACGAAGACAGTGGCGCGATCATCGGCAGTGTCATGGGCTTGAACCACGCCAAGGCCTTCGACGACCCGGAACACGGTAGCAGCCTGTGGTGCCTGGCCGTCGATCCGCACTGCACCCGCCCCGGGGTGGGTGAAGTACTGGTGCGTCATCTGATCGAGCACTTCATGAGCCGCGGCCTTGCCTATCTGGACCTGTCGGTGTTGCATGACAACCGCCAGGCCAAGCGCCTGTACGAAAAACTGGGCTTTCGCAACCTGCCCACGTTCGCCGTCAAGCGCAAGAACGTCATCAACGAACGCCTGTTCCTGGGCCCTGGGCCACAGGCTGACCTCAACCCCTATGCGCGGATCATCGTCGATGAGGCCCTGCGCCGGGGTATCGAGGTGCAGGTGTGCGACGCGGCTGCCGGGCTCTTCACCCTGAGCCTGGGCGGTCGCCGTGTACGCTGCCGGGAGTCGCTCAGCGACCTGACCAGCGCCGTGACCATGACCTTGTGCCAGGACAAGCGCCTGACCCAACACGCCCTGCACACCGCAGGTCTGCTTGTGCCGGCGCAGCAATTGGCCGGTAACGCCGATGACAACCTGGCGTTCCTCGAGGACCACGGCGCGGTCGTGGTCAAACCCGTGGATGGCGAACAGGGCCAGGGCGTAGCGGTCAACCTCACTACCCTCGAAGACGTCACGCGTGCGGTCGAACACGCCCGTCAGTTCGACAGCCGCGTGCTGTTGGAAAGCTTCCATGCCGGGCATGACTTGCGCATCGTGGTCATCGGCTATGAAGTGGTCGCGGCCGCGATTCGCCACCCGGCGCAGGTGATGGGCGATGGTACGCACAGCATCCGCGAACTGATCGACGCACAAAGCCGGCGCCGCCAAGCGGCCACCGGGGGCGAAAGCAAGATCCCGGTGGACGATGAAACCGAGCGCACGCTGGCCGCGGCCGGCTTTGGGTTCGAGGATGTGTTGCCCGCAGGTCGCCAGCTGGCCGTGCGGCGCACCGCCAACCTGCACACCGGCGGCACGCTCGAGGATGTCACGGCACGCCTTCACCCTACACTCGCCGATGCGGCCATTCGTGCAGCGCGGGCACTGGAGATACCCGTGGTGGGCCTTGATTTCATGGTCAAGGATGCCAGCGAACCCGACTACGTCATCATCGAAGCCAACGAGCGCGCAGGCCTGGCCAATCACGAGCCACAGCCCACGGCAGAGCGCTTCATCGACTTGTTGTTCCCCCATAGCAGGCCGCTGGCCTGATACACCCATGCTCCGCTTCGACGGGAGCCCGGCGCCAGCGCCGCTCCCGCTCGACTGTTACGACCGGATCATCCAACGATTTTTCAACCGACCGGAGGCCTGGACATGTCCGAACGACATCCCGAACCCGATCTCGAGTACCTCAAGCGTGTCTTGCTGGAGATGCTCGCCATCCCCAGCCCTACAGGCTTCACCGACACCATCGTGCGCTACGTGGCCGAGCGCCTGGACGAGCTGGGCATTCCCTACGAGCTGACTCGACGCGGCACTATTCGCGCCACCCTCAAAGGGCGTCAAAGCTCCCCGGACCGCGCCGTCTCCGCGCACTTGGACACCATTGGCGCCAGCGTGCGCCAGGTGCAGGACAACGGTCGCCTGGCCCTGGCGCCGGTGGGCTGCTGGTCCAGCCGCTTCGCCGAAGGCAGCCGCGTCAGCGTGTTCACCGATACGGGCGTATTTCGTGGCAGCGTACTGCCGCTGATGGCCAGTGGGCATGCCTTCAATACCGCCATCGACCAGATGCCCATCAGTTGGGACCATGTGGAAGTGCGCCTGGACGCTTACTGCGCCACCCGTGCCGATTGCGAGGCGTTGGGCGTGGGGATTGGCGACTTCGTGGCCTTCGATCCGCTGCCCGAGTTCACCGACAGCGGTCACATCAGCGCCCGTCATCTGGATGACAAGGCCGGGGTCGCCGCCTTGCTGGCGGCCTTGAAAGCCGTGGTGGAAAGCGGCCGTCAGCCGCTGATCGATTGCCACCCGCTGTTCACCATCACCGAAGAAACCGGCTCGGGTGCCGCCGGCGCCCTGCCCTGGGATGTCAGCGAGTTCGTCGGGATCGATATCGCCCCGGTCGCCCCCGGCCAGGCCTCCAGTGAGCACGCCGTCAGCGTGGCCATGCAGGATTCGTCCGGGCCGTACGACTACCACTTGTCCCGGCACCTGCTCAAACTTGCAGGCGAACAGGAATTGCCGGTACGCCGCGACCTGTTCCGCTACTACTTCAGCGATGCCCACTCTGCGGTGACCGCAGGCCACGACATCCGCACGGCGCTGGTCGCCTTCGGCTGCGATGCCACCCATGGCTATGAGCGCACGCACATCGACAGCCTGGCCGCGTTGAGCCAGCTGTTGTCGGCTTACCTGTTGAGCCCGCCCGTGTTCGCCAGCGACTCGCAGCCGGCCAATGCGTCCCTGGAGCGCTTCAGTCACCAGCTCGAGCACGATGCGCAGATGGAGAGCGACACTCGCGTGCCGGCGGTGGACAGCCTGGTCGGTCAGAAGACCTGACGGAATGCGCGGGACCGCCTGGCGGGCGGTCCCTGCGCCATCGAAATCGCGTAGGATGCCTACAACTCATTCAGACACGTTACCCATGCTGATACCCTACGAACACCTGCAAGCCGACACCCTCACCCGCCTGATCGAGGACTTCGTCACCCGCGACGGCACCGACAATGGCGATGACACACCGTTGGAAACCCGTGTGCTGAGAGTTCGCCAAGCGCTATCCAAGGGGCAGGCGTTCATCCTGTTCGATCCGGAAAGCCAGCAGTGCCAGCTGCTGGCCAAGCACGACGTGCCCCGCGAACTGCTGGAATGATGCCCGTGCGCGTCGACGCCAGTCGGCCTCATGAAGCCTTGTTCGCCCTGCGCGCCCTGGCACATTGCGTTTCCTTGATGCGCCTGTAGACCTCGGCGCGGTGCACCGGCACTTCCCTGGGTGCATCGACACCGAAGCGCACCACCCCGTCCCGGGTTTCTACCACCATGATTCGGATGTCATCGCCGATCATGATGACCTCGCCCACTTCGCGTCCTATTACCAACATGTTCCGGTCCTCCAGCGAAAGGGAAAACCGGAGCGTGCAGCGTAGCCATTTGGCTACTCAATACTTCCACCCTCATTCAGAAAGACCCGACACGCCTAGGTAACCTTTCTTACGGATCCACCCTACGCCTTAACGGGCTCGGGCCTTCGCACGCATCTTCACTGCCATGTCGGCCATTTCATCGTACAGCCGCTCAGGTGCCTGGCATTTCAACGCCCAGGCCTGACGGCCCGCTTCGTGGGGCAGGATCAGGAACTGCCCGTCAGCCACCTGGCGGTAGATGCAGTCGGCGATATCGCTGGCACTGATGGGCGAGCCTTCCAGCAGCTTGCCGACCTGCGCTTTCATGGCCGGGTCCGGCCCACGGAAGGAGTCCAGCAGATTGGTCTGGAAAAATGACGGGCAGACCACGTGCACACCCACCCCCAGTTGGCGCAGCTCCACCAGCAGGCTTTCCGAGAGCGCCAGCACCCCCGCCTTGGCGACGTTGTAGTTGCTCATGCCGGGGCCCTGCATGAGCGCTGCCATGGAGGCGATGTTGACGATGCGCCCTTTGCTACGCTCAAGCAGCGGCAGAAAAGCCTTGCAGCCTTTGACCACGCCCATGAGGTTTACCGAAATCTGCCAGTCCCAGTCTTCGAGCGACAACTCGGCGAAGAACCCGCCTGATGCCACGCCGGCGTTATTGACGATGATATCGATGCCGCCGAAGTGCTCCTCGCAGGCCTGGGCCAGCGCGGTGAGCTGGCTGTAGTCACGTACATCGCACCGTTGTACGAACCCGTCGCTGCCTGCGGCACGCACCATTTCCAGTGTCTGACGCAGCCCAGCCTCACTGATGTCGGCCAACGCCAGGCGCCAGCCTTCGCGCGCCCAACGCAGGGCAATTTCGCGGCCCAGCCCGGAGCCTGCGCCCGTGATCATGATGCGCTTGTGCATGGCGACTGCCTTTTTCAGAGGTTGTGGCCCCAGTCTAATCAAGCCTATGCCCAGAGCGGGTGCTTATCAGGCAAGTGAATGAGCGACCATGAACCGCCCGCTGCGCACAAAGACGGGGCGATGACCAACACGCCGATGGAATCTTTCACAAGCGGCGCCGGTCATTAGTTACAAGAGGCCGGCAACCTGGGCCCTTGACCCTCAACCACGCAAGGACTCCTCCATGACCACGATTCTCATCATCATCCTGATCCTTCTGTTGATTGGCGGCTTGCCAGTGTTCCCGCACTCGCGCAGCTGGGGTTATGGCCCGTCCGGCATCGTCGGTGTGGTGCTGGTGATCTTGTTGGTGTTGCTGTTACTCGGCATGATTTAGTGCAGCAAAAAAAACCGCGCCGAGGCGCGGTTTTTTCATGCCTGCGAATCAGTGCGATACCGCCCCTGAAGCGCCCAGGCCAGTCTGCGAGCGTACGAACTGCGGGAAGAACAGCGCCCGCTCGTTTTCGGCAGCCGTGGACTTGTCGGTGATCGAGAAGAACCAGATACCCACGAAGGCAATCAGCATCGAGAACAAGGCCGGGTACTCGTAAGGATAGATCGCTTTCTCGTGACCAAGGATCTGCACCCAGATGGTCGGGCCGAGCACCATCAGCGTCACCGCGCTGATCAGGCCAAGCCAGCCGCCAATCATGGCGCCACGGGTGGTCAACTTCTTCCAGTACATCGAGAGCAGCAGTACGGGGAAGTTGCAGCTGGCCGCAATGGAGAAGGCAAGGCCCACCATGAAGGCGATGTTCTGTTTCTCGAACAGGATGCCCAGGCCAATGGCCAGGACGCCCAGTGCAACGGTGGTGATCTTCGAGACGCGGATTTCGTCCTTGTCGTTGGCCTTGCCCTTGCGCCACACGCTGGCGTACAGGTCATGGGACACCGCCGAGGCACCCGCCAGGGTCAAGCCTGCCACAACCGCCAGGATGGTGGCGAAGGCCACGGCCGAGATGAAGCCCAGGAACACACTTCCGCCTACGGCATTGGCCAAGTGCACGGCGGCCATGTTGTTACCGCCCAGCAAGGCGCCGGCGGCGTCCTTGAAGTCCGGGTTGGTGCTGACCAACAGGATGGCGCCGAAGCCGATGATGAAGGTCAGGATGTAGAAGTAACCGATGAAACCTGTGGCATAGAGCACGCTCTTGCGGGCTTCCTTGGCATCGCTGACGGTGAAGAAGCGCATCAGGATGTGTGGCAGGCCAGCCGTACCGAACATCAAGGCCAGGCCCAGCGAGAAGGCCGAGATGGGGTCTTTGACCAGACCGCCGGGGCTCATGATGGCCTCGCCCTTGGCATGCACCTTGATGGCTTCGGAGAACAGGGTGTTGAAGTCAAAGCCCACGTGCTTCATCACCATCAGCGCCATGAAGCTTGCACCCGACAGCAACAGCACCGCCTTGATGATCTGTACCCAGGTGGTGGCCAGCATGCCGCCGAACAGCACGTACAGGCACATCAGGATACCGACCAGGATCACGGCCACGTGGTAGTCCAGGCCGAACAGCAGTTCGATCAACTTGCCTGCACCGACCATCTGCGCAATCAGGTAGAAGGCCACCACCACCAGCGAGCCTGAGGCCGACAGGGTGCGGATCTGCTTTTGCCCCAGGCGATAGGAGGCCACATCGGCGAAGGTGTACTTGCCCAGGTTGCGCAGGCGCTCGGCGATCAGGAAGAGGATGATCGGCCAGCCTACCAGGAAACCGATGGAGTAGATCAGGCCATCGTAGCCGGAGGTGAACACCAGTGCGGAAATACCCAGGAACGAGGCTGCCGACATGTAGTCCCCGGCGATGGCCAAGCCGTTCTGGAACCCGGTGATGCGACCACCGGCAGCGTAGTAGTCCGAGGCGGATTTGTTGCGCTTGGAGGCCCAGTAGGTGATGCCCAGGGTGAAAGCCACGAACGCCACGAACATGGCGATGGCAGAAACGTTCAGCGGTTGTTTCTGCACCTCGCCGGTCAGGGCATCGGCAGCCCACACGGCGGGTGCGAAGACGCCGCAGGCCAGAACGGCCAGTGTCTTGGCATGACGAATCATTGTTGCGCCTCCTTCAGGATGGCCTTGTTCAGCTCATCGAATTCGCCGTTGGCTCGGCGCACGTAGATGGCGGTCAGGACAAATGCCGAGATGATCAGCCCGACGCCCAGGGGAATGCCCCAGGTGATCGATGACTCAGGGCTGATCTTGGCGCCCAGTATCTGGGGACCGTAGGCGATCAGAAGGATGAAAGCGCAGTACAGGCCGAGCATGATCGCCGAGAGTATCCAGGCGAACCGTTCGCGCTTGCTGACCAGCTCCTTGAAACGGGGGCTGTTTTGTATCGAGAGGTAAATGCTGTCGTTCATTGTTTTTGTCCTAGCAGCACAGAGAGGGAATGTAACCCACGTCCTTACTTTATGCGGCTGTTGGACGGCAACCAGACGACCTTAGTCTTAGATGCAACGGTGTTTTACCGATTGCGCAACAAAGTGGGTGACGGAGGTGGGGTTCAAGGGGAGTTTCTGCCTGATCGTGTGCAGAGAGAGGTGGCCCTCCCTCAGAGCTCAGCACATCGCGTACCGAGCAATCGGTGAATCGGACTTCAGACTACATATACCCGGGGGTTGTACGCGTGCGACGGGTGTGGGCATCGGTGGATCTCCAGTAATCTGCTACAGGGTTTAATACTGCACCCAGTGTTTCAATCAAATCATTTTTTTCAATCTTGAATGAGTGCAACCTGGCAACCTTGGTAACTTCCAAAGATCTTGCCAAGCCACTCACTCCACCCTACTCTGCTGTTGCTGTTGCTGTTG
>NZ_DIIQ01000008.1:0-276433 GCF_002420785.1 Pseudomonas sp. UBA5666 | reverse complement strand
AGAACATCTGCGACAGCGCCAGGGTGATCATCGTCGAGTAGATACCCTGCCGGCGGATCGCCAGGAAGCCGATGATCAGCCCGAGAAACGCCGCGCCGGCGACGCCGACGAGAATGCCCAACTCCGGAGGCAGCCCCCATTCCTTCACCGCGTGGGCGGTGAAATACGCCGCGCCGCCGAAGAACGCCGCGTGGCCGAAGGATAGGATGCCGGTATAGCCGAGCAGCAGGTTGAAGGCGCAGGCGAAGAGGGCGAAGCACAGCACCTTCATCAGGAAGATCGGGTAGAAGTAGAACGGTGCCAGTGCCAGCGCGACCACGCCGATCAGGATCAGCACGGTCTCCAGGCGCAGCAGCGGGCGTTTGGTGGTCGGCGTGACGTTCACCTGGCTGTTCATCAGGCGTCCCTCCCCATCAGGCCGGCCGGGCGCACCAGCAGTACGATCGCCATGATCACGAAGATCACGATGTTGGAAGCCTCCGGATAGAACACCTTGGTCAGCCCCTCGAGGATGCCGAGCATGTAGCCGGTAATGATCGCGCCGAGAATCGAGCCCATGCCGCCGACCACCACCACCGCGAACACCACGATGATCAGGTTCGAGCCCATCAGCGGGCTGACCTGGTAGATCGGCGCGGCGAGCATGCCGGCCAGGCCGGCCAGCGCTGCGCCCATGCCGTAGGTGAAGGTTAGCAACAGCGGCACGTTGATGCCGAAGGTGCGCACCAGTGTCGGGTTTTCCGTGGCGGCACGCAGGTAGGCGCCGAGCTTGGTCTTCTCGATCAGCAGCCAGCTGGCGATGCAGATCACCAGGGAGGCCAGTACCACCCAGGCGCGGTACTTGGGCAGGAACATGAAGCCCAGGTTGTAGCCACCGGCCAGCTCCTTGGGCACGGCGTAGGGCTGCCCGGAGGAGCCGTAAAAGTAGCGGAACGCGCCTTCCAGGGCGAGCGCCAGGCCGAAGGTGAAAAGCAGGCTGTAGAGGTGGTCGAGGTTGTACAGCCGCGATAGCGCCAGGCGCTCGATCACCGCGCTGCATAAGCCGACGATGATCGGCGCGAGGATCAGCGCCGGCCAGTAGCCGATGCCGAGGGTCGCCAGCAGCAGATAGCCGGCGAAGGCGCCGATCATGTATTGCGCGCCGTGGGCGAAGTTGATGATCTTCAGCATGCCGAAGATGATCGCCAGGCCCAGGCTGAGCATGGCGTAGAACGAGCCGTTGATCAGGCCAATCAGTAATTGGCCGAGAAAGGCCTGGATCGGCACATCGAAAATCGTCGTCATCAGACCCCCAGGGCTTCGTTGAGCATGGTCATGCGGCCGGGCAGATCGGCAACGTCGAAGGTGTCGATGACCTTGCCGTGGTCGACCACGTAGAAACGGTCGGCCACCTTGCTGGCGAAGCGGAAGTTCTGTTCGACCAGCAGGATGGTCATGCCGCGCTGCTTGAGCGTCTGCAGCACCTCGCCGATGCGCTGGATGATCACCGGTGCCAGGCCTTCGGTGGGTTCGTCGAGCAGCAGCAGCTTGGCTCCCGTGCGCAGGATGCGCGCCATGGCCAGCATCTGCTGTTCGCCACCGGAAAGCTTGGTGCCGGGGCTCTTGCGGCGCTCTTCGAGGTTGGGGAACAGCTGGTAGATCTCCGCCAGGGTCATGCCGCCCTTGGCGATCACCGGCGGCAGGGTGAGGTTCTCCTCCACCGTCAGTGTGGAAAAGATGCCGCGTTCTTCCGGTACATAACCGATGCCGTGGCGAGCGGTGCGGTGCAGCGGTACGCGCAGCATGTCCTTGCCGTCGAAGCGGATGCTGCCGCTGCGCTTGCGGATGATGCCGACGATCGAGCGTAGCGCGGTGGTCTTGCCGACGCCGTTGCGGCCGAGCAGGGTCACCGTCTCGCCCTGGTGCACGTCGAGGTCGATGCCGTGCAGGGCATGGCTTTCGCCATACCAGGCGTTGAGGTCGCGCACGCTGAGCAAGGGTTCAGTCATCGTCGGTCCCCATGTAGGCCACGCGTACGCGCTCGTCCTGGCTGACCGTGCGGTAGTCGCCGGAGGTAAGGATTTCGCCGCGCTGCAGCACGGTCACCTGATGGCAGAGGTCGGCGACCACCTTGAGGTTGTGCTCGACCATCAGCACCGCACGCTGGGTGGCCACCTCGCGGATGATCTCGGCCACCACGTGCACGTCCTCGTGACCCATGCCGGCCATGGGTTCGTCCAGCAGCAGCACCTTGGGCTCCAGCGCCAGGGTGGTGGCGATCTCCAGTACGCGTTTGCGACCGTAGGAGAGATCAGCCGCCAGCTCGTTGCGCTTGTCGGCCAGGCCGACCGACTCGATCAGCTGCATGGCGCGCTCGTTGAGGCGGTTGAGCGAGCGCATCGGCAGCCAGAACTGCGTGGCCAGCCCGCCCGGCCGCTGCAGGGCAACGCGCACGTTGTCCAGCACGCTAAGGTGCGGGAATACCGCCGAGATCTGGAACGAGCGCACCAGCCCCATGCGTGCCACCTTGGCCGGGTCGGTGCGGGTGATGTCCTGGTCGAGCAGGCGGATGGTTCCGCTGGTGGGCTGCAGGAACTTGGTCAGCAGGTTGAACACTGTGGTCTTGCCGGCGCCATTGGGGCCGATCAGGGCGAAGATCTGATTGCGCCTGACTTTCAGGCTCACATCGCTGAGCGCCTTGATGCCACCGAACTGCATCATCAGGTGGTCTACCGAAAGAATGATGTCGTCGCTCATGGCGCCACTCCTTTACGCGGGGTCACACCGGACCGGCTGATGCGGATCAGCCCGCGCGGTCGCCAGATCATCATCAGCACCATCAGCACCCCAAACAGCAGTACCCGATACTCGGAGAAGCTGCGCAGCAGTTCTGGCGCAACGGTGAGCACGAACGCGGCAATCACCACGCCGACCGTCGAGCCCATGCCGCCCAGTACGACGATGGCCAGGATCAGCGCTGACTCGAAGAAGGTGAACGAGGACGGGTTGACGAAGCCTTGGTAGGTGGCGAAGAACACCCCCGCCAGCCCCGCAGTCGAGGCGCCCAGGGTAAACGCCGAGAGCTTGACCAGCACATGATTGAGCCCCATGGAGCGGCAGGCGATCTCGTCTTCGCGCAGGGCCTCCCATGCTCGACCTACCGGCATGCGTGTCAGCCTGTGCTTGATGTACAGCACGGCCAGCACCACCAAAAACAGCACCGCGTAGATGAACACGAACTTGAGATTGGGGTTGTAATCGATACCCATGAACTCGTGGATGGGCACGCCCCCGTCCTTGGCCCGCCGACCGAACTCCAGGCCGAGGAACGTCGGCGCCGGGGCCGGCATGCCATTCGGCCCACCGGTGAACGACAGCCAGTTGTTGAGCACCAGGCGAATGATTTCGCCAAAACCCAGGGTGACGATGGCCAGGTAATCACCGTGCATGCGCAACACTGGAAAGCCCAGGATGCACCCGGCCAGCGCTGCGGCAATGGCCGCCAGGGGCAGCACGCTCCAGAAGCCAAGCCCCAGGTACTGGTAGCCCAGCGCCAGGCCATAGGCACCGATGGCATAGAACGCGACATAACCCAGGTCCAGCAGCCCGGCCAGGCCAACCACGATATTCAGGCCGAGACCAAGCAGCACATAGATCAGCCCGAGGATCACCACCGTCAGCAGGTACTTGTTGGCAAAGATCGGGAAGACGATGGCGATCACGATGAGCGCAGGAATGATGTAGCGCAGCCGCGACTTGTAGTCCGGCGGGTTCACATGCACGCCTGAACCGCCATTGTCGAAGCCTTGCAGCATGCGCCGACCGGCAGCGGTTTGCAGGTAAAGGCTGAGCAGGAAGCGCCCGAGCATCACGCCGCCGACCAGCCACGCCACACGCCGCGGTTCGGCGTTGAAGCTGTAGCCGTCGAGCACCACACCGACGACCGGGCCGAACACGATGAGCGCCAGCAGCCCTGCAACCAGGGTTTCCACTACGCTGCGCTTGAGATCGAAACCTGTCTTTTGGGGAACGGATACGGATTTGGAAACGGACATGGTCACACCTTAGCCACGAGTGGGCGACCCAGCAGGCCTTGGGGGCGGAAGATAAGGATCAGTACCAGCAGCGAGAAGCTGAATACGTCCTTGTAGTCCGAGTTGATCAGCCCGGAGAACAGCGATTCGGAGATGCCGAGGATGATGCCGCCGAGCATGGCGCCAGGCAGTGAGCCGATGCCACCGAGCACTGCAGCGGTGAAGGCCTTGATGCCGATGATGAAGCCGGCATAGAAGTCGAAGGTGCCGTAGTTCATGGTGATCAGTACGCCGGCCAGCGCCGCCATCACGGCACCGATGACGAACACGTAGGAAATTACCCGGTCGGTGTTGATGCCCAGGATCGACGCCATCTTGCGGTCCTGCTGGGTCGCGCGGCACATGCGCCCGAGCTTGGTGTACTTGATCACGTAGGTCAGCAGGCCCATGCCAACGAAGGCCGCCACCAGGATAAAGATCTTGGTGTAGGTCAGTTGCACGAAACCGCTGCCCACCTCGACGCGCCAGGCGCCTTCAAGCAGGGTAGGTACCCCCTGTTGCCGCGCACCTTGGCTGATCTGCGCGTAGTTCTGCAGGATCAGGGAAATGCCGATGGCGCTGATGAGCGGCGCCAGGCGGGTGGAGTTGCGCAAGGGTTTGTAAGCGATGCGCTCGATGGTGAAGCCGTATACCCCGGTCACCACAATGGTGAACAACAAGGTGCCCAACATCAGCAGGGGGAAGGATTCGACGCCGAAATAGGCCAGCAATGCCAGGCTGATCGCCGCCAGGTAGGCGGAAATCATATACACCTCGCCGTGCGCGAAGTTGATCATGCCGATGATGCCATAGACCATTGTGTAGCCGATGGCGATCAGGCCGTAGACCGACCCGAGGGTCAGGCCGTTGACCAGTTGCTGCAGGAAAATACCATCCATAACGCAATCTCACCTGATCGAGATCGCACCGGTGCTGCCCACGCAGGGCCCGGTACCAGGCAGCCATGGCGCTGCAGCACTGTGCTGATCTTCGGATAAAGACGGGTACCGCGGGGCCCGGCCCCGGAGCTTGCGCCCGGGGCCTGGAGCCGTTGTTATTGTTGTTTTTCCAGCTGGTGGTACTTGCCGTCCTTGTCCCACTGGTAGACCACATAGTCCGACACCGTCAGGTCACCCTTGCTGTCCCACTTCTTCTCACCCATTACCGTCTGCACAGGGTTGGCCTTCAACCACTTGGCCGCGTCTTCGCCCTTGTTGGACTTGGCGCCGTTGAACGCGGCCGCCAGTGCCTGCAACGAGGCATAGGCGTAGAGGGTGTAGCCTTCGGGCTCGGTGCCGCCTTTACGGAATTCCTCGACCACCGCCTTGCTGTCCGGCAATTGACGCGGGTCGGCGCCAAAGGTCATGTAGACGCCATCGACGTACTGCGCCCCGCCTGCCGTGGACACCAGTTCGTCGGTGACGATGCCGTCGTCGGACATGAACCTCACGTCCTTGAGCCCTTGCTCACGCAGCTGACGTACCAGGGGGCCGGCCTCCGGGTGCAGGCCACCGAAATAGACCACGTCGGCGCCGGTGGAGCGGATCTTGGTGACGATGGCGCTGAAGTCTTTCTCGCCTCGAGTCAGGCCCTCGTACAGCACGGGCTTGACGCCGCGTTTTTCCAGTTGTGCCTTGGTCGCATCGGCCAACCCCTGGCCGTAGGTGTCCTTGTCGTGCAATACGGCCACTTTCTGGCCCTTGAGTACATCGACGATATAGTTGCCGGCGACGACGCCCTGCTGGTCGTCACGCCCGCACATGCGGAACATGGCCGACAGCCCGCGCTCGGTGACCTGCGGGTTGGTCGAGCCTGGCGTGATGGCGATGACGCCTGCTTCGTCGTACACCTCGGATGCCGGAATGGTATTGGAGGAGCAGAAATGCCCTACCACGCCAATGACCTTGTCCTGGTCAACCAGCCGGTTCGCCACAGACACGGCCTGCTTGGGTTCGCAGGCGTCGTCGCCTTTGACCAGCACGATCTTCTCGCCATTGACCCCACCGGCTGCGTTGATCTTGTCAGCCGCTGCCTGCGCACCTTTCATGTATTGCTCGCCAAACGCTGCGTTGGCACCGGTCATCGGGCCTGCGACACCGATCTTGACGTCGGCCTGTACATACGAAGAAACACCCAGGGCCGTGGCAACGGCCAGGGCCAGGGCCAGGAAACCTTTCTTGTAAAACGTCTGCGACATGAGGTGGTGCTCCTAGAGTTTTTTTGATTGGCACTACAACGACTCAGCCCTGTGCTCTGAGCAAGGGCCGTGCCATTAGATTCGCATCATCTTCAAACCCCACCGTGCATATCGTGGCGGGCGGGCACTGCCCGTTTCTTTATTGAGCGTGCAACCGTCTATCCCACCTCTGGTAGCACCGATTATCGCGGCGCAGGGCTACCGCACCGTCAGGGTGTTGCAACTGGCGCACAGGCCAATGGGCAACCGACCTGTAACAATTAACGTCACCGAACTGCACACCGCTGGTGCGTGACTGCTACAGCCCGCACCGTAACTACACTCGACACGCAACGTAACGCCGTCCGGTTTGGCCGGTACGACACCGTATTCAGATTCTTCTGAAAGGTTTCGCGCTGCTTCGCCGCAGGGTCGGCGTCACAATCACATCGGCATGGCAAAGACTGGCACAATGACCGCCTATTGCCGTTTCTGGAGCCACCCTGATGAGCGAGAGCGCATTCGCCGAGCGCATCGTGCATAACCTGCTCGACACCGATTTTTACAAGCTCACCATGATGCAGGGCGTGCTCCACAACTACCCTGACGCCGATGTCGAATGGGAGTTTCGCTGCCGCAATGGCGAGGACCTGCGTCCCTACCTGCACGACATTCGCCAGCAACTCGAACAGCTTGCCGAACTGACGCTGGATAACGGCCAACTCGCCTTCCTGGAGCGCATCAGCTTTCTCAAGCCCGATTTCCTGCGCTTTCTAAGGTTGTTCCGCTTCAACCTGCGCTACGTGCACCTGGGTATCGACGAAGGTCAGCTGGTGCTGCGCCTCAAGGGGCCGTGGCTGCATGTGATCCTGTTCGAAGTGCCTCTGCTCGCCATCATCAGCGAGGTGCGCAACCGTTCGCTGCACCCGCACATGCGCCTGGCCGCTGCCCGGGATCAGCTTTACCGTAAATTCGATTGGCTGCGCGCCAACGCCAGCACCGATGAACTGGCCGAAATGCAGGTCGCTGACTTTGGTACCCGCCGGCGTTTCTCCAGCCGCGTGCAGGAGGACGTGGTGCGCGTGTTGCGCGATGACTTCCCGGCCCGCTTCGTCGGGACCAGCAACGTGGACCTGGCCTGGAAGCTCGACATCAAGCCGCTGGGCACCATGGCTCATGAATGGATCATGGCCCACCAACAGCTGGGCCCGCGGTTGATCGACAGCCAGATCGCCGCGCTCGATTGCTGGGTGCGTGAATACCGAGGGTTGCTGGGCATCGCCTTGACCGACTGCGTGACCATGGATGCTTTCCTGGGCGATTTCGACCTGTACTTCGCCAAGCTCTTCGATGGGCTGCGCCACGACTCCGGCGACCCTGTGCTCTGGGCCGAAAAAGCCATTGCTCACTATCAGCACCTGGGCATCGATCCGATGACCAAGACGCTCGTGTTTTCCGATGGCCTGAACCTGCCACGGGCGCTGGAAATCTTCCGTGCCCTGCGTGGTCGCATCAACGTAAGCTTCGGTATCGGCACCAACCTGACCTGCGACATTCCGGGCGTAACGCCAATGAGCATCGTGCTGAAGATGACCGATTGCAACGGCGCACCGGTGGCCAAGATTTCAGACGAAGCGGCCAAGACCCAGTGTCGTGACGAAAACTTCGTCACTTACCTACGTCACGTTTTCAAAGTTCCCAGCAAGGAGTAACCCCATGCAAGCGGTTCAGCAAGAGATTGCCCAGGCACTCAAGGTACAACCGCCGTTCGCCGACGCTGCCGCCCTCGAGGCCGAAGTGACCCGGCGGGTAGCGTTCATCAAGGACTGCCTGGCCAATGCAAGGCTCAAGACCCTGGTACTGGGCATCAGCGGCGGCGTCGATTCGCTTACCGCAGCCCTGCTCGCCCAGCGCGCGATCAACGAGTTGCGTGAAGAAACCGGTGACAAGGGCTACACCTTCATCGCCGTGCGCCTGCCCTATCATGTCCAGCACGATGAGCATGATGCACAGGCGTGCCTGGAGGTCATCAAGCCGGACGAGACGCATACCATCGACATCGCCCCGGCCGTCAAGGCACTGGCAGGCGAAACGCAGGCGTTGAAAAACGGCTCGCCCACGCTTGTGGATTTCGTGGTGGGTAACATCAAAGCCAGGATGCGCATGGTTGCCCAGTACACCATCGCAGGCGCGCGCGCAGGTCTGGTGATCGGCACCGACCATGCGGCCGAAGCGGTCATGGGCTTTTATACCAAGTTCGGCGACGGCGCCTGCGACCTGGCGCCGCTCAGTGGCCTGGTCAAGCATCAGGTACGCGCCATCGCGCGGCATTTTGGAGCGCCGGAGTCACTGGTGGAGAAAGTGCCTACCGCTGACCTCGAAGACCTCGACCCGGGCAAGCCAGACGAAGCAGCGCATGGGGTCACCTACCAGCAAATCGATGCATTCCTGCATGGCCAGGAAATCGATCAAGCCGCTTTCGATGTCATCGTTGCCAATTACCGCAAGACCCAGCACAAGCGCGAACTGCCGTTCGCCCCTTGAATACGCAACTGGGGCCGCGTTGCGGCCCCAGTTCGTGTTCTAGCGCGCGGTCAAATCACTTGACCACGACTTTGCCCTTCATCACTGAGATATGGCCTGGGAAGGTGCAGAAGAAGCTGTAGTCGCCGTCTGCTGCAAGCTTGGTGGCGTCGAACGTCACTTCGGTTTCCTTCTCTGGCGCGCCGATCATCTTGGTATGGGCGATGATGGCGGCGTTGTCGGCCTTGATGTAGTCCTTTTCCAGACCCTGGCTCATGCCTTCGGTGGCAATGCCCGGCATGTCGGCCGTCTTGCTGATAACCAGGTTATGGCCCATGACGTTCTTCGGCAGGCTGCCGGAGTGAGTGAGTTTGACGGTGAATTCCTTACAGCTCTTGTCGACCGTGATTTCCTTGGTGCTGAAGGACATCTGGTCAGTCGAATCGACAGTTACCGAGCACTCGGCTGCGAAGACAGAGGCGCTGGCGAGGGTCAGCAGGGATACCGCTACAGCTTTCGCAAACATCGTGAATCTCCTTGGCAGGGTTTTATCAACAGCGAGACTGCCTGAAACCGTCCAGCCCCTGGGTGACGTGCGTCAAGGGGATGTCAATGGACCAGCCAGTTGAATTGTTCAATGGATTGTATACAACCAATCTAAGGGCACATCATGCCCTTTTAATAGACGATGGGACAACCTCTCATTTAGGAGCAGTACCAAATGCCCATGTCCAGTTTCTTGAACAGCCTGCTCGCTGCCTATGCCCACGCTGCCACAGGCGCGATCTGCGAGTTCTCGCGCCCCGAGTGATGCCCGCAATGATGTCGATGTGCAGTGATCGAGTAACCGGTAGTCGCTGAAGGAGGGGCCGCCAGGCGGCCCGGGGTTTCAGCGTGGAATGACTGGCTGACGCGGCTTTTTCCCGCCTTTGCCACCCTTGGCCGACTCCTTGCGCTCCTTGGCCGCTTGCTGGTTGCGGGCGAACGCCTCCGCCTTGGCCTTCTCGCGCTTGTCCCATGGCTTGCTGCCATCGCTGGCGCGCGGCGGCAGGCCGGAATGCTGGGTCAGGATCTTCTGATCCTTGCCCACCTTGTGGCTACCGGCTGGCGTCGAGTTCTTGCGCCGGGCGCTCTGGTAGGTATCGGATTGCGGCTGGTGCAACGGGATCAGCTGATGCTTGCCTGGCCCGATCAGGTCGGCACGCCCCATGCGCTGCAGCGCCTCGCGCAGCATTGGCCAGCCCTTGGGGTCGTGGTAACGCAAGAACGCCTTGTGCAAGCGACGCTGCTCGTCGCTCTTGACGATGTCCACGCCCTCGCTCTTGTAGGTCACCTTGCGCAACGGGTTCTTGCCCGAGTGGTACATGGCGGTGGCCGACGCCATCGGCGAGGGGTAGAACGCCTGCACCTGGTCGGCACGGAAACCGTTGCCCTTGAGCCACAAGGCCAGGTTCATCATGTCTTCGTCGGTGGTGCCGGGGTGCGCCGCGATGAAGTACGGGATCAGATATTGCTCCTTGCCCGCCTCCTTGGAGAACTTCTCGAACATGCGCTTGAAGCGGTCATAGCTGCCAATGCCCGGCTTCATCATCTTGTCCAGCGGGCCACGCTCGGTGTGCTCGGGGGCGATCTTGAGGTAGCCGCCCACGTGGTGGGTTACCAGCTCCTTGACGTACTCCGGCGATTCCACCGCCAGGTCGTAGCGCAGGCCCGAGGCGATGAGGATTTTCTTCACGCCTGGCAGCGCACGGGCCTTGCGATACAGCTCGATCAACGAGCTGTGGTCGGTGTTCAGGTTCTCGCAGATGCCCGGGAACACGCACGAAGGCTTGCGGCAATGCTTCTCGATTTCCGGGCTCTTGCAGGCGATACGGTACATGTTGGCGGTGGGGCCGCCGAGGTCCGATACCACGCCAGTGAAGCCGGGCACTTTGTCGCGCATCTCCTCGATCTCGTTGAGGATCGATTCGTGCGAGCGGTTCTGAATGATGCGCCCTTCGTGCTCGGTGATCGAGCAGAACGTACAGCCGCCGAAGCAGCCGCGCATGATGTTGACCGAGAAGCGGATCATCTCATAGGCCGGGATGCGCTCCTTGCCATAGGCCGGGTGCGGCACGCGCGCATAGGGCATGCCGAACACGTAGTCCATTTCCTCGGTGCTCATGGGAATGGGCGGTGGGTTGAACCACACGTCCACCTCGCCATGTTTCTGCACCAAGGCGCGGGCGTTGCCTGGGTTGGTCTCCAGGTGCAGCACACGGTTAGCGTGCGCATACAGGACCGGGTCGTTACGCACCTTTTCGAACGACGGCAGGCGAATCACCGACTTCTCACGCGTCACGCGCGGGCTGTCGAGGATCTGCACCACCTTGGCTTCGTTCGGGTCTTCCTGGTCGCCCTTGGCTTGTTCGATGGCGCAGGCCTGGGTGTCCTGGGTGTTGACGTACGGGTTGATGATCTTGTCGACACGCCCCGGACGATCGATACGGGTAGAGTCGATTTCGAACCAGCCGTCCGGGGTGTCCCGCCGCACGAAGGCCGTGCCACGCACGTCGGTGATCGATTCGATCTTCTCGCCGTTGGACAGCCGTTGCGCCACCTCGACCACGGCACGCTCGGCGTTGCCGAACAGGAGGATATCGGCGCTGGCGTCGATCAGGATCGAGTGGCGCACCTTGTCCTGCCAATAGTCGTAGTGCGCGATGCGGCGCAACGAGGCCTCGATGCCGCCCAGTACGATGGGCACGTGCTTGTAGGCTTCCTTGCAACGCTGGCTGTACACCAGGCTGGCACGGTCAGGCCGGCTGCCCGCCAGGCCGCCCGGGGTGTAGGCGTCGTCGGAACGGATCTTCTTGTCGGCGGTGTAGCGGTTGATCATCGAGTCCATGTTGCCGGCAGCCACACCGAAGAACAGGTTGGGCTCGCCAAGCTTCATGAAGTCGTCTTTGGACTGCCAGTTCGGCTGGGCGATGATGCCCACGCGAAAACCCTGGGCTTCCAGCAACCGGCCAATGATGGCCATGCCAAACGACGGATGGTCGACGTAGGCATCGCCGGTCACGATGATGATGTCGCAGGAATCCCAACCGAGCAGATCCATCTCCTCCCTGCTCATTGGCAGGAAAGGTGCTGGCCCGAAGCATTCGGCCCAGTACTTGGGATAATCGTAAAGTGGTTTGGCTGCTTGCATATCAGTGACCGGCTCTGGTGTGCAGGGAAATCGCGGGCGCGGAGAATAGCACAAATTTTAACCAAATCCGACTGTCTTCGTGGGAATTGGCAAGCGTGCGACGGTTGGGGCGTGACGCCTTGTGGGGCACGTTCGCCCCACGATTCAGGTAAGAAGGTGCGTCTGGTGAAGCAGGATCAGGCGTTATTCATCGTCGTCGAAGTTATACATCCCCGGCGCCAAGTTCTCGAAACGGGTGTACTTGCCGATGAACGCCAGGCGCACAAAGCCAATTGGCCCGTTACGCTGTTTGCCGATGATGATTTCCGCCACGCCTTTGTGCTCGGTTTCGGGGTGATACACCTCGTCGCGGTACACGAACATGATGACGTCGGCGTCCTGCTCGATTGCACCGGATTCACGCAAGTCGGAGTTCACCGGGCGTTTGTTCGGGCGCTGCTCCAGAGAGCGGTTGAGCTGCGAGAGGGCAATGACCGGGCAATTGAATTCCTTGGCCAGGGCTTTGAGCGACCGGGAGATTTCGGAAATCTCGTTCGTGCGGTTGTCACCCGAAGAACCAGGAATCTGCATCAGCTGCAGGTAATCGACCATGATCATGGCGATCTCACCGTGCTCGCGTGCCAGGCGTCGGGTGCGCGCGCGCATCTCCGATGGGCTGATGCCGGCGGTGTCATCGATGAACAACTTGCGGTCGTTTAGCAGGTTCACCGCCGACGTGAGGCGTGGCCAGTCGTCGTCGCTCAATTGACCGGAGCGCACCTTGGTCTGGTCGATACGACCCAGTGAGGACAGCATACGCATGACCAGCGATTCGCCTGGCATTTCCAGCGAAAACACCAGCACGGCCTTGTCGGTACGCAACACGGCGTTTTCCACCAGGTTCATGGCGAACGTGGTTTTGCCCATCGAAGGCCGGCCCGCCACGATGATCAGGTCGGCCGGCTGAAGGCCGCTGGTTTTCTCGTCCAGGTCGGTATAACCGGTGGAGATACCGGTGATGTCGCTGTCGGAGTTGAACAAGGTGTCGATGCGGTCGATGGCCATGGTCAACAGGTCGTTGACCCCTACCGGGCCGCCTGTCTTGGGCCGCGCCTCGGCGATCTGGAAGATCTGCCGCTCGGCGTCGTCGAGGATTTCCGCCGCATCACGGCCTTGCGGGTTGAACGCATTGTCTGCGATGTCGGTACTGATGCTGATCAGCTGCCGCAGCGTGGCCCGCTCGCGAATGATCGCGGCATAAGCCTTGATGTTGGCCACCGAAGGCGTGTTCTTGGCCAATTCGGCCAGGTATGCCAGGCCACCGACCTGCGTCGACAAGCCTTCCTTGTCGAGCTGCTCGTGCAGCGTCACCACATCGAACGGCTGGTTGGCGTCAGCCAACTTGTGCACGGCACGGAAGATCAACCGGTGGTCATGCCGGTAGAAGTCACCGTCCGACACCTGATCCAGCACCCGCTCCCAGGCGTTGTTGTCCAGCATCAGACCACCGAGCACGGCCTGTTCGGCCTCGATGGAATGCGGCGGCACTTTCAGGGCTGCGGTTTGCAGGTCGAGCTGTTCGGAGGTAGTGATCTCGTTCATGGCCACGAAAGAATTCTGGAGGATGAAAAAGACAAAGGGCACGGCCTGTCGAAGACAGGACCGTGCCCGATGTTAACCGGCTGACACCTGACGGGCCAGCCAGTCAGCGCAGCTTAGGCAGCTACGACGACCACACGTACGGTGGCTTCAACGTCGCTGTGCAGGTGCACGGCTACGTCGTATTCGCCAACCTGACGGATGGTGCCGTTCGGCAGACGAACTTCAGCCTTGGCCACTTCAACGC
The DNA here is from genome assembly GCF_002420785.1 of Pseudomonas sp. UBA5666. NCBI lineage: Bacteria > Pseudomonadati > Pseudomonadota > Gammaproteobacteria > Pseudomonadales > Pseudomonadaceae > Pseudomonas > Pseudomonas sp. UBA5666. The sequence goes on along the minus strand of NZ_DIIQ01000008.1, from coordinate 262,667 downwards.
CGGAGGCGGTCAGGGCGTCAGCGATGTCGTGGGTGCCGATCGAACCGAACAGCTTACCTTCGTCGCCAGCGGTGGCAGTGATGGTCACTTCCAGCTCGGCCAGTTGGGCAGCGCGGCTTTCAGCCGACGATTTACGGTCTGCAGCTGCTTTTTCCAGCTCGGCGCGACGCTCTTCGAACGCAGCCAGGTTGGCGGCGTTGGCAACGGTAGCCTTGCCGAATGGCAGCAGGAAGTTACGGCCGTAACCAGCCTTAACTTTTACTTTATCGCCCAGGTTGCCCAGGTTGGCGACTTTTTCCAGCAGGATCAGTTCCATTTGGTAAAACCTCTTAACTTTTAACCTTCACCGTTCGCGGAGTCATTCCCTTTGGGGGACTTGCGACCGCGAAAATCAATCAGGCTGTCGACAATGGCCAGGACCACCAGCAACGGGTAAATCAGCTGCATGATCAGCGGCAGCGTCACGTACATCCCTACTAGCCAGAAACCGGCCAGTCGGCCCTGCGCCACAAGCCCATGCATCAAAGCGATGCCGGCCAGCACCAGTACCAGGCTCGAAGCCGATGCCAGGATGATGAACTGCGGCCCGATGAACGGGGCCACCACCATCACTGCCACCAGGGCCACCATGGTCTGTTTCGGCAGCTTCAGGGCACGAAACTCGTGACCGAAGCCTCCAGGGTTGTACAACGCTGCCTGCCAATAACGCGCCAGCACCAGGGCCAGCACGCAGAACAACTGCACTGTCACGGCTGTGGAAGTGACCAGCAATGGGCGGATCACTTCACCGGAGAGTACCGGCTGCCCTTCGACTTGCGGCATGGCTTCGGCAAACGCCTTGGCCAGCGCATCGAAGGTAGGGGCCAGCGCCAGATCAAGCACGAGGCTGAACGCCACGGCGAACACGGCACTGACCACCAACACCCGACTCCAGGGATGCTCGGCCCGCAACAGGCCGGCAAGTGCCAGGGCACCCGCGATCACCATGAAGGTGATCGGATCGCCCATGACCCAAACGGCCAACCCTGCCAGCAAGCCGCCAGCGATGACCGTTGAAGCATCCTTGAACCCGCGTCGCAGCAGCACAAGGCTGCCGGCAGCGGCACTCAACCAGAACAGCAGCGGCAATACCGCGCTGATGACCACCACGAGGGTGGCCTGCACACGACCGCGCATGATGAAACTTGCTAACGCTCGCATGCTAATCCCTTACTGCTTGTCGACGACCCGGTCTCAGCGGCCGTGGCTGTCGGTGTAGGGCAGCAGGGCCAGGAAGCGGGCGCGCTTGATAGCGGTAGCCAGCTGACGCTGATAACGAGCTTTGGTACCGGTGATACGGCTTGGAACGATCTTGCCGGTTTCGGATACGTAAGCTTTCAGGGTGTTGAGATCTTTGAAGTCGATCTCTTTCACGTCTTCAGCAGTGAAGCGGCAGAATTTACGACGACGGAAGAAACGTGCCATTTAATAGGCTCCTCTAAAGGTCCGTGGATTACTCGTCAGCGTTATCGCTGGAGTCGCTGTCATTGCTGTCGTCGCCTTCGGCGGACTCGGCATGCTCAGGACGCTCGCGACGCTCACGGCGCTCGCTGCGGTTTTCTTCAGCCTTCAGCATCTCGGACTGACCGGTAACGGCTTCGTCGCGACGGATGACAAGGTTACGGATAACGGCATCGTTGTAGCGGAAGTTGTCTTCCAGCTCGGCCAGGGCCTTGCCGGTGCACTCAACGTTCAGCATCACGTAGTGAGCCTTGTGAACATTGTTGATTGCATAGGCCAGTTGACGACGGCCCCAATCTTCCAGGCGGTGGATCTTGCCACCATCTTCTTCGATCAGCTTGGTGTAACGCTCAACCATGCCGCCGACTTGCTCGCTCTGGTCCGGGTGAACCAGGAAGATGATTTCGTAATGACGCATGAATGCTCCTTACGGGTTAGTAGTCTGCCAGCGAATCTGGTCAGACAAGGAGTGAATGACACTGGTGTGTCTTGCCAGGGAGTAGAGGCACATGCGCACCTGCCAGCTCAGCAAGGGGCGCAATTGTAGAGAAGGCCAAACAGACAAGCAAGGCAATTGGCGATTATTTGAACAACCGGAAACACTTCGACGCGGCATCTGTCGCGTCGCGGGTACAGCGGCCCGTGCAGGATCCGTTCAAGCGGGCACGTGCCGGCCAAAAGACCGGCACGGTCATGGGATCAACCCTTGGCCTGGCGCTGGCGCACGGCCTCGAACAGGCACACGCCAGTGGCCACGGACACGTTCAGGCTGCTGACGCTGCCGCTCATCGGCAGCTTCACCAGAAAGTCGCAGTGCTCGCGGGTCAGCCGGCGCATGCCCTTGCCTTCGGCGCCCATGATCATCACCAGCGGGCCGGTCAGGTCCTGCTGATAGATTTCCTGCTCGGCTTCGCCGGCGGTTCCCACCACCCACAGGCCACGCTGCTGCAGCTTCTCAAGCGTACGCGCAAGGTTGGTCACGGCCACCAGCGGGATCACCTCGGCTGCTCCGCACGCGACCTTGCGCACCACAGGCGTCAGGGTCGCCGATTTGTCCTTGGGCACGATCACGGCCGTTGCGCCCGCTGCATCAGCGGTACGCAGGCAGGCACCAAGGTTGTGCGGGTCGGTCACCCCGTCCAGCACCAGGATCAGAGGCGGGGTTTCAGTGCGCTCGAGCAACTCCTCGAGCATGAGCTCACCCCAGACCTGGCTGGGGCTCACCTCGGCGACCACGCCCTGGTGCACGCCTTCGACCCAGGCGTCCAACTCGCGGCGCTCGGCTTGACCCACAGCTACGCGGTTCTCGGCGGCCAAGGCCAGCAGCGCTTGCAGGCGCGGCTCGCTGCGGCCCTCCGACAGCCAGATCTGCTTGACCCGCTTCGGATGGTGCTGCAACAGCGCCTGTACCGCGTGAACGCCGTAGATCTTTTCCAACTGACTCATGAATTGCTCTTGCTCTTGCGTGATGCGCCGGATTTCGACGGCCCTTTACGGTGCTTGGTAGGCTTGCCAGACGTCTTGCTGCCCTTGTCCGACTTGCTGCTGCCGTGGCTGGTACTGCGGGCCTCGGTCATCAGCGCCTTTTTCATTTCGCGGCTCTTGCGCACCTCGGCGTTGCGCTGCACGGCGTCCTTGGGGAAGTACGCCTCGGAGGCTTCGCTCTTGCGGCTGCGCGGCTTGGGCGTGGCCCTGGCCTTCTCTTGCTCCGGCGCTTGCTCGGTCGGGGCAGCGGCAGCAGGTGTACCGCGTTGCTTGCGACCGATCGGAGCGGCCAGGGTGGCGTCGGCCACTTCGAAGTCGATCTTGCGCTCGTCCAGGTCCACGCGCATGACCTTGACCTCGATCGTGTCACCCAGGCGGAAGCTGCGGCCAGTGCGTTCGCCCGACAGACGATGATGCACAGGGTCGAAGTGGTAATAGTCGCCCGGCAGCGCACTGACGTGCACCAGACCCTCGACGTAGATGTCGGTCAGCTCGACGAACAGGCCGAAACCTGTCACCGCCGTGATCACACCCGGGAACGTCTCGCCCACGCGGTCCTTCATGTACTCGCACTTGAGCCAGTTGACCACGTCACGTGTGGCTTCGTCGGCCCGGCGTTCGGTCATCGAGCATTGTTCGCCCAGTTGCTCGAGGGTGTTCTCGTCGTACGGGTAGATACGCGCCTTGGGAATGCTCATGGCACCGGCACGCTTGACGTGTGGGGTATCGACCTTGGAGCGGATGACGCTGCGGATGGCGCGGTGGACCAGCAAGTCAGGGTAACGACGGATCGGCGAGGTGAAGTGGGTGTACGCCTCGTAGTTCAGGCCGAAGTGGCCGTTGTTGTCGGTGCTGTACACCGCCTGGCTGAGCGAGCGCAGCATCACGGTCTGGATCAGGTGGAAGTCCGGGCGGGCGGCGATGCTCGCCAGCAGTGCCTGGTAGTCCTTGGGCGACGGGTCCTTGCCCTTGTGCAGTGACAGCCCCAGCTCACCCAGGAAAGCACGCAGCTTTTCCAGGCGCTCCGGTGGCGGGCCATCGTGCACCCGGTACAGGGCCGGCACACCGTGCTTTTGCAGAAACTCTGCCGTGGCCACGTTGGCGGCCAGCATGCATTCCTCGATCAGCTTGTGCGCATCGTTGCGCACGGTCGGGCGAATTTCCGCGATCTTGCGGTCTTCGCCGAAGACGATGCGAGTTTCCTGGGTCTCGAAGTCAATGGCACCGCGGGTGTGCCGGGCATCGAGCAGGACCTTGTACAGGTTGTAGAGGTTCTTCAGGTCCGGGACGACTTCCTTGTATTCCTCGCGCAGCGCCTTGCCTTCACGGGTGCGTGAATGCTCGAGCATGCTGCTGACCTTGTTGTAGGTCAGCCGGGCGTGAGAGTGGATGACCCCTTCATAGAACTGGTAGTCGACCATCTGCCCGGCCTTGTTCATGGTCATTTCACAGACCATGGCCAGGCGATCGACGTGCGGGTTCAACGAGCACAGGCCGTTGGACAATTCCTCGGGCAGCATGGGCACCACACGCTCGGGGAAGTACACCGAGTTTCCGCGCTGCTGGGCTTCCACATCCAGCGCCGAGCCCAGGCGGACGTAGCTCGACACGTCGGCGATCGCCACATAAAGGCGCCAGCCGCCGGAGAACATCCGCAGCTTGCCCAGGGGTTCGCAGTAAACGGCGTCGTCGAAGTCGCGCGCGTCCTCGCCGTCGATGGTCACGAAGGGCAGGTGGCGCAGGTCGACGCGCTTTTCCTTGTCCTTGTCTTCGACTTCAGAGCGGAACTTGCGGGCCTCCTTGATCACATCCTTGGGCCAGACGTGCGGGATATCGTAGCTGCGCAGGGCAACGTCGATTTCCATGCCCGGCGCCATGTAGTTGCCGACCACTTCCACCACATCGCCTTGCGGCTGGAAACGCGCCGTTGGCCAATGGGTGATCTTGATCTCGACGAACTGGCCGATCTTCGCGCCACCGTTACGCCCGGCCGTGACCAGCACTTCCTGCTGGATCTTCGGGTTGTCAGGGGTCACGTAACCGATGCCGCCTTCCTCGAAGTAGCGGCCTACCACGCTTTCATGGGCGCGGGAGACGACCTCGACCAAGGCGCCTTCGCGGCGACCACGGCGGTCGACGCCGGACACACGCGCCAGGGCGCGGTCGCCATCGAACACCAGGCGCATCTGCGACGGGCTCAGGAACAGGTCTTCGCTACCGTCGTCGGGAATGAGGAAGCCGAAGCCGTCGCGGTGGCCGGAGACGCGGCCGCAGATGAGGTCCAGCTTGTCCACCGGGGCATAGGTGCCGCGCCGGGTATAGATAAGCTGGCCGTCGCGCTCCATGGCCCTGAGGCGGCGGCGCAGTGCTTCGATCTGGTCTTCTTCGTGCAGACCGAACTCTGCCGCCAGCTCCTCGCGCGCGGCCGGTTCGCCACGGTCGGCAAGGCGCTGCAGGATCAGCTCACGGCTGGGAATGGGGTTGTCGTATTTTTCCGCTTCGCGAGCGGCCTCGGGATCGAGGGATTGCCAATCGGCCATCAGAAGGGGTTCACCTTGGGGTATATAGATAGGAATTCTGGCATAGGCGTATTGAAACCGGAAATGTCAGCCTTGGACAGCCCCCTGAGGAGCGCCCGGCGAGCGGCAATAGGCCCATGAAATCAACAAGTTGAATTTTTTGAGATTTTTTTTGATCGAGGGCTTTACAGCCCCCGAGGGCATCCGTATAGTGCGCACCACGACGACGGACAACCCCGAAGTTGTAGTAGAGATGAGCGGCGCTGTAAAGCATCTTTTATCTCGAATGTGTGCCCAGGTGGCGGAATTGGTAGACGCGCTGGTTTCAGGTATCAGTGGCTTAACGGCCGTGGAAGTTCGAGTCTTCTCCTGGGCACCAAAATTTTCAAGTAATAGATGACCAAGGATCTGTTACTACTGTGTGAAGCGAACAATAGTCGCCTTCATCAGATGATGTAAAGCTTTGCCCAGGTGGCGGAATTGGTAGACGCGCTGGTTTCAGGTATCAGTGACTTAACGGTCGTGGAAGTTCGAGTCTTCTCCTGGGCACCATACAAAAACCCACTAGCTTGCTAGTGGGTTTTTTCTTGCCTGAAATTTAGCATCATGGCCCCGCCCTTCCGTGTTTTCGGCGTTGTGCAAGATGGCGCACAAAACCCAACGCCTCGCCCTTTCCGACGCGTGCATAGCCCCAAGCACCCCGCTCAATGAATTTATCGTCACCTCGCCACATGAGAAACGATTTCGTTTACCATTGTTTCCAAATATGTAGCCGTAAGCGAGGAAGTACCCGCATGACGATCCGCCCGCAACCGCTGATGCGCACCCTGGCCGCCGCCGTGTTGAGCCTGGTCATCGGCGCTCCGGCCGCCATGGCAGATGCGCCGGTCACCTTGACCATGTACAACGGTCAGCACAAGGAAATCGGCGAGGCCATCGCCAAGGCTTATGAAGCCAAGACCGGCATCCATATCAATATCCGCAAGGGCAGCAGCAACCAGCTGGCCAGCCAGATCATCGAAGAAGGCGAGCGCTCGCCGGCCGACATCATCTATACCGAAGAGTCGCCACCCCTGAATAACCTGGGTGAGCTGGGCCTGCTGGCAAAGATCGATGATGCCACGCTCAACATGCTGCCCAAGGAATATGTCGCCGCCAACGGTACCTGGATGGGCGTGACCGCGCGGACCCGGGTGGTGGTGTACAACCCCAAGAAAATCGACGAGAAGGACCTGCCGACCACGGTCATGGACTTCGCCAACCCTGAATGGGACGGGCGCGTTGGCTTCGTACCCACCAGCGGGGCCTTCCAGGAGCAGGCGGTAGCCATCCTGAAGATGCATGGCCGCGAAGCAACGGAAGAATGGCTGACCGGCCTGAAGGCATTCGGCAAGACCTACACCAACAACATGGTCGCCCTCAAGGCCGTGGAGAAAGGTGAAGTGGGCGCGGTGCTGGTCAACAACTACTACTGGTACGCCCTGGAGCGCGAGCGCGGCAAGCTTGACTCCAAGCTGTACTACCTGGCCGATGGCGACGCCGGCAACCTGGTGACCATTTCGGGTGCCGCGGCCGTGAAGGCCAGCAAGCACCCCAAGGAAGCCCAGGCATTGCTCAACTGGATGGCCAGCGAAGAAGGCCAGCGCGTGATCACCCAGACCACGGCCGAATACCCACTGCACAAGGGCATGGTTTCCGATCGCGGCCTGAAGCCGTTCGACGAGTTGCGCCCGCCCAAGATCACGCCGGCCGACCTCGGCAATGCCGAAGAAGCCCTTGAGCTTGAGCGTGAGGTCGGTCTGCTCTGATGACTGCCGCCCTGACCCAGCCGGTGCCGGTACGTTTCGTACCGCGCCGCAAGCGCCCCTCGATCTGGGTGGTGCTGCCCGTGCTTTTCCTGGTGGCGATGAGCGTACTGCCATTGCTCTACGTGGCCATCAAAGCCTGGGAAGCCGGCTGGCGAGAGGCGCTGTACCTGTTGTGGCGCCCCTACGTATGGGGGCTGATGCGCAACACCCTGCTGCTGATGGTCGGGGTTACGCTGACCTGTATGGTCGTAGGCCTGGCGCTGGCATGGCTGCTGGAACGCAGCGACCTGCCCGGGCGCAGGTTGTGGGGGGTGGTGCTGTGCCTGCCCTTTGCCGTGCCGTCGTTCGTCAGCAGCTTTACCTGGGTTTCGCTAAGCTCGGACTTCGAAGGCTTGGGCGGCGCCATTCTGGTAATGGCCCTGTCCAAGTACCCGCTGATCTTCCTCCCGGTGGCGGCCACTTTACGCAACCTGGACACCTCCCTTGAGGAGTCGGCGCGCACATTGGGTTGCAGCCGCTGGAGCGTGTACCGGAAAGTCACCCTGCCCTTGCTGTGGCCGTCGATGCTGGGTGGCGCCCTGCTGATCGCCCTGCACATGCTCGTGGAGTTCGGCGCACTGTCGATTCTGGGCTTGCAGACATTCACCACCGCCATCTACCAGCAGTTCGAGCTGGAATTCAGCAACGCCAACGCGGCCATGTTGTCCGCCGTGCTGTTGGCCATGTGCTTGATCATGCTGTGGCTGGAACTGCGGGTACGTGGCAAGGCACGGCATGTACGCATTGGCCAGGGCGTGGCACGCCGCGCTCAACCTGTAAAGCTGCGTGGCTGGGCGATACCTGCTCAAGTGTTCTGCCTGGGCCTGGCCGTATTGGGCAGCGGTATTCCATTGGCCATGCTCGGTTACTGGCTCAGTGTGGGTTCATCCGCAGCGTTCCCCATTGCGGATATTTCCAGGGCACTGTTCACATCGCTGTCCGTGTCGCTAGGCGGCGCCGGTTTCTGCGTCGTGCTGGCTCTGCCGATCAGCTTCCTGGTGGTGCGCTACAAGGGGCGCCTGGCCATCTGGGCAGAACGCCTGCCCTACCTGTTGCATGCCCTGCCCGGGCTTGTCATTGCCCTGACGCTGGTGTTCTTTGCCCTGCACTACGTGCCGGCGCTGTACCAGACCACGGCGTTACTGCTTCTGGCCTATGCACTGCTGTTCCTGCCTTTGGCCCAGTCGCCCGTGCGCACGGCCTTGAACAAGGCATCCCCTACGCTGGAAGAGGCGGCACGCACCCTGGGTGCAAGCAGCTTTGCCGCGTTCTGCAAAGTGACCCTGCCGATCATCTTCCCGGCGATGGCAGCGGCCTTCGCCCTGGTGTTTCTGGACGCCATGAAGGAATTGACGGCAACGTTGCTGCTCAGTCCTACCGGCATGACGACCCTTGCCACCGAAGTCTGGGCACACACGGCCAATGTCGAGTTCGCAGCGGCGGCACCCTATGCGGCGCTGCTGATCGTGGTTTCAGGGTTGCCGGTGTATTTGCTGACAACGCGGATGTACCTGAACCGCGCGTGATGGCCCAAAGCGCATCACGCCCGGAACTGGCCCAGACTTGCCCGAAGCTGGGCCGCCAGATCGTCCAGCACCTTGCTGCTTGCCGTGGTCTGCATCACCACTTCGGCTGAACGTTCGGCCTGGGTATGAATGTTCTGCACCCGCCCCCGCACGGCCTGCGCCCCGCTCGCCTGCTGCTCAGCTGCGCGAGTGGCCAAGCCTATGGCCGCATGCACCTGCTCCACCGCAGCCTGTACCGACTGCTGGCGACGCTCGTTGTCACGCAGCACCAGCAGCCCTTCGCTGGCCTTTGTACCCGCCTGACTGATCGTGGCCACCGCCTCCTTCGCCCCTGCCTGCAGTGCGGCAATATGCGCCTGGATGTCACCGGTGGAGCGTTGCGTCTTGCTCGCCAACGCCCTGACTTCATCCGCCACTACGGCAAAGCCTCGCCCCGTCTCGCCGGCACGGGCGGCTTCGATGGCGGCGTTGAGGGCCAGCAGGTTGGTTTGCTCGGCAATGCCGTGGATGACCGTCAGCACCACCTCGATCTGCTCGCTTTGCTTGGCCAGGCGCTCGATGACCTGCGAGCCTGCATCCACCTGCCCGGCCAGGTTTTCGATGAGCCCGGCCAGCTGCGTCGAGGTGCGACTATTTTCGTCAGTGGCCTGGCGAATGTCCACCACCTGCTGCAAGGCGGCCTGCATGGCATGGCTCTCGGCCTGGGCTTCTTCAGCCATGCTCGACAGGTCGCTCAGGCTGGCCGCCACCTCATCACGCTGCAACGCGGCGGCGGCATCGGCGCCTGCGTTGCGCTGGGTCATGGCGCCGATCTCCACACCGGTGCGCTCGGCCACGTCACCGGCTTCGCGCACGATAGGTTGCAGCTTGTCGACGAAGCGATTGACCGCTGAGGCCATGTCGCCAATCTCGTCGCGGCTGTCCAGGGGTACCCGCTTGGTCAGGTCGCCTTCGCCCGCTGCCAGGTCATCGAGCGCCGCGATCAACAGACGCAACTTGCTCACCACACGCCGGCCCAGCACTATGGCCACCACCAACAGCACGCCCAGCCCCACCAGCACCAGGCCCAGGCCGATGCGCCAACGCAATTCTGCCGCCGCATCGCGCACGGTTTGAGCTGTATTGTTCTGCATGGCCGCGGCGCTGCCTTGCGCAGCCTCCAGGCGTTCACGCAGTGTCTTGCCACTGTCGGCAGCCGCCCCCACCAGGCTGTCGCCAACCAACTGTTCGCTGCTGGTGATCAAGGCCGCGAAACGTTGGTCCAGAGCGGCCAGCTGCTGATCGATGCCGGCGGTTGAAACACCCATCAGCACCTTGCCGATTTCTGCCCCATTCGGGTTAATCGACGCTTCGACCATGTACACAGCAGGGTCGCGGCGTGCGGCCTCGATTACTTTGTCCAGCGCCCGCTCCCCTTGCCCCTTCTCGAGCAATGCCTGGTTGATTGGGTTCTGTCGGTTCAGGTAGCGGGTCAGGTGCTGGCCTTCTGCATCGTCATAAATCACGAACAGAACGTTGGGATTGCGCTGCGCCCGTCGGGCGAAATCCGATAACACCGGCACATCCTTGTCCCAGATGGCGCGCGGCGCCACCGAGGCCAGCAACTCTGCCATGTCGTTGGCGGACTCCTTCAAGGTGCCTTCGAGGGTCTCGCGCAGTTGCTGCTGCTCGGCCTGCAGGCGTGTCGAGAGCCCTGCACTCAAGCGTTGGCGAGTGCTGGCAGACAAGCCATCGAGGCCTGCGCGCACCTCCTGGCCGGCTTGTTCCAGATCAGTCGTGAGTTGTTGGCTGTCATGCCCAAGGCGTTGGGCCAGTTCGCGCTCAAGGGCCGAAACCGTGCTTCGTGTCAGGGCAACGGCCACCAGCACCTGCACCAAAAGGGCGATACCCAAGGCCACAAAAACAGGCCGCAATAGGCGGCTTCGTAACAGCGAAAGGATGGCAGACACGGTAAAACCCTCGTGTTTTCTGGCGCCATTACTTTGATGGCATCGACAGACAATTCTTACAGCAAGGGTTATGCCGGTAGCAGCGGGGATACACGCCAAGCTCAAGCAATACGAGCTTCGTACCCACAATGAAAAACGCCGCGACCCCTGTTCAGGGCCACGGCGTCAGATCAGCCTGGAGGGCAGATCAGGCGAACGGATGACGCAGCACGATGGTTTCGTTGCGGTCCGGGCCGGTGGAGATGATGTCGATCGGTGCGCCGATCAGTTCCTCGATGCGGGTGATGTAGGCACGCGCATTGGCAGGCAGCGCTTCCAGGGTCTTGGCACCCAGGGTCGACTCGCTCCAGCCCGGCAGTGTTTCGTACACCGGTTGCAGGCCGATGTAGCTGTCGGCATCGGTCGGGGCTTCGATCACTTCACCATTGGCATCCTTGTAACCTACGCAGATGTTGATGGTCTCCAGGCCGTCGAGCACGTCGAGCTTGGTCAGGCAGATACCCGAGATGCTGTTGACGTCGATGGCGCGGCGCAGGATGACGGCATCGAACCAGCCGCAACGACGGGCACGCCCGGTCGTGGAACCGAACTCATGGCCACGCTTGGCCAAGGTGGCGCCCGTGTCATCGAACAGTTCGGTTGGGAACGGACCCGAGCCTACGCGGGTGGTGTAGGCCTTGGTGATGCCCAGGATGTAGTCCAGGTACATCGGGCCCACGCCGGAACCGGTCGAGATACCGCCAGCGGTGGTGTTGGAGCTGGTGACGTACGGGTAGGTACCGTGGTCGATGTCCAGCAGCGAGCCCTGTGCGCCTTCGAACATGATGTCCTTGCCGGCACGACGCAGGTTGTGCAGCTCGGCAGTGACGTCGAGCATCATCGGCTTGAGCTGTTCGGCGTAGGCCATGCACTCGTCCAGCGTCTGCTGGAAGTCGATGGCAGGCTCTTTGTAGTAATTCACCAGCTGGAAGTTGTGGTAGTCCAGCAGCTCGCCCAGCTTGGCGGCAAAACGCTCGCGGTGGAACAGATCGCCCACGCGCAGGCCACGGCGGGCAACCTTGTCTTCGTACGCTGGGCCAATACCACGGCCGGTGGTGCCGATCTTGGCTTCGCCACGGGCTTTTTCACGGGCCTGGTCCAGCGCGACGTGGTACGACAGGATCAGCGGCGCAGCCGGGGAAATGCGCAGGCGCTCACGCACCGGTACGCCCTTCTCTTCCAACTTGGTGATCTCGCGCATCAGTGCATCGGGTGCAACGACCACACCGTTGCCGATCAGGCATTGCACGCCTTCACGCAGGATGCCGGATGGAATCAGGTGCAGAACGGTCTTTTCACCGTTGATCACCAGGGTGTGGCCCGCATTGTGGCCACCCTGGTAGCGCACGACGGCGGCAGCATGTTCGGTCAGCAGATCGACGATCTTGCCTTTGCCCTCATCACCCCACTGGGTGCCCAGGACGACGACATTCTTACCCATTACATTGGTCCTCATTCACGCAAACTTGGTTGCCGGCCTGTTGCCGACGCAGAAACTCACTGGGCCAGCGGCAGAACCTGCCAGCGCCCGTCTTGCTGAATCAATTGACGATCACAATCCGCTTCAAGGGCAGCACTCAGCGGCTGACCAGGCAGGGCCTGGACCACACGCTGGCCCTCGTTGCGCAACTGGCAGACATGCTGCCATAGGGCCGCATCGCCACTGTCCGGCATCCAGATGCCGCCCGTGGGCAGTACGACCTCCGCTCGCCCCAGTGTGACCAGGGTCTTCAAATCCGTGGAGAAACCGGTAGCCGGGCGCGCCCGGCCAAAGTCGGCGCCGATGTCGTCATAACGGCCGCCTTGGGCAATCGACTGCCCTTCACCTGGTACGAACACCGCAAACACCACGCCCGTGTGGTAGTTGTAACCGCGCAGCTCACCCAGGTCGAAGTACAACGGCAACTGCGGGTAACGGGCGGCCAGCCGATCGGCGATGGCCAGCAAATCGTCCAGGGCCGCCAGCACGCTGGCAGGTGCACGACCCAGGCGTACGCGGGCCTCGGCCAGGACTTCCCTGCCGCCGCATAGCTCGACCAGGGCTCGCAACATGTTGCCCACATCGTTTGGCACGTCGGCCGTCAGCGCCTGCACTTCGTCGACCGCCTTACGTTGCAGGGCGTCGAACAACTGCTGCTCGACCGCGCCCGACAGACCGGCGGCCCGAGCCAACCCACGGTAGATACCCACATGGCCCAGGTCCATGTGGACATCAGGCACATCGGCCAACTGCAACGTGGCGAGCATCAGGCTGATGACTTCCACATCGCTGGTGGGGCTGGCATCGCCATACAGTTCGGCACCCAGCTGGATAGGGCTGCGCGAGGTGGACAAGGCACGCGGCTGGGCATGCAGCACACTGCCGGCGTAGCACAACCGGCTTGGGCCTTCACGGCGCAGGGTATGGGCGTCGATGCGCGCAACCTGCGGCGTGAAGTCGGCACGAAAGCCCATCAGGCGGCCGGACTGCGGGTCTACTACCTTGAAGGTACGCTGATCCAGGTCCTGGCCGGCGCCGGTGAGCAGCGACTCCAGGTACTCGATATGCGGGGTGACGACCAGTTCGTAACCCCAACTCTGGAACAGGTCCAACACCTGGCGACGCGCGATCTCGATACGCGCAGCCTCAGGTGGCAGTACTTCCTCGATGCCATCTGGCAGCAGCCAGCGGTCTACCGTTGCCATTACGCCTTTTCCCCTCTGGTCCGGGCGGCCGCCAGCAGGCCGGCCGTCAGTAAAGCAGGTATCGCGCACAGCAACGGGCAGCACTGATCCCAGCGCAGCCACCGTACCCGATACCCTCGAATTGCCTTGCGAACGTGTCAAAAGCGGACCGACACCGGGCCGATCAACCTTGCAGACGCAAAAAAGCCGGGAAATTTCCCGGCTGACTCATCATACACCCCTTTTGATTCGGGATGCACCCTGCCTGGCGTTTTAGCTGCCAGGCGGGGCGCCTGCCCGAATTCGACTCAGGGCCTGCTCTTGTCCATGAAGCGGAAGAACTCGTTCTTCGGATCCAGGACCAGCACGTCGCTCTTGCTGGAGAAGCTCTCGCGGTAGGCTTGCAGGCTACGGTAGAACGCATAGAAATCAGCGTCCTGCGTGTAGGCCTTGGCGTAGATGGAAGCCGCCTGGGCATCACCGTCACCGCGGGTCTCTTCAGCTTCGCGATAGGCCTCGGCCAGCAGCACACGGCGCTGACGATCGGCGTCTGCACGAATACCTTCAGCCAGCTCGTTACCCTTGGCCCGGTGCTCGCGCGCCTCGCGCTCACGCTCGGTGCTCATGCGGTCGAACACGCTGCGGTTGACTTCCTTGGGCAGGTCGATGGCCTTGACGCGGACGTCGACGACCTCGATACCCAGCTCCTTGTTGGCCATGCGGTTCAGCGAAGCGGTGATGTCGGCCATCAACGCGTCACGCTCACCCGACACCACCTCGTGCAAGGTGCGCTTGCCGAACTGGTCACGCAGGCCGCTTTCCAGACGACGGGACAGACGCTCGTCAGCAATCTGCTTCATGCCGGAGGTGGCCGTGTAGAAGCGCTCGGCATCCTTGACGCGCCATTTGGCATAGGCGTCGACCATCACCGCTTTCTTCTCCAGGGTCAGGAACCGCTGGGTAGGCGCGTCGAGGGTCATCAGGCGGGCGTCGAACTTGCGTACCTGGTTCACGTACGGCACTTTCACGTGCAGCCCTGGCTGGACATCGGCCTGGACGACCTTACCGAAGCGCAGCAGAACTGCACGTTCGGTCTGGGACACGATGTAGAAGCTGTTCCAGGCCACGATGGCCAGAACCACGGCGGCGATCAGGGCGATCAGCGATCGGTTGCTCATCAGCGGCTCTCCCTAGTGCGCAGCGGCTGCTGTTGCTGTTGCGTGTCCTGCGCCGAGCGCGCGGCCGCAGCGTCGTTGGCCGACGATACGCCGCTTGCAGGCGCGGACGGGTTGCGGCTGCCTTCGACCATCTTGTCCAGCGGCAGGTAGAGCAGGTTGTTCTGCCCGTCCTTGGTCGCCACCATGACCTTGCTCGAATTGCTATACACCGCCTGCATGGTTTCCAGGTACAGGCGCTGACGGGTCACGTCAGGTGCCTTGCGGTACTCGGTGACCAGCTTGGTGAAGCGGTCGGCCTCACCTTTGGCTCGGGCAATGACTTCATCGCGGTAGCCGTTGGCGTCTTCGATGATGCGCTGAGCCTGACCACGGGCTTCGGGCACCACGCCATTGGCGTAGGACTCGGCCTGGTTGCGGGCACGCTGCTCGTCTTCGCGGGCCCGGATCACGTCATCGAAGGCTTCCTGCACTTCACGCGGGGCTGCCGCGCTCTGCACGTTGACCTGGGTAACGGTGATACCGGTGCGGTAGTTGTCGAGGAAACGCTGCAGACGTTCGCGGATGTCCACGGCCATCTGTTCACGACCTTCGGTCAACACCTGGTCCATGGACGTAGAGCCCACCACGTGACGCAGGGCGCTGTCGGTCGCATGCTGCAGGCTGACCTCGGGCTGGTCGACGTTGAGCACGAAGTCCTGCAGGTTGCTGATCTTGTACTGGACGGTCAGCGGCACCTCGACGATGTTCTCGTCTTCGGTCAGCATCTGGCCCTGCTTGGTGTAGGCCCGCTCGCGCGTGACGTTTTCCATGTACTTGCGATCGATCGGCGGGAAGTAGATGTTCAGGCCGGGACCGACCGTCTCATAATACTTGCCGAAGCGCAGCACAACGGCTTGCTCCTGCTCGTCGACGACATACACGGCGCTGTACAGCCAGATGGCCGCCAGCACTGCCAGGCCGATGGCCAGCAGCCCCAGGCCGCCGCCCTTGCCGACATTGCGGTCACCGCCACCCCGTTTCTTGCCACCACCGAACATGCCGTTGAGGCTGTCCTGCAGTTTGCGGAAGGCCTCGTCCAGATCCGGCGGACCTTTTTTGTCGCCGCCACCACCGCCACCGCGGCGGCCGCCCCAGGGATCCTGATTGTTCGAGTTGCCACCCGGCTCGTTCCAAGCCATAGCGCTCTCCATCTGATAAAGCAAAGACGCGCCCACGGCGCGCCGTCCAATGCTACAGAATGCCTGTCACTGCTGCCCGACGACCTCGTGGGGCATTTATTGCAAAGTGTGTTGCTCGACAAACACTTGCGGCTCCATGCCTTCACGGCTGACCAGGCGATTGAGTTCGACCCTGGGCAGACGCACGCTCAGCAGGCTGCGCCCTTCTTCATCATGCGCTTCACTCTGCACCGCGCCCAAGTCAAAGAATTGCGCGCGCAGGCGAGCAAAACGTTGTTCCAGGCACAAGGTGCCGACAAACAGATCATCACCCAGCAACTCGGCAATCGCCTGGCCAACCAGCTCCAGGCCACGCCCGTCACGTGCCGAAACCCAGACCCGCTCCGGCTTGCCGTCGGCGTTGCGCTGGATCTGCGGCTCGACCTCTTCGAGCAGGTCGAGTTTGTTATACACCTCGAGGATCGGCAAGCCTTCAGCGCCAATCTCGCCCAATACTGCCAGCACCTGCTCGATCTGCTCCATGCGCTCGGGCTCATGGGCATCGATCACGTGCAGCAGCAGGTCGGAGTTGCTCGACTCCTCGAGCGTAGCTCGAAACGCCTCGACCAGCTTGTGCGGCAGGTGCCGGATGAAGCCCACGGTATCGGCCAGCACGATAGGCCCCAGGTCGTTGAGCTCAAGCCGACGCAGCGTCGGGTCGAGGGTAGCGAACAACTGGTCGGCCGCGTACACCTGCGACTGGGTCAGGGCGTTGAACAACGTGGACTTGCCGGCGTTGGTGTAGCCCACCAGCGAGACCGACGGGATGTCCGCACGCTTACGCCCGCGACGCGCCTGTTCACGCTGGCTGCGCACTTTCTCGAGGCGGGACTTGATCTGCCGGATGCGCACGCGCAGCAGGCGACGGTCGGTTTCGAGCTGAGTTTCACCCGGCCCCCGCAGGCCAATACCCCCTTTTTGTCGCTCAAGGTGGGTCCAGCCGCGTACCAGCCGCGTACTCATGTGCTCAAGCTGGGCCAGTTCGACCTGCAGCTTGCCTTCGTGGGTACGTGCGCGCTGAGCGAAGATATCCAGAATCAGCCCGGTCCTGTCGAGCACACGGCACTCGAACACGCGTTCGAGGTTGCGCTCCTGGCTGGGCGTGAGGGTGTGATTGAAAATCACCAGGTCTACCTGCTCGGCATGGACACGGTCGTGCAACTCCTCGACCTTGCCACTGCCAATCAGGTACTTGGCCGAGGGCTGATGCCTCGTGACCGTTACCAGCGAGACGATGTCGGCACCGGCCGACAACGCGAGTTCCTGAAACTCCTGCGGGTCTTCGCGCGCCTCAGGGTTCTGACCTTCCAAGTGAACGAGCAGCGCGCGTTCACCACCACCGTGGCGCTCAAAGAACAATGCAGGCTCCTATCAGGCGTTGCCTGGCTCGCTGTCGCCGTGATCGGAATCGGACGGGCTTGGCAGACGAACCGGGCGGGCAGGTACAACAGTGGAAATGGCGTGCTTGTAGACCATCTGGCTGACGGTGTTCTTCAGCAGTACCACGAACTGGTCGAACGACTCGATCGAGCCTTGCAGCTTGATGCCGTTGACCAGGTAGATCGAAACCGGAACCTTTTCTTTTCTCAAGGTATTCAGGTAAGGGTCTTGTAGCGAATGCCCTTTTGACATATGCCGCACTCCTGTAAGGATAAATAATTGGAAAATCTGAAAAAACGATAAGTAAGGCCGGCTTTCACAAGGATAGACGGCAATCAGCAGGGACTCAGCTCAATATGGAGACGGCCCCAAGGTATTTCAAGGTGCGGGACAGATTGTCGCAGGCCAGGCTGTCGAGCCAATGCACGCCTGGCCAGCCACGCAGCCAGGTGAATTGCCGCTTGGCCAGCTGCCTGGTCGCGATGATACCCCGTTCACGCATCTCATTCTCAGTCAGCTGGCCGTCCAGGTAATCCCAGACCTGCCGATAGCCCACTGCCCGTATAGACGGCAGCCCGGCGTGCAAGTCACTTCTGGCTCGCAGCAATCGGACCTCGTCGACAAAGCCCTGTTCCAACATCTGTGAAAATCGTAACGCAATTCGCTGATGCAGAATGTGACGATCTGTAGGCGCAATCGCAAGACTGGCGACAGTATAGGGCAAATGACCGCAGGCGCTTGCGTCTACACCGCTACTTTCAGCCAATTGACGCTGGCGATGGGCCGTCATGCTATGCCCGCTGACCCGGTATACCTCCAGCGCCCGGATCAACCGCTGCGGATCGTTGGGATGAATGCGCGCGGCCGACTCCGGATCGACCTCAGCCAACTGCCGATGCAGCGCTGCCAGGCCCTCGGCCTCGGCCAGGGCCTCGAGCTCGGCCCTGACCTGGGCATCGGCCGCCGGCATGTCGGCCAGCCCCTCGGTCAACGCCTTGTAATAGAGCATGGTCCCGCCCACCAGCAAGGGGATGTTGCCGCGTGCGGTGATCTCGGCCATCACGCGCAAGGCGTCGGCACGAAACTGCGCTGCCGAGTAGGCTTCGGCCGGGTCGCGGATGTCGATCAGGTGGTGCGGGTGGGCAGCCAGGACGGCCTTCGAGGGCTTTGCCGAACCAATGTCCATGCCCCGATAGACCAGGGCAGAATCAACGCTCACCAGTTCGCAGGGCAAGACTTTGCTCAGCTCGATGGCCAGGTCGGTCTTGCCCGACGCGGTCGGGCCCATCAGGAATATTGCAGGGGGCTTGCCACTCATGTCATCGACCGCGCAGGAATAGTTTGTCCAGATCATCCAGGCCCATCTGGGTCCATGTGGGACGGCCATGGTTGCACTGGCCGCTGCGCTCGGTATTTTCCATGTCGCGCAGCAAGGCGTTCATTTCAGGAATCGCCAGGCGCCGATTGGCACGCACGGCACCGTGGCAGGCCATGGTGCCGAGCAGTTCGTTCAGGTGTGCCTGAATACGGTCGCTGGTGCCGTACTCCATGAGGTCCGCCAGCACATCCTGCACCAGGCGGTTGGCTTCGGCCTGCTTGAGCAGTGCTGGAATCTGGCGAATCGCCAGCGTTTCCGGGCCCAGGCGCTGCAGTTCGAAGCCCAGGCGCTGGAACCAGGCGGCGTGTTCTTCGGCGCAATCGGCCTCGCGCTGGCTCAGGGCGAGCGTTTCGGGCACCAGCAGCGGCTGACCGCTAAGACCCTCGCTGGCCATGGCCACCTTCAGCCGCTCGTACATGATCCGTTCATGGGCGGCATGCATGTCGACGAGGACCAGGCCCGCGGCGTTCTCGGCCAAAATGTAGATGCCCTTGAGCTGGGCCAATGCGAAGCCAAGCGGGGGGATGTCGCCCTGGCTTTCCGGCAGCGCGGCAGCGCCTTCGCTCAAGGGCTTGTAGAACTCGCGATAGACCGCCTGGGCCTCGGCAGCCGGCAATGGCTGCGACGGCCTGGGCGTGTATGAGTACTGGTAACCCGCGCCACTGCCACTGCCGGCAATGGGAGACGGCGCAGCACGTGGTTGCTCGAGCACGGCCGCAGCCAGGCGCATTTCGCCCTGAGGCCCGAACTCGCCTGCTTGCTGCCCCGTCGGCCGGGTCGCCTCAGGCAGGGCAGCCGGGGCAGCCAACTGGTCTTCGGGACGCACATCGGCCAGGGCACGGTGCAAGGTGCCGTACAGGAAATCGTGGACGCTGCGGCCTTCACGGAAGCGCACTTCGTGCTTGGTTGGGTGAACGTTGACGTCCACGCCGTTGGGCTCAAGCTCAAGGAACAGTACGAAGGTCGGGTGACGACCGTTGAACAGCACGTCCCGGTAAGCCTGGCGTACGGCATGGGCCACCAGCTTGTCACGCACCGCGCGCCCGTTCACGAAGAAGTACTGCAAGTCTGCCTGGCTGCGCGAGTATGTCGGCAACCCGACCCACCCCCACAGGCGCAGACCGTTGCGCTCCACGTCGATGGGCAGGGCCTGCTCCATGAAACCGGGACCACAGATGGCGCCCACCCGCCGGGCCCGGTCGGCTTCTTCGCGGGCCTCGTGCAAGCTCAGAATGCTCTTGCCGTTGTGCCGCAGATGGAAGGCCACGTCGAACCGGGCCAGTGCCAGGCGCCTGATCACTTCCTGCAGGTGGTCGAATTCGGTTTTCTCGGCCTTGAGAAACTTGCGCCGCGCCGGCGTGTTGAAAAACAGGTCCCGCACTTCCACGGACGTGCCGACAGGGTGCGCAGCAGGCTGCACCCGCGCGGTCATCTCGCGCCCTTCGGTTTCCACCTGCCAGGCTTCGCTGGCGTTGGCCGTGCGCGAGGTCAGGGTCAGCCGTGCGACCGAGCTGATCGACGCCAGGGCTTCACCGCGAAATCCCAAGCTCAGGACGCCTTCGAGGTCTTCCAGCTCGCGGATCTTGCTGGTGGCATGGCGCTCCAGCGCCAGCGGCAGGTCGTCGGCAGAGATGCCGCTGCCATCGTCGCGCACCTTCAGCAGCTTGATGCCACCTTGCTCGACGTCCACGTCGATCCGGCGAGCACCGGAGTCGAGACTGTTTTCCAACAGCTCCTTGGCAACCGATGCGGGCCGTTCCACCACCTCGCCAGCCGCAATCTGGTTGGCCAGCCGCGGGCTGAGCAGCTGGATGCGTGAGCCGCCGCTCATTGCGAGGCCAACGTGGTGGCAGGAATGTCCAGGCGCTGGCCGACCTTCAGTTCATCGGTCTTGAGGCTGTTGGTACTGCGCAGGCTGGTGACGCTGACTTGATAGCGAACCGCGAGCATGGCCAGGGTCTCACCAGGCCGCACCGTATGTTCACGCGGGCCCTGGGCGATCTTGCCGCTGTCGCGTAGCCACGCCACGTAGGTGCCTGGCGGTGGGTTCTGCTGGAAGTACTGGCGAACCCCGGTGTGAATGGAGCGGGCCAATGCCTGCTGGTGGCTGCGCGTAGCCAGCTTGGCGGCTTCTGCATTGTTCGAGATGAAACCGGTCTCGACCAGGATCGACGGAATGTCCGGGGACTTGAGCACCATGAAGCCGGCCTGCTCCACGCGCTGCTTGTGCAGCGAGGTGATACGCCCCATGTTGCCCAGCACCTTCTGACCGACGTTGAGGCTGGAACTGAGCGTGGCCGTCATCGACAGGTCGAGCAGCACCCCGGCCAGCATGCGGTCCTTGTCGTCGAGGCTGACATTGCCGGCACCGCCGATCAAGTCGGAGCGGTTTTCCGTATCGGCCAGCCAGCGTGCGGTCTCGGAGGTCGCACCGCGGTCGGACAAGGCGAACACCGAGGCGCCGAAGGCAGCGCGCGACGGGGCAGCATCGGCGTGGATGGAGATGAAGAGGTCGGCGCCTTTCTTGCGAGCGATCTCGGTGCGCTTGCGCAATGGGATGAAGTAGTCGCCCGTGCGCGTCAGCTCGGCGCGAAAGCCCTTCTCGCTGTTGATCTGGCGCTGCAGTTCGCGGGCGATCTGCAGGACGATGTCTTTTTCATGCTGCCCGCTGGAGCCCGAAGCGCCAGGATCCTCGCCACCGTGGCCAGCATCGATGGCCACCACGATGTCGCGCTTGCCACTGGGCACCGGTGGCAGCTTGATGGCTGGCTGGGTCGGCGTGACGGGCACCGCTGGCGTGGTGGCCGGCGCCTGCACCGGTGGCGGCGCAGGCGTTGGGGCACTGGCGGCAATGGCGTCCGCCTCCTGGTCGTACAGGTCGACCACCAGACGATTGCCGTATTGCGCGTTGGGCGCCAAGGTAAAGCTCTTGGGCGTGACCGACTTCTTCAGGTCCACGACCACCCGCAGGTCGGTCGGTGTGCGCTGGGCCGAGCGCACGCTGCTGATCGGCGTATTGGACGTTGCCACCTTCAAGGGTGCGCCCAGGGTTGCGCCGTTGATGTCGATGACCAGCCGATCGGGTGCGCTCAATGTGAAGACACTGTGCTGCACAGGCCCGGACAGGTCGAAGACCAACCGGGTGTTGTCCGGCGCACGCCACAGGCGCACGCTCTTGACTTGAGTGACGGCCAGAGCCTCAACGGTCACCGTTGTCAGCAAAAGCCCAACGATGGCGACCAGTGCGCGTATGCGCATACCTACCCCGCTTGCTGTTTATAGTATTCGGCCAGTGCCACGCACCAGGCGTCGCCGCGAGCCCCCTGCGGCGAAAGTACAAGCGAGCGTCCGCTCGCCTGGGGGCTTATGGTAATGGTCAGGTCAGGCTTTGGCAAAACGCCCGCACCCTTTTGTGGCCACTCGAACAGGCACAGTGGATCATCCTCGAAATAGTCACGAATGCCCATGAACTCAAGCTCCTCCGGATCGACCAGCCGATAGAGGTCGAAGTGAAAAGCTCGGACATCACCAATCTCGTAGGGTTCTACCACGGTAAATGTAGGGCTTTTCACCGCACCCGTATGGCCCAACCCACGAATAAGGCCGCGAGACAGGGTTGTCTTGCCAGCGCCAAGGTCGCCTTCCAGGAAGATGATCCCGCGCCCACCGGTTACCCGGGCGAGTTGGCCGCCGAAGGCGACCATGGCCGCTTCGTCGGCCAGAAACAGGTTTAAGCCAGACACGCTGAATGCTCCTCCAACAACTCACGAATCACAGGTATCAGGTCACTGGCGGCCAACCCACGGCCGCCGCTACCCAGGCGCTCGCCAGCACAGGCATGCAGCCAGACGCCCAGGCCTGCGGCGTCCCAGGCGCCAAGCCCCTGGGCCAGCAGCGCGCCGCACACGCCACTGAGCACATCCCCAAGGCCTGCGCCCGCCATGGCCGGATGGCCACGGTCGCAGCGCGCCAGCCGCCCTTCGGGGTCGGCGACCAGGGTACCTGCGCCCTTGAGCACACACACGCTGTTGTGGCGGCGTGCCAGCTTGCGCGCTGCACCCGGGCGATCCGCCTGCACCGCTTCGGTGGAAATACCCAGCAGCCGCGCAGCTTCGCCTGGATGCGGGGTCAGGATACTGCCACTGGGCAGCGCAAGGGGCGTGGCTGCCAGCAGGTTCAGGGCATCGGCATCCCAGACCTGCGCGCCATCGGCGTTGGCCACGGCGGACAGCAGGCTGCGCCCCCATGCCGCCTGCCCCAGGCCAGGCCCCACGACCGCCACCGAAGCGCGGGCCAGCACGGTCATCAACTGGTTGGCCGACTGCACGCCCAGGCACATGGTTTCGGGCATCCGGGTCAGCCCGGCGCCCACGTGCTCCGGCCGCGTGGCTACGCTCACCAGCCCAGCGCCGCAGCGCAAGGCGGCCTCGGCACTGAGCAGGACGGAGCCGCCGGTGCCAAGGTCGCCGCCGACCACCAGCACATGGCCGAAGTCACCTTTATGGGCCTGAGCAGGGCGTGGCGGCAGGTGGGCAACGGTCAGGCTGCTCAGCACTGTGGGGGTGTGTAGGGGGTTACTGGTCTGTTGCATGGGGTCAAAAGCTCCAATGTCTGGCAGAATTATACGCACCTCTGCCCGTATTGCTTGCCCATCCATGTCCGCCTCCACACCTGACCTCGACGCATTGGCCCACAACATCAAGCTGTGGGGCCAGGAACTGGGCTTTGCCCACGTCGGCATCGCCGGTATCGACCTGGGCGAACACGAGCACCACCTGCAGCGCTGGCTGGACGCCGGTTATCAGGGGGAGATGGAATACCTGGGGGCGCACGGCAGCAAGCGCGCCCACCCCGAGCAACTGATCCCAGGCACCGTGCGCGTCGTCTCGCTGCGCATGGACTATCTGCCCGGCGACACGCAGATGGCGCAGCGCCTGGCCCAGCCGGAGAAGGCCTACGTGTCCCGCTATGCCTTGGGCAGGGACTACCACAAGCTGGTGCGCAAGCGTGTGCAGTCGCTGGCCGACCGCATCCAGCAGGGCATTGGCCCCTTTGGCTACCGAGCCTTCGTCGACAGCGCGCCAGTTCTGGAAAAGGCCCTGGCCGAACAAGCCGGGCTTGGCTGGATCGGCAAGAACACCCTGTTGCTCAACCGCAAGGCCGGCAGCTATTTCTTTCTGGCCGAACTGTTCGTCGACCTGCCTCTGCCAGTGGACCAGGCCACCACCAGCGAACACTGCGGCCGCTGCACGGCTTGCCTGGACATCTGCCCCACCCAGGCCTTCGTCGGCCCGTACGTGCTGGATGCCCGCCGCTGCATCTCCTACCTGACCATCGAACTCAAAGGGCCGATTCCCGTGGAGTTGCGCTCGATGATGGGCAACCGGGTATTCGGCTGCGACGACTGTCAGATCGTCTGCCCCTGGAACCGCTTCGCCAAGCCCAGCCGCGAGCAGGACTTCCAGCCCCGCCACGGCCTGGAGAACGCGGAGCTGGCGCAGATGTTTCTGTGGGATGAGCCTACTTTCCTGCGCAAGACCGAAGGCGGGCCTCTGCGACGTGCCGGTTACGAGCGCTGGCTGCGCAACCTGGCCGTCGGCCTGGGCAACGCCCCTTCCACGATCCCGGTCATCGAAGCCCTCAAGGCGAGGCGCGACGATGCCTCGCCGCTGGTGAGGGAGCACGTGGAGTGGGCGCTTGCCCGGCACGGGGTGGCATGAACCTGCTGGGAGGCTACGCCGCCTCTGCAGCCTTGCGGTGAAGCACAAAGCCTGAGCCTGCTAGCCGGGTGCGGGCGCCCACCTTCACTGTTGGTCATTGTAATGAAACTTGGGCATCTCCCAGTGAAAGCGAATAGCCAGCAACCGCACCAGAAACCCACCGAACAACGTCAGCAGCATGGCTTGCTCCGCGGGCACCTTGAAGTAGTCGCAGCCCAGGTAGAACCAGGCCGCGGCGAACGACACGCTTGCGTATAACTCCCGGCGGAACACAAGCGGAATGTCATTGCAGAAGATATCCCGCAGAATTCCGCCGAAGACCCCCGTGATCACACCGCTGATGGACGCCACCAGCATCCCCTGCCCCATCTCCAGCGCGGTCATGCAGCCAATGAGGGTAAAGGCCACCAGCCCCAAGGCGTCGAGCACCAGAAACAGGGAGCGCAGGCGGCGCATCATCGGCGCGATGAAAATGGTCAACAGCGCCGCGCAGCTGGTCAGCACCAAGTATTCCGGGTGCTTGACCCACGTCAGCGGGTAGTGCCCCAATAGCATGTCACGCACCGAACCACCGCCCAATGCGGTCACGCACGCGATCAGCACCACGCCGAACCAGTCCATGCCGCGACGGCCGGCAGACAGCGCACCGGTCATCGCTTCGGCGGTGATGGCGATCAGATAAAGCATCAGCAACATGAGCAAGACCCACACCGATCACACACGCGAGCGGCCGTCAGCGCATGGAACCGGGCATCAGTGCCCGGCCCGTCATTGGCCGGCCGCATGCAGCGTGTGAGCTACGTTTTTTTAGAATTTGATGAAGTGTTCGCGGTAGTGGCGCAGCTCGGCGATGGATTCGCGGATGTCGTCCAGCGCCAGGTGCGTGTTGCCCTTGCTGAAGCTGTCTCGCACCTCGGGGGCCCAGCGCGCTGCCAGCTCCTTGAGGGTGGAGACGTCGAGGTTGCGGTAATGGAAGTAATTTTCCAGCTGACGCATGTGCCGGTACAGGAACCGACGGTCCTGGCAGATGCTGTTCCCGCAGATCGGCGACTTGCCCTTGGGTACCCACTGCTCGAGGAAGGCGATGGTCTGGGCCTCGGCCTGGGCCATGCTCACCTGGCTCTCACGCACCCGCTGGGTCAGGCCGGAGGCGCCGTGGGTGCGGGTGTTCCAGTCGTCCATGCGCGCCAGCACTTCATCACTGTGGTGGATGGCGATGACCGGTCCCTCGGCCAGCGTATTGAGGTCGCTGTCGGTGACGATGGTGGCCATCTCGATGATGACATCGCTGTCCGGATCCAGCCCGGTCATCTCCAGGTCGATCCAGATCAGGTTCTGTGGGTTTTGCATGCAGGCACTCCTCCGATGGAGGCTTATATTAGCGCAGTGCACCCCCATGAACCAAAGTGAAGCGGACAGCGTTCAGGCCCGGCATGCTAGACTGCCAGTCGTTTTCTACGCCCCGCTCGGGGCCTTCTACGGAGCGTTCATGGCCAAACGCCAGCTCAACCGTCGCCAGAACTGGCGTATCGAAAAAATCCAGAACGAGCGCGCTGCACGTGCAGCAAAGCGCGAGCAGCATGCCTTGCAGGAACTGGAAGGCGGCGACCTTGGGCCCGAACAGCTGGGGCTGGTGATCGCACACTTCGGCGTGCAAGTCGAAGTCGAAGCCCAAGATGGCGACACCGCAGGCCAGGTATTTCGCTGCCACCTGCGCGCCAATCTCCCGGCATTGGTCACCGGCGACCGCGTGGTCTGGCGTGCCGGCAACCAGGGGATCGGCGTCATCGTTGCGCAGATGCCCCGTGCAACCGAACTGTGCCGCCCCAACAACCATGGCCAGCTCAAGCCAGTGGCCGCCAACGTCGACCTCATCGTCATCGTTTTCGCACCGGCGCCGGAACCGCACCCCAACCTCATCGACCGCTACCTGGTGGCCGCCGAACATGCCGGCCTGCGGCCCCTGTTGCTGCTGAACAAGGCCGACCTGGTCAATGACGAGAACGGGCCAGGCCTGCAGGCGCTCCTGGACGTCTACCGTGAACTGGGCTACCCGCTGCTGGAAGTCTCGGCGCACCAAGGGGATGGCATGCAGCGCCTGCAGCAGGCGCTGGATGGACACATCAGCGTCTTCGTCGGTCAGTCGGGGGTGGGCAAGTCGTCACTGGTCAACAGCCTGCTGCCACAGGCCGGCACCCGGGTCGGTGACCTGTCGGAATGGTCGGGCCAGGGCACCCATACCACCACCACCGCCCGCCTCTATCACTTCCCCAACGGGGGCGACCTGATCGACTCGCCGGGCATCCGTGAGTTCGGCCTGGGGCACGTCAGCCGCACCGATGTAGAAGAAGGCTTCATCGAGTTCCGCGACCTGTTCGGCACCTGTCGTTTCCGCGACTGCAAGCATGATCGCGAGCCCGGGTGCGCTCTGCTCAAGGCTCTGGAAGACGGGCGAATCAAGCCTCAGCGAATGAACAGCTACCGCTCGATCATCGCCAGCCTGCCGGAAGAAACCTACTGATCAACCCCTGCGAGCACGATGCAGGCATGGCGCCTCGTCCGATCCGGCAGTGACCGGCAGCCCCGCGGGGCTGCCAAGCCCTCACTGCTCCTTGGTCTCATCCATCTTCAACGTGCCGTCCTCGAAGATGTTGAGCTTCTGGCGCAACTCACGTGGCTGCATGGGCGTCTGGTCATCGACCGCCGAAGGTGCCGGTGCGGATGGTGACGGTGCCTGCGCCCCGGCAGGCGCTTCAGCCGGCGGGGGCGCGGCGCCCTGCTCGCCTTCGATATCACGCTGGGCCTTCTTGGTCAGCACGATGATGTCGATCCGGCGGTTTACCGGGTTGAGCGGGTCCTTGCGATCGAACAGCGACGAAGACGCATACCCCACCACCCGTGCCACCTGACCCTCTGGATAGCCCCCTGCTACCAGTGCCCGCCGTGCAGCATTGGCGCGGTTGGCTGACAGTTCCCAGTTGCCGAACTCGCCAGCACCTGCGTACGGCTTGGCATCGGTATGGCCACTGACGCTGATCTTGTTGGGCACGGTCTTGATGGTATCGGCCATGGCCAGCAGGATGTCCTCGAAATACGGCTGCAAGCGTGCGCTGCCGATGTCGAACATGGGCCGGTTCTCGGCGTCCATGATCTGGATGCGCAGGCCGTCCTGAGTGATCTCGAACAGGATCTGGTCCTTGAACTTCTGCAGCTGCGGGTTCTCTTCCACCTTGTTCTGCAACTCCTGCAGCAGCAGCTCGAGGCGCTCGCGCTCGACCTGCTCGGCCATGGTTTCCACCTGGTCCTTGTTCAGTTCGATGCTGGTGTCGGGGGTCGGCTCCGATTTCACCTCGGGGTTGATGGTCTTTTCCGGCGCCAGCTCGGGCGAGCCGCCCAGGTCGATGACGTAAGGTGTACCGCTTTCGGAGAAGCCGATCGGGTCCTTGAAGTACCCGGCGATGGCGATCTTCTGCTCAGGTGTTGCCGTCGACAGCAACCACAGCACCAGAAAGAACGCCATCATGGCCGTGGCGAAGTCGGCAAAGGCGATCTTCCAGGCGCCACCGTGGTGGCCGCCGCCAAAGCGCTTTACGCGCTTGACGATGATGGGCTGATTGTTCTCCATGACTCAGCGACCGCGTACCGCTTGCTCGAGCTCGGAGAAGCTGGGGCGATGCTTGGGGTACAGCACCTTGCGCCCGAACTCCACGGCCAGCGACGGCGGCATGCCCGAGGCCGAAGCGACCAGCGAGGCCTTGATCGACTCGTACAGGTTGAGTTCTTCCTTGGCATCGTGCTCAAGGCACTTGGCCAGCGGGCCGAAGAAGCCATAGGCGGCGAGAATACCGAAGAAGGTACCCACTAGGGCGGCGCCCACGTGCATACCGATGGCTGCCTGGTCACCATCGCCCAGCGACGCCATGGTGACGACGATGCCCAATACGGCTGCAACGATACCAAAGCCTGGCATGCCATCTGCGACCCCAGTGACCGCGTGGGATGGATGCTCCAGCTCCTCCTTCATGCTCAGCAGCTCCATGTCGAACAGGCCTTCGAGTTCGTGGGGGGCCATGTTGCCGGTGGACATGATGCGCAGGTAGTCGCAGACGAACGCAGTCATGCGCTCATCGGCCAGTACGGTCGGGTACTTGGCAAAGATCGGGCTGGCCGAGGCGTCTTCGATGTCGGCCTCGATGGCCATCATGCCTTCGCGGCGGCTCTTGTTGAGAATCTCATAGACCAGCCCCAGCACTTCCAGGTAATAGCCATGGGTGAAGCGCGAGCCGAACATCTTCATCGACTTCTTCAGAACGTGCATCGTCATGTAGCCAGGGTTGGCTTGCAGGAACGCACCAAAGGCCGCGCCGCCGATGATCAGCACTTCGAACGGCTGGATCAGCGCCGCAATCTTGCCGTGGGAGAGGACGTAGCCGCCGAGCACGCTCGCGAATACGACGATGATGCCGATAATTTTAGCCATAGATTCAAAGCACTTGCTGTCGTGGTCAGGGAAAGAGGCGGGAGCGTCAAAACTCTTCTTCTCCTTATCGGCAGAACTGCGCCAGACTATAGCCACTAAAAGCGAAAAGCCAGTTTGGACTGATGTCAAAATGCCAATCGAAACCGAGGTATCCGGCCAGGCCCCGCGTACGCTAGAGGCTTGGGTGAAGTTGCTGGAGAGTGTGCGCATTCCTGTGCCCAAGCACAGCTACGACCGGGTCATGGCGGCCATCAACGATAACCGGCGTTCATTGCGCGACATCGCCGAGCTGATGCAGGACAGCCCGGCCCTGGTGCTTTCGGTGATGCGCGAAGCCAACCACCCGACCAACGCCAGCCAGGCCGAACCGGCCGAAAGCCTGGAGATCGCCCTCAATCGCCTGGGGCTTGAGCGTAGCGCTCTCCTGCTCAGGCGCCTGCCAGCCCTGCCGATCGAAGACATCCCGCCGGTGCTGCGCCAGTTCCAGTTGATCAGCCAGCATGCCTCGCAGCAGGCCAGCGGCCTGTTCGCCAGCCGTCTGGCGCGGCTGTGGCAGGAAATTCACTGGGGTAGCCTGCTGTTCCTGTCCCCGTTATGGCCGCTGGCATTGGCCCACCCGAAGCTGCTCGACACCTGGGAGCTGCGGGTCATCCATAAAGGTGAAGACGCCGCCATTGTCGAGCAGGAGCTGTTCGGTGTTCGCATCATGGCGCTGTGCCAGGCCGTGGCCCAGCAGTGGCGCCTGCCGCAATGGGTGACCCAGGGCTATCGCCTGCTGCTCGAGGAGCGCGACCAGCTTGCCCAGGTGTTGAACATCGCTCGGGACGAAGACCTGCTCAATCAACAACACCGGCTCGATGCCGAGCCCGGCCTGCGGCGCTGGTTCAACCAACCGGCCAACACCGTGCTGCTGGCCAACAATCTGGCACTGGCAGCGCAGGTGGGCTGGGACAATCCCCACCTGCTGCGCTGGCAACTGCTGACCGCACTCTACCTGCAGACCTCGCTCGAAGATGTTCAACAGCAGGTTCACCAACAAGCTGCGGCCAGTGCCAGGCGTCATGCGCGCCTAGCACTGTTCCACCCTGCCGAGGCCTTGATCTGGCCCTGGCATCAACGCCGCCCCCACCCGGACATGCTGGCGCCCCCGCCCCCCACCGCCGAAGAACTGGCACGCTGGCGGTCGCTCTGCCAGGACTTGCTGGCCCAGCCCAGTCCTTTCACCAATACCGTGCACCTGGCGGCCCAGGCCCGTGAAGCGGTACTGGCGTGCGGCATGCAACGCCTGCTGCTGCTGGGCCTGGACCGTGCCAATGACTGCCTGCGCGTGCAGCAGGCAGCCGGGCTAGCGAAAGAGGCGAGCAGCCTGATATTGCCGGTGGCGGCGAATAAGCTGCTGCAAAAGCTGATGTCCAAGGCCGGGCAACTGCGCATTACACCCGAAAACCACACCCAGTTCGCCTCGTTGTTGCCGCCGCCCTTGAGTGCCCTGTTCCGAGGCGAGCATGTGCTGCTGCGCTCGCTGGCGGTCAATGACCAGGTGCTGATGCTCTTGGTGGCCGACCAAGGGTGCCGCCCCCTGGCCGACATCAGCGTGCAGGCTTTTGGCAAAACCTCGCAATGCATCGAACGGGCGCTATCGGTGTTTGCCAACCGCAAGGGCTGAGCCTTGCGCTACAATCGCCTCTTTGCACACTGGAGACCGTGGATGACCGACTTTTCCGGCCTGCCGCTGGTGATCGAAGCCGCCGACCTGTTGCCACGCCTGGGCTCGCCCGACTTGATCCTGGTCGACCTCAGCAGCGCCAATCGTTACGTCAGCGGGCATATCCCGGGCGCGCATTTCGTCGAGGGCAAGCGGACTCAGCTCGGTCAGCCGCCTGCACCGGGGCTGCTACCGCCGTTGAGCGACCTGGAAAAGCTGTTCGGCGAACTGGGCCACCGCAGCGATGCCGTCTATGTGGTGTATGACGATGATGGCGGTGGCTGGGCTGGCCGCTTCATCTGGCTGCTCGATGTGATCGGTCACACCCGGTACCACTACCTCAACGGTGGCATCCAGACCTGGCCTGCCGACCGGCTCAGTACCGATGTGCCTGCCAAGGGTACCCAGCCGGTGAGTTTGCATCTGCATCCGGAACCCACCGCCACCCGCGAATACCTGCAAAGCCGCCTGGGCGCCGATGACCTGGCAATCTGGGATGCTCGCGCCCCACAGGAATTCACCGGCGAAAAAATGCTCGCGGCCAAAGGCGGGCACATACCCGGTGCGGTCAATTTCGAATGGACCGCCGGCATGGACCTCAATGACCATCTGCGCATCCGCCCGGACATCGCCGAAGTGCTGCAGTCCCTTGGTATCACGCCTGACAAGGAAGTGATCACCCACTGCCAGACGCATCGCCGCTCCGGCTTCACTTATCTGGTGGCAAAGGCCCTCGGCTACCCGCGAGTCAAAGCGTACGCTGGCTCCTGGAGCGAATGGGGCAATCACCCGGACACGCCTGTCGAAGTTTAAGGAACCTGAATGAAATCCCGTCTGTTCATCATCAGCCAGTACCTGCTGCCGCATCACCTGCTGTCGCGCCTGGCCGGCTGCGTTGCCGAGTGCCGCGCCCGCTGGTTCAAGAACGCCTTCACCGCCTGGTTTGCCAAGCGCTACCAGGTCGACATGCGTGAGGCGCTGGTCGAAGACTTGACCGCCTACGAGCACTTCAACGCGTTCTTCACCCGTGCCCTGAAACCCGGCGCACGCCCCCTTGACCAGACCCCCGGCGCCATCCTGTGCCCGGCCGACGGTGCAGTGAGCCAGGTGGGACCGATCGAGCACGGCCGCATCTTCCAGGCCAAGGGCCACAGCTACAGCGCACAGGAACTGCTGGGCGGCGACCCGGCCATGGCGGCCCCCTTCATGGGCGGCGAGTTTGCCACTGTCTACCTGTCACCCAAGGACTACCACCGCGTGCACATGCCGCTGGCAGGCACGTTACGCGAGATGGTCTACGTGCCGGGGCGGCTGTTCTCGGTCAACCAGACCACCGCAGAAAACGTGCCCGAACTGTTCGCTCGCAATGAGCGGGTGGTCTGCCTGTTCGACACCGAGCGCGGCCCGATGGCGGTCGTGTTGGTCGGTGCCATGATCGTGGCATCCATCGAGACCGTCTGGGCAGGGCTGATCACGCCGCCCAAGCGCGAGCTCAAGACCTTCCGCTACGACGACGCCAGCCGTGCGCCGATTCACCTGGCAAAAGGCGTCGAGCTGGGTCGGTTCAAGTTGGGCTCGACGGCGATCGTGCTGTTCGGCCCCGATCAGGTCAAATGGGCCGAACACGTGGGCGCCGCCTCGGCCGTGCGCATGGGCCAGCTGTTGGCCACGCCGTTGCAGGCGTAATGGCCTGAGACGTGGCCCCAGGGTTCGGGCGTTAGCGCCAGAGCCTTGGGGCCGCTTTGCGCAAGCGCAGGCTATATCAGCCGCGTGTGTCGCGATCGCGCAGGCCCAGCAGGTACAGCACGCCATCAAGGCCCAGCGTGGAAATTGCCTGCTTGGCCGACTGCCGCACCAGCGGCTTGGCGCGGAAGGCTACGCCCAGCCCCGCCAACGCCAGCATCGGCAAGTCGTTCGCGCCATCGCCCACGGCGATGGTCTGTTCCAGTTGCAGGCCTTCTTCGCTGGCCAATTGCTGAAGCAGCTCGGCCTTGCGCTGGGCATCGACGATAGGCTCCACCGCCACGCCAGTCACCTTGCCATCGACCACTTCCAGCTCATTGGCAAAGACGTAGTCGATGCCCAGGCGCGCCTGTACCTGGCGGGCGAAGTAGGTGAAGCCACCCGACAAAATGGCGGTCTTGTAACCCAGGCGCTTGAGCTCGGCAAAGAGGTTTTCCGCACCTTCGGTCAAACGCAGCGATGCGCCGATTTCATCCAGCACGCCGACATCCAGGCCCTTGAGCAGCGCCATGCGCTCCTTGAAGCTGGCCCGGAAGTCCAACTCGCCACGCATGGCCCGCTCGGTGATCGCCGCGACCTGCTCGCCCACGCCAGCGGCCTTGGCCAGCTCGTCGATCACTTCAGCCTCGATCAGGGTCGAATCCATGTCGAACACGGCCAGGCGGCGGTTGCGGCGGAACAGGTCGTCCCGCTGGAAGGCGATGTCGATGCTCAGGGCCTCGGACAAGGCAAAGAACTCGGCGCGCAACGCCTGGCCATCGTCAGGCTCGCCGCGAACCGAAATCTCCACCGCAGCCTTGCCCTTGCTGGTGTCCGCGTCCAGCGCCACCCGGGCCGACAGGCGCTCGATGCGCTCGATGGTCAGCCCGTGCTGGCTGATGATGGCGCTGACACGCTGCAACTGGTCTGGTGAGATCTTGCGGCTGAGCAGGGTGACCACGTGCCGTGCTTCACCATGGCCATCGGCCCAGTGCTGGTAGTCCGCTTCGGAAATCGGTGTGTAGCGCGCCTGCAGGTTCAGCTCGTGCGCCTTGGCCTGGACGCTCTGCAGTAGCTTGGTCGCCACTTCGTTATCCGGAATATCCACCAGGATGCCGAACGACAATGTGCCGTGCATCACCGCCAGGCCGATGTCGAGAATGCTCACACCGTCCTGCAGCAGGACGCCAGTGATGGCAGCAGTAAGACCGGGGCGGTCCTCACCGGTGATGTTGATCAGGACGATTTCGCGCACAACCAGGCTCCGACTTCGATGAAAAATGCGCATTCTACCGATTTTCCGTGACCATCGGGCGCTAACGCTACTTTGCCGACAAAACCCGGGTCGCTATACTCCCCCCCACTTCATGCCATTAAGAGCCGAGCTCAGTGAACCGGCCCACCTCAGTCAAAACAGACAATTTCTTCCTGATGATCTATCGCGCCCTGAGTCAACGTCGCGTGCCATTGGCATTGCGCATCGCCTGCACCAACATCTTCCTGGTGGCCCTGGCGCTGGTGATCTATGCCTGCGTCATGGGGTTGCAGTTCAAACAGGCCATGCACGATCAGGCCGATGCCGTGGGCCAGAGCCTGACGACCCAGACGGCGACGTCGGCGACCGAGTTGCTGGTGGCCAACGATATCCTCAGCCTCAACGTGCTGCTGGGCAACCTGGTGAAGAACCCGCTGGTGGCACACGCCGCCATCTACAGCGTCGACAACCGCATCCTCGCCGAGGCAGGCCAGCGGCCGCGCAACAGCCTGCTGGGTGAGGCCGAGGGCGTCTATCAGACCAAAATCACCTTCCAGGACGTGGCTGCCGGGCAACTGCGCATGAGCCTGGACATGAGCCAGTTCCAGCAGCCCATGTTGATCAGCATGCAGAGCATGGCCATCCTGGCGGCCATTCTGCTGGTGCTTGCTCTGACCCTGAGCCTGCGCCAAGGCCGATTCATCACCTTGCCGCTGCTGCAACTGCGGGTCTGGTTGCGCGATCCGCAGTATTACACGCCCGCCACCGACCGCCAGGACGAGATCGGCGACATCGCCCGGCAACTGCATGCCCGCTTGGCCCCACCGCCTCCGCCAGAGCCGGAGCCGGAGCCCGAGGACGACGAGCATTTCGATGACGCGCCCGCCCCCGTTTCCAAGCCTGCTCAGCGCACTACCGTCACGAGCGCGGACGATGACGACGAGGCGTTCGCCGGCCTGCTGGACGACGACGCACCGGCACACGCGGTCGAAGTGGAGTCCGATGAGCCTCAGTTCAGCGCGGTGCTTGCCGTGCAACTGGGTTCCCAGGAGCAGCTGCGGCGCTTGCCGCGCACCCGCCTGACCGAGCTGACCGAGCGCTATCAGGAGTGCCTGGAGCATGCTGCCTCGCTGTACGAGGGCGAAACCCACACCCTCAACGACGGCAGTACGTTGGTCCTGTTCCACAGCCGCCAGTGCGGCGAGGACTATCTCACCAATGCCATCTGTTGCGGCGAGTTGCTACGCGCCTTGGGCCATGCCTTGCAGATCGACGTCGCTGACAGCGGCATCACCTTGCAACTGCAACTGGGCCTTGCCATGAGCAATGACCTCGATGGCCTGGAACTGGTCGACCTGCTGATGGCTGAAAAGGTGCAGGACGCGCTGGCACTGTCTCAACACAGCCGCAACCTGCTGCTGGTCGAGCGTAAGGTCAATGACGACGGTTTGATCCGCCAGCGAGCTCGCATTCGCCCAATCGCAAGCCCGGAAGGGGCATGCTGCGTGGAGCGCTTGATGGAGCCGTACCCCTCGATGCTGGAACGCCAACTGGCCCGCATGCACGAACGCCGCGCCTGAGCCATTACAGGGTCGCTGCGCGGCCCTGTACAGCGCCCACGAAAAAGCCCGCCTTGATGCTAATGCTGTTCACTTAAGCGTGTTGGGGCCGTTTCACGGCCCATCGCGGCACAAAGGCCGCTCCCACGATGCCCAGTGAGCCCGCTAACTCAAGCGTCACGCAGTCACTGTGGGAGCGGCCTTGTGCCGCGATGGGTCGCGGAGCGGCCCTAAATGAACAGCATTACGCCTTGATGCGGGCTTCTTCATGCCTGGCCTTCGGTTAGAACCGATACACTTCCATGTCGGTACGAATCGGCGAGGCCATCGGGATTTTGGATTTCTCGGGCTGCTTCTTGACCTGCACAGGCGCTGCAGGCTTCTTGGGTGCGGCTTCGGCAATGGCCGGCTGGTTTGCCAACGGCTTCACCGCAGTGCTCAGTTGCTCGGCCAGCTTCTGCAGCAATTGACCTTGCGCCTGTACCTGCGAGGCCTCGCTACCTTCATGCTTCTGCTCCAAATGCACGATGCGGTTGTCACGGACCTGGCCACGGCGGTCGAGCACACGCCATTGTGCATCCAGAACCGCGGGTTGGTTCTTGCCAGAGTCCAGCCGCGTGATCGACAGCAGCACTTGCACGTCCGGGCTGAAACCTGCCGTCGCCGGCGCCAGCACCACGCGCTGGCTATCCAGACGCCAGGCCAGCTGCCGCACCAGCAATTGATCGATGTCCGAGGACAGGCTGCCCGCCCAGCGCCCGTCGGTGGCGGCGCTGAGGCTGCCGTCGGCCTGGCGTTGCAGGAACGTCTCACGTTGCAGGTAGTCGGCCACCGAAACCGGGCCGAGCACGACGGCCATGCCCGCGTGTTGCGACGGCTGGCCAGGATCACCGCTGTCGAGCTGGTACAAGGCAACCGGCTGGTGCATTGTGCACCCGCCAAGGCCCAATAGACCCGTCATCAACAGCGCAAAGGGAAGGCGCAGAAATTTCATCATCCCATCCAGGCGGCTGCCTTCAGGCATGCCGCAGTGATACGTATGGATTCAAACGGGCACACGGCTACGCCGGCACCGCAGGGGGCATATCATCCGCGAAATGAGTGCTCGACTCCAGCATTTCTGCCCGCAACGGCGGTGAAATCGCCATTGCGGGCCTGTCTGACGGTCAGGCGGGCAATTCGACCTGCAGCCCATCGACCCGCTGGAAGCCACGTGGCAGCTTGCTGCCGCGCCTGCCGCGTTCGCCCTTGTAGTGCTCCAGGTCATCGCCCTTGAGTGACAGGGTCCGCTTGCCGGCTTGCAGCACCAGCGTAGCCCCTT
The DNA here is from genome assembly GCF_002420785.1 of Pseudomonas sp. UBA5666. NCBI lineage: Bacteria > Pseudomonadati > Pseudomonadota > Gammaproteobacteria > Pseudomonadales > Pseudomonadaceae > Pseudomonas > Pseudomonas sp. UBA5666. The sequence goes on along the minus strand of NZ_DIIQ01000008.1, from coordinate 226,223 downwards.
CGGCTACCACGGCCAGGTCGGTGACATACTCTTCCCGGCTGGCGACCCGGTCACCGGGCACGCCGATGATCTTGTTGCCCTTGCCCTTGCCCAACTGCGGCAAATCACTGACCTTGAACACCAACAGACGGCCTTCGGTGGTCACGGCTGCCAGCCAGTCCTGCTCCCGGTTGAGCACCGGTCGCGGCGTCATCACCTTGGCGCCGTTGGGCAAGCTGAGCAGCCCTTTGCCAGCCTTGTTCTTGGCCTGCAGGTCTTCACCTTTGACCACGAACCCGTAGCCGGCATCGGAGGCCACCACGTACAGCGCATCGTCTTCGGGCAGCAGCACGCACTCGAAGGTGGCGCCCGGTGGTGGCGTCAGGCGCCCGGTCAGGGGCTCGCCCTGGCCACGGGCTGACGGCAGGCTGTGGGCAGCCACCGAGTAGCTTCGGCCGGTGGAATCGATGAGCACGGCAAATTGGTTCGAGCGCCCCGCGGCTGCGGCCTTGAACCCATCCCCGGCCTTGTACGACAGGCCCGTGGCATCGATGTCATGGCCCTTGGCACACCGCACCCAGCCTTTTTCCGACAGCACCACCGTGACGGGCTCGGTCGGCATCAGCTCGTTTTCGGAGAGCGCCTTGGCTTCTGCCCGCGCGACGATCGGCGAGCGTCGGTCGTCGCCATAGGTTTGAGCATCCTTGAGCAATTCGCTGCGCACCAACTTGCGCAGCTTCGCCTCGCTGCCCAGCAGCGCCTGCAGCTTGGCCTGCTCTTTGAGCAGCTCGTCCTGCTCGCCACGGATCTTCATTTCTTCCAGCCGGGCGAGCTGGCGCAGGCGGGTTTCCAGGATGTAATCGGCCTGGATCTCGGTGAGGTCGAAGCGGGCGATCAGCGCCTGCTTAGGGTGTTCCTCGGTGCGGATGATATGAATCACTTCGTCCAGATTGAGGAAGGCAGTGAGCAAACCATCCAGCAAGTGCAGGCGTTTTTCCACCTTGTCCAGACGATGCTGCAAGCGGCGCCGGACGGTGCCGGTACGGAACTCCAGCCATTCCAGCAGCAGCGCCCGCAGGTTCTTCAGCTGCGGACGACCGTCCAGGCCGATGATGTTGACGTTGACCCGGTAGCTGCTTTCAAGGTCGGTGGTGGCGAACAGGTGCTGCATCAGCTCGTCGGCATCCACGCGATTGGAGCGCGGGATGATGACGATGCGGCACGGGTTTTCGTGATCGGACTCATCGCGCAGGTCAGCGACCATCGGCAGCTTCTTGGCCTGCATCTGTGCGGCAATCTGCTCCAGTACCTTGGCGCCGGACACCTGGTGCGGCAACGCCGTGACGACGATATCGCCATCCTCGACCCGGTACACTGCACGCATGCGAATCGAACCGCGCCCGCTTTCATACATCTTGAGGATGTCGGCCCGAGGCGTGACGATCTCTGCCTCGGTCGGGTAATCGGGCCCTTGAATGTGCTCGCACAACTGCTCGATGGTGGCCTTTGGCTCGTCGAGCAAACGCACGCAGGCACTGGCCACCTCACGCAGGTTGTGCGGTGGCACATCGGTGGCCATGCCCACGGCGATACCGGTGGTGCCGTTGAGCAGAATGTTGGGCAGGCGCGCAGGCAACACCGCCGGTTCCTGCAAGGTGCCGTCGAAGTTGGGCACCCAATCCACGGTACCTTGGCCGACTTCGTCAAGCAGCACCTCGGCATAACGCGACAGCCGTGCTTCGGTATAGCGCATGGCGGCAAACGACTTGGGATCGTCCGGCGCGCCCCAGTTGCCCTGGCCGTCCACCAATGTGTAGCGGTAGCTGAAGGGCTGCGCCATCAGCACCATGGCTTCGTAGCAGGCCGAGTCCCCGTGAGGGTGGAACTTGCCGAGCACATCGCCCACGGTACGCGCCGACTTCTTGTGCTTGGCATCGGCGTCCAGGCCCAACTCGCTCATGGCGTAGACAATGCGCCGCTGCACTGGCTTGAGGCCATCGCCGATATGCGGCAGGGCCCGGTCCATGATCACGTACATGGAGTAGTTGAGGTAGGCGTGTTCGGTGAAGTCAGCCAACGAGCGGCGTTCGACGCCGTCCAGACTGTCTTGTAGTTCGCTCATGCGAGCCTCGTCATTTCAGGTTCTGGCGCAGCAGCATGGTGCCGCCGCGCTGGGTAAATTCAAGTTGTTTCAAGGCGCTCATGCCCAACAGCACGGTGGTGCCATCCAGGCCCGGCACCACGATCGCGCGGATGTCGCGCAGGTGGATATCGCCCAATTGCAGGCTGTCCAGCCGGGTGCGATAGCCTTGCGTGCGACCGTTGGCCGTGCTGACGGTTACCGGGCTGCCACGTCTGAGCGCAAGGCCGTCGGCCAGGGATTCGGGTATGGCGACATCGGTGGCACCGGTGTCGAGCATGAAATGCACCACCTGGCCATTGATGGCGCCATCGGCCACGAAGTGGCCCTGGCCATTGCCCAGCAGGCGCACCTCGACGAACCCTTGCCCGTGGGAGGACTGGACCTGCGCATTGGGATTGCGCTGGCGGTCTTCCCACTGCCCGAAGAAGCGCGTAGCCAGAAACAGCGCCGCCGCCCAGGCCAGGATCATCAGCACCCTGCCCGCCCGTCTGCCCGGTGCCTGACTCACGGCTTGGCGCTCCAGCCGCCGGCAGGGGCCGCAAAGCGCCAGACGATCGGTCGGCGCTCGCCATCGGCACGCGCGCCTTCATTGTTGTCCAGGCCGATCCACGCCCCCTCGGCGTCGACCACCAGCGCCTCGGCCACACCGAACAGCTGGTCATAGCGGCGCGGCTCGGTCAACGCGTCGGCCGCAAATGACCAGCAGCGCTCGACCTGGCCGCTGTCGGCATCGCGGCGACAGATGCGATAGGCATTGCGCTCGAGCGTGAACAGTTTGCCGTCGAACCAGGCCAGGTCGGCGAAGTCCCGTGAAACCGGCCGCGCATCGGGTATCTGCGGCGGTTGCATCTCTACACCGGCTTCGCTGAACAGGACGCAGCGGGGCCCGCAGGCCCACACCGACTGTTGGCGCTCGATGGCCACCAGCCCGCGGCGCTCACGCTCGCCGGCCAGCCACAGGCGATCGCCAGCAGGATTGACGGCCACACCCTCGAACAGCGCATTGAAGTTCAGCAGCATGCCGCTGGCGCGCGCCTGGCGCACCATGGCCGAATCGATCTTCAGCCAGTCTGGCGTGCCCGAAACAGGCAGTTGCAGCACGGCGGCATGCGCCTCGCTGACCAGGTACAGGTTGCCGGCCTGGTCACAGGTGATGCCCTCGAAGTCAAGGTCGCCACCGCGCAGCCACGACGCCAGCCAGGTCCGCATCTTCAGCCCCCATGGCAAGCCGCTTTCCGGCACCGGTGGGGGGTCAAAGGCCACTGCCTGCGCCTGCCATGCACCGTCCTTGAGCTCGAAACGGTAAATACGGTCGTCGTCGCGGTCCGAGACACCCCACAAGCTGCCGCGGCATTGCGCAAGGCCCGACAGGTTACCGGCACGCATGCCATCGACGGGGTGCTCGCCCATCAGTTCGAGTTCAGGCCAGGTGTCTGCCAAGGTCGGCAAGGCCACCAGCGGCAGGCAAGCCGCCAGGAGCCAACGAATCAAACCATGACCTCGGCCAGGTTGCCCTTGGTTTCCAGCCAGGCCTTGCGATCACCTGCACGCTTCTTGGCCAGCAGCTTGTCCATCAGCTCGCACGTGGTCTGCACGTCGTCCAGGGTGAGCTGGACCAGGCGCCGGGTGTTGGGGTCCATGGTGGTTTCGCGCAACTGGGGCGGGTTCATCTCGCCCAGGCCCTTGAAGCGGGTGACCTGCGGCTTGCCGCGTTTTTTCTCTGCCACCAGGCGGTCGAGAATGCCGTCTCGTTCGGCTTCATCCAGGGCATAGTAGATTTCCTTGCCCAGGTCGATGCGGTACAGCGGCGGCATGGCCACATACACGTGACCGGCTTCGACCAGTGCCCGGAAATGCTGCACGAACAGCGCGCACAGCAAGGTGGCGATGTGCAGGCCGTCGGAGTCGGCGTCGGCCAGGATGCACACCTTGCCATAGCGAAGCTGGGCCAGGTCGGTGGCACCTGGGTCTACGCCGATGGCGACGGCGATGTTGTGCACTTCCTGGCTGGCGAGTACTTCACCGCCGTCCACTTCCCAGGTGTTGAGGATCTTGCCGCGCAGCGGCAGGATCGCCTGGAACTCCTTGTCACGCGCCTGCTTGGCCGAACCGCCGGCCGAGTCGCCCTCGACCAGGAACAGCTCGGCGCGCATTGGGTCCTGGCCTGCGCAGTCGGCCAGCTTGCCCGGCAGTGCCGGGCCCTGGGTGATGCGCTTGCGCTCGACCTTCTTGCTGGCTTTCAGGCGGCGCCCGGCGTTACTGATGGCCAACTCGGCCAACTGCATGCCCAGCTCCGGGTGGGCGTTGAGCCACAGGCTGAAGGCATCCTTGACCACGCCTGAAACGAAGGCGGCGGCTTCACGCGAGGAAAGGCGCTCCTTGGTCTGCCCGGAAAACTGTGGGTCCTGCATCTTCATCGACAGCACGAAGGTGATGCGCTCCCAGACGTCTTCGGGGGCCAGCTTCACACCACGCGGCAGCAGGTTGCGGAATTCGCAGAACTCACGCATCGCATCCAACAGGCCCTGGCGAAGGCCGTTGACATGGGTGCCGCCCTGGGCCGTGGGGATCAGGTTGACGTAGCTTTCCTGGATGCTGTCGCCCCCTTCGGGCAGCCACAGCAGGGCCCAATCGACCGCTTCCTTGTTGCCGGCCAGGTTGCCGCAGAACGGCTCGTCGGGCAGGCGCTGGAAGTCACTGACCGAATCCACGAGGTAGGAGCGCAGGCCGTCTTCGTAATGCCACTCCACCTTCTCGCCGCTGGCCTTGTCCTCGAAACTGACGAGCAGGCCTGGGCAGAGCACGGCCTTGGCCTTGAGCACGTGCTTGAGCCGGCTGATGGAAAACCGCGGGGAGTCGAAGTACTTGGGGTCGGGGCTGAAATAGACGCTGGTGCCGGTGTTGCGCTTACCGACCGTGCCGACCACTTCCAGCTCGCTTGCCTTGAAGCCATCGGCAAAGGTCATCTGGTACTCGTTGCCATCACGCTTTACGCGCACGCGCACCTGCGTGGACAAGGCGTTGACCACCGAAATGCCGACGCCGTGAAGGCCGCCGGAGAACTGGTAGTTCTTGTTGGAGAACTTGCCGCCGGCATGCAGCTTGGTGAGGATCAGTTCGACGCCCGACACGCCCTCTTCTGGGTGGATGTCCACCGGCATGCCGCGTCCGTCGTCGCTGACTTCCAGCGAATGGTCGGCGTGCAGGATGACCTGCACCGAACGGGCGTGGCCGGCGAGGGCTTCGTCGACGCTGTTGTCGATGACTTCCTGGGCCAGGTGGTTGGGGCGGCTGGTGTCGGTGTACATGCCCGGCCGCTTGCGAACCGGGTCAAGGCCCGAGAGGACTTCGATGGCGTCTGCGTTATAGGCGCTAGCGCTGGGATTGGCCATGGGGTCTCGTCGTCAGTCTGGTGAATGCAAAAAAATCAAAATACAGAAAAATCGAGTGCAGCGTACTGCGTCGGGGCAACACCGGCGAAGGCCAGCAGGGCCGGCAGGCGCTCGGCGAAGCCTTGAAAACTGTGGTCCCCACCGGCCTGGATACGCAGCGCGCAGTGGCGGTAGTACCGCTCGGCATGGCGATAGTCCAGGGTTTCGTCACCGGTCTGCAACCATACCTGGTAGCGGCTTGGGTCCGCAGGAGGCGGGACCTCCAGCTCGGCCAGCGCCTGGACGTGGTCGAGGGTCAACTCCCACGCCTGGCCTGTGTGATGGTTGTGCTGGGTACCCAGATAGCCGTCGAACGAGCGGTGCGGCCCTACGGCGGGATTGATCAGCAAGGCCTTGAGGCCATGGCGTTCGGCCAGGTAGGTGGCATAGTAGCCGCCCAGTGAGCTGCCCACCAGCAACGGCGCGTCCAGTTCGGCGATGCAGCCTTCAAGCTGCTCGATGGCCTGGCGGGGGTGGTGATGCAGCGCTGGCAGGCGCAGCCGGTCGATCAGCCCGAGGTGCTGCATGACGGCCTGAAGCTGCCTGGCCTTGGCTGACAACGGCGAACTGTTGAAGCCGTGTATATAAAGGATGGAACCCGACATGCTGCTCCCCGAAAGCTGTAGCGTTGCGCCTGTAGGCAGGCGCAGGGACGCGCAGTGTATCGCGTTCGCAAGGTTTTGGCGCCGCGCCGGTTTTTCTGAAACACATTCCCCGACGGGCAGGGTGAAGAGTCACTGAGAGGATTCGCAGCTTTGGTGTAAGCGGCGGGATGGGCGTCTGACCGGCATCTACACGGCAATGTGCTGGCTTGCTGATACGGCACCAGACAGTTGGGCCCACAAGCCCAAGAGCCCGTCAGCTCAGGCACCACACGGCCAATGGAGCGGCCTCGCGGTTCAATACCCGGGGCTATCGAAATCGAGCCTGACCTCGAAATCCAGCGCCCGCTCCACCCCCGTGTCCACCGTCCCATCAGCATGCAGGCGGATCCAGCGGTAGCCAGGATGCTGCTGACTCACCTCGAAATCCTCACTGCCTGGCGCGAACTGAATGCAGGTCGAAGGCGTGGCCAGCAGCCGCAGGTCGCCGCGCCATTGATCCCATTCCTGATGCACGTGCCCCCACAACAGCGCGCGCACCTGGGGATGACGATCGAGCACGGCGAACAGCGCATCGGCGTTGCGCAGGCCGATGGGGGCGATCCATGCGCAGCCGATGTCGACCGGTTGATGGTGCAGGCACACCAGGCAATGGCGCTCCCCTGCCGTGCGTAAGGCCGCCTCCAACACACTGAGCTGGGCGTCCTGCAGCCAACCATGGGCCGCCCCTGGCACTGCCGTGTCGAGCATGACGATGCGCCAGACCCCGATGTCGGTAACCGGCTGCACCAACTCGGGCGCCACCTGCGCCATCACCTGCGCTTCGTCATGGTTGCCCGGTAGCCAGCGCGCCGGCGCGGCAAAGCCTGCGGTCAATTGCTCAAAGGCTGCGTAGGACGCAACGCTGGCGTCCTGGGACAGGTCCCCCGTGCACACCAGCAGGTGCGTGTCGTGCTGCTCGCGCAACGCCTGCTGCACCACATGGCGCAGGCTGTCGCGGGTATTGAGGCCCAGCATGCTGCCCTCGGGGCTGGCGAACAGATGGGCGTCGGTCAGGTGCACCACGTTAACGGTGCCGGCAGGGTTCGAGTGCGGCAAGGCCGTCTCCTTTCAGCGAGCGCTTACCAGTTCGTGGCCGCAGGCCAGGCAGTGGGAAAGCCATTCACCCAGGAACAGGTTCAGCTGGGCTTTCTCGTCCGGCTGATGCATGGCGGCGTTGGGGTAAGGATAGATGCTACGCAAGCGCCGGGCGTGCTCAGCACTCACCACTTCGGCCATGCGGGCATCGTGGTACACCTGCACCTCCATGACCGGGACCGGCAGCCAGGGCAGACTGTGCTCCTGGCGTATGCGCAGCGTGGTGGTATAGGGGCAGGCCAGGACCACGTCGAGCACCAGCACGCCCAGCATCTGGTCGCCCTGGGTCATGCCGATGCTGCGCGAACTCTGGGTGGTGCGCATGTCCGGGAGCAGGCGAATCAGCCGGGCATAGTTGGCCTCGCAGGCGGCCTGCAACCCGGCCAGGTCGACCCGGTAGCGCTCGCGCAACAGGTTCACTTCCACATACCTCGAACTTCGTCGCGGTTCAGGGCAAGCCATTGCAAGCCGATGATGGTCGCGGCATTACAGATGCGCCCGTCGCGTACCGCCTGCAAGGCATCCTCGAACGACCACACGCGCACCCGGATGTCCTCGCCTTCGGACTCCAGCCCGTGCAGGCCGCCGGCACCCTCGGCGCTGCAGCGGCCCAGGAACAGGTGGACGTATTCGTCACTGCCGCCTGGCGAAGGAAAATAGCGCGTCATCGGCCACAGCGCGCTGAAGGTCAGGCCGGCCTCTTCCTCGGCCTCGCGGTGCGCCACCTCTTCAGGTTGCTCATCCTTGTCGATCAGCCCGGCGACCATCTCGATCAACCAGGGGTTGGCGACCTTGTCCAGGGCACCCACACGAAACTGCTCGATCAGGACCACTTCATCGCGCTGCGGGTCGTACGGCAGAACGCACACCGCGTCATGGCGCACGAACAGCTCACGGCTGATTTCCCGACCCATTCCACCGGCGAACAGCTCATGGCGAAGGTGGAGCTTGTCGAGCCTATAAAAGCCCTGGAAGCACTTGTCCCGCTTGACGATCTCGACCGCCTGGGGCACTGAATTCAACGTATCCGACATGAAAATCCTCGTTGCATCGCTGCTGCATCGCGCCATCCTACTCTGCACGCTGGCACGTTTCACCCCCCGGCGACAACCGTTGGCGTACATGGCACAGCAGGCCCGGTCTCTGTTAGCTTAGTGGCGAACTGAAGGCCATGCCGACGGTCAAAGGCCGACTTTTCCCTGTTCTTGCAAGGATCATCATGACACTTGTCAAACTGACATCCATCGCTGTGCTGGCCTTGGCGCTGGGCGCATGCCAGAGCCTGTTCGCCCCCAACTACCGAGCGCCGCTCGAGGTCAAGCGCGAAGCCTGGGAACACGTCAAGCCAGGCTGCAGCGAGCGTGATTGCCCGTTGGTGAATATTGACACCGTGCATTTCCCGGCGTTGCCCAAGCTCGACGGCATTGTCGAAAAGCGTCTGCTGCAACTGACCGAGGACAACCAGCACGGGGCGGCACCGACAACGCTGCAAGCCTACGAACAGCACTACCTGTCCAACGCCGAGAAGCGCAACAGCAGCTACCTGCAGGCCAAAGTACGCGAACAGCATGACGGGCTGGTGATCATCGAGCTGTCCAGCTACCTGGATACCGGTGGCGCCCATGGCATGCCAGGTCGTGCGTTCATCAACTATTCACGCAAGCTGGACAAGGTCCTGACCCTGCAGGACATGCTGGTCCCCGGCCAGGAAGAAACGTTCTGGAAGACGGTGGAGGAATCACACCGGGCCTGGCTGATGAGTGTCGGCATGGACAAGGATGCCGAGTTCATCAAAACCTGGCCATTCAAGCGCTCGCCGCATATCGCTCTGACCTACGGCGCGGTGGTGGTGAAGTACGAGGTGTACGCCATCGCGCCGTATTCCATGGGCCATGTGGAGCTGAAAATTCCCTACCCACGCCTCAATGGCGTGATCAAGCCCGAACTGTTCCCCGGCCGCGGCTGAAGTTCAATACGCCATACAACACACCTGCCAGCACCAACGCCGGCAGGGTCGCGCCCAGGTCCGGCGCCTGGGCGGCGATGATGTGATACGCCGCCACGCCTGCCGCCCATGCCAGCAATGCCGGCCAGTGCAGCGCCCCCACATGGGCTGGAATGCTGCGACGGCGAACCCAGTAATGGTCCGTCAGCACCACACCGAACAGTGGGGCGAACACCGAGCCGATCAGTAGCAGGAAGTTTTCGTACTGGGCAAGCGGTGCCAACAGGGCGATCAGGGTGCACAGCACGCCGATGGCCAGGGCCAGGTGTTCAACCTTCACGCGTGCCAGCACGCCGGCGGAGACCGCCGCCGAATGAATGTCGGCGAAGGCTTTTTCCGATTCGTCGAGCAGAATCAGTAGCAACGGAATACCCATGCCCGCCCCAGCGAGCGCCAGCAGCAGGGCATTGACTTCGCCTTGCGCCGCGAAGGCCAGGGTATAGGCCACCCCCAGGCTCATCAACCAGGTGTTGCCGATGAAATACCCCACCACCGTGCTGCCGAACACCTGCCTGCCGTCGCGGGCAAAACGCGAATAGTCGGCAATCAGCGGCAGCCAGGACAGGGGCATGGCGATGACGATGTCAAAGCCCACGGCCAGCGACATCGACCCATCCCCGCCGCGCTGCCACAACATCGCCAGGTCGGCCTTGGCGAACAGGTTCCAGGTCAGCCAGACACAGGCGCCCAGCAGCAGCCAGATGCCCCAGGCCCGCAGGATCTTGCGCACGAAAGCCAACGGTCCACTGACCGCCAGCACGGTGGCCAGCGCGCCAAAACACAGCGTCCATAGCACCGGGCTGTTCCAGATGCTGCCCTCACCGAAGGCTCGCGCACCCAACAGGCTGGCGGCATCGCGCATCACGATGATCTCGAAGGCGCCCCAGCCTATCAGCTGCAATACGTTGAGCAGCGCTGGCAAGCGCGCACCCTGCGCCCCCAGGCTGAGCTTGAGCGTACCCATGGCGGACAAACCGGTGTCGCTGCCGATCACACCGGCAGCACCCAGCAACAGCACACCGACCCCGGTGCCCAGGACGATGGCCAGGATGGCCCCGGACAGGCCAAGGCCCGGCGCCAGCATGGCACCGACTTGCAGCACCATCAGGCCGATGCCTAGGGAAAACCACAGTGAAAACAGGTCGCGACCACCGAATACGCGCTGGCCGTTGGGAATGGGATGATCAGGGGAAAATTGACTGGACGTGGTCATGCTTGCTCGCACTCGGCAATGTGATTGTTGGGGTGGGCGCAAGGCAGGCCGCTAACCAGGTCCCTGCTTCGCGGCCTGAGTGGCGCCCACCTTGGCCCAAAGGCTGGGCCTCAGACCTTGTGGTACAGCTGGCTGCCGGCTTGGCGGAAGCGCTCGGCCTGCTCGCGCATGCCCTGCTCCACCGAGACGTCCACGGTTTCGATCCGGGCAGCGTATTCACGCACCTCCTGGGTGATCTTCATGGAGCAGAACTTCGGCCCGCACATGGAGCAGAAATGCGCCACCTTGGCCGACTCCTTGGGCAGGGTCTCATCATGGAAGGCACGCGCCGTGTCGGGGTCCAGCCCCAGGTTGAACTGGTCTTCCCAGCGAAACTCGAAGCGCGCCTTCGACAGCGCGTTGTCGCGAATCTGGGCCCCTGGGTGACCTTTGGCCAGGTCGGCTGCATGGGCCGCAATCTTGTAGGTGATGATGCCGGTCTTGACGTCGTCCTTGTCGGGCAGCCCCAGGTGTTCCTTGGGCGTGACATAGCAGAGCATGGCGCAGCCGAACCAGCCGATCATGGCCGCTCCGATGCCGGAAGTGATGTGGTCGTAGCCAGGGGCGATGTCGGTGGTCAGCGGGCCCAAGGTGTAGAACGGCGCTTCGTCACAGCATTCGAGCTGCTTGTCCATGTTCTCCTTGATCAACTGCATCGGCACATGGCCGGGGCCTTCGATCATGCACTGCACATCGTGCTTCCAGGCAATCTTGGTCAGCTCGCCCAGGGTTTCCAGCTCGCCAAACTGCGCCGCATCGTTGGCATCGGCGATCGAGCCCGGGCGCAGGCCATCGCCCAGCGAGAAGCTGACGTCGTAGGCCTTCATGATTTCGCAGATTTCATCGAAGTGGGTGTACAGGAAGTTCTCCTGGTGATGCGCCAGACACCACTTGGCCATGATCGAACCACCCCGGCTGACGATGCCGGTGACGCGCTTGGCGGTCAGCGGTACATAGCGCAGCAGCACCCCGGCATGGATGGTGAAATAATCCACGCCCTGCTCGGCTTGTTCGATCAGCGTGTCGCGAAACAGCTCCCAGGTCAGGTCCTCGGCCACGCCACCGACCTTTTCCAATGCCTGGTAGATGGGCACGGTGCCGATGGGCACGGGGGAGTTGCGAATGATCCATTCGCGGGTTTCATGGATGTGCTTGCCGGTGGACAAGTCCATGACGGTGTCCGAACCCCAGCGAATGCCCCAAGTGAGCTTGGCCACCTCTTCTTCGATGGACGAACCCAGCGCACTGTTGCCGATGTTGCCGTTGATCTTCACCAGGAAGTTGCGGCCGATGATCATCGGCTCCAGCTCGGTGTGGTTGATGTTGGCCGGAATGATGGCGCGGCCACGGGCCACTTCCTCGCGCACGAACTCGGGGGTGATTTCCTTGGGAATGCTGGCGCCGAAGCTGTGACCGGCATGCTGCGTATCGAGCAGGCCTGCCGCCCGGGCCTCCTGCAGCTTCATGTTCTCGCGGATGGCCACGTATTCCATCTCGGCGGTGATGATGCCCTGGCGGGCGTAGTGCATCTGCGACACATTGGCGCCTGGCTTGGCACGACGCGGGTTGCGGACATGGGCGAAGCGCAGCTTGGCCAGCTCGGCGTCGTTCAGGCGCTGCTGGCCGAAGTGGGAGCTCAGGCCGTTCAGGCGCTCGGTGTCACCGCGTGCATCGATCCAGGCCGAACGCACGTCGGCCAGGCCCTTGCGCACGTCGATCAACACCTCTGGGTCGGTGTAGGGGCCGGAAGTGTCGTAGACCAGCACGGGCGCATTACGCTCGCCCCCGAAATCGGTGGGCGTGTCGGCCAGGCTGATCGCGCGCATCGGTACGCGAATATCCGGGCGCGAGCCCTGGACATAGACCTTGCGCGAGCGCGGAAACGGCTGCACGGACTGCTGATCGACTTGCGCCGATTCGCTGAGGTTCATCGCTTTTTCTTGTTGGGTCATCACAGGCTCTCCAGACGGCTTCCTAGCAGTGGAATGTCGGGGTGAACCTGAAGGACGCGGACGCACTCCTAGACGGGTGCGGTGCCAAAGACGGGGTGTCATGGGCTGCAAACAGCCGATGCTTTCCCGGACCTGGCACAAGAGGCTCCCCGGGAAGGCGAGCAATCTTGTTCCCTACGCAGGCGCTAACCTGATCAGGTTCAACGGGATCCGCACCTATGCGATCTCAGCCTTTGCTTCAAGGCACCCCGACAAGAACATGCGCAGTCTAGACTGGAGTTGCCGGCAAAGCCAAGCGAGCAATCCCGGGAATGATCAACGGCATCAGGGTGATTGTTGCCCGGAGCGCGTGGCACTACACTGCGTCATCAAGCAAAACTCAACAGTTCAGTAATTACATTTCGTACAAGGATTGCCCCTATGCTGCGCAAACTCTCACTGGCCTTGGCCGTGTCTTGTGCGTCCCATACGATGGCCTGGGCGGCGGACGTACCGGCAACGGTGAAGACCGATCTGGTGAGCGTTTACCAGGAAGCGGTAGAGAACAACGCCGACCTGGCAGCCGCCCGCGCCGACTACGGCGCGCGCCGCGAAATCGTGCCCCAGGCCCGTGCCGGCTTGCTGCCCAACCTGTCGGCCGGTGCCGAGATGCAAAGCACCCGCACCAAGCTCGACGAGCCGTCGATCACATCCAACCGCAGCGGCAATGCCTGGAGCGCGACCCTGGCCCAGCCCATCTTCCGCGCTGACCGCTGGTTCCAGTTGCAAGCGGCCGAGGCCGTCAACGAACAGGCCGCGCTGGAGCTGTCTGCCACCGAGCAGAACCTGATCCTGCAGACTGCGCAAAGCTACTTTGCGGTGCTGCGTGCGCAGGACAACCTGGCGGCCAGCAAGGCCGAGGAAGCGGCCCTCAAGCGTCAGCTCGACCAGTCCAACGAACGTTTCGACGTGGGGCTTTCGGACAAGACCGACGTGCTGCAGTCCCAGGCCAGCTATGACACGGCCCGCGCCAACCGCATCATCGCCGACCGTCAGGTGCAGGATGCTTTCCAGGCGTTGGTCACCCTGACCAATCGGGAGTACACCGCTATCCAGGGTGTAGTCCACAGCCTGCCGGTGCAGGTGCCCGTGCCCAACGACGCCAAGGCCTGGGTCGAAACCGCCGGCCGGCAGAACCTCAACCTGTTGGCGACCAACTACGCGGTGTCTGCGGCGGAAGAAACGTTGCGTCAGCGCAAGGCCGGTCACGCCCCGACCGTCGATGCCGTGGCCAAATACCAGAAAGGTGACAACGACAACCTGGGCTTCAGCAACCCATCGCCGCTGGGTGTTCGGTATGGGGGCGACGTGGAGCAGACCACCGTTGGCCTGCAGTTGAACATTCCCATCTACAGCGGCGGGCTGACCAGTTCACAGGTACGCGAAGCCTACCAGCGCCTCAGCCAGAGCGAACAGCAGCGCGAAAGCCTGCGCCGTCAGGTGGTGGAGAACACCCGCAACCTGCACCGTGCGGTGAACACCGACGTCGAACAGGTACAGGCGCGCAAGCAGTCGATCATCTCCAACCAGAGCGCGCTCGAGGCTACCGAAATCGGCTACCAGGTGGGCACCCGCAACATCGTCGATGTGCTCGACGCCCAGCGCCAGCTGTACACCTCTGTGCGCGACTACAACAACAGCCGGTACGCCTACATCCTCGACAACCTGAGCCTGAAACAGGCGGCCGGCACGCTGAGCCCGCAAGACTTGCAGGACCTCAAGCGCTACCTGAAACCCGACTACAACCCGGACAAGGATTTCCTGCCACCGGACCTGGCGGCAGCGGCGGCGAAGAATTTCGAGCGTAAGCCCTGAGGACGGGCAGCCTCATCTGGGGGAGCCGGCTTGCCGGCGATGGGCCGCAAAGCGGCCCTGATCACGCCAACCGCAACCATCGCCCCGACAGTGAGCGCTCAGGGCATCAGCCTTCCCAACCCCTTCAGCAAGCGCTGCAGCGCCCCTTGGTTGGCCCTCATCACTGCCCTACCCGCCTCACCCATGCGCCGGGCATCTTGCGGTAATTCGACCAGCCGTTGCACGGCACCGGCCAACCCCTGAGCGTCATCGACCTGCTGCAACGCACCCGCCTCGCGCAGCATGGCGCTGATTTCGAGGAAGTTGAACACGTGCGGCCCCATGAGCACCGGTAGCGCCAGGGCTGCCGGTTCCAACGGGTTGTGCCCGCCGGTCGGCACCAGGCTGCCACCGACGAACGCCATGTCGGCCAGGGCATACAAGAACAGCAATTCACCCATGGTGTCGCCCAGCAGCACCTGGGTCTGGGCAAGCACCGGTAGCCCGGTAGAGCGACGCACCGTGGCAAACTGCTGACTGCAGATGGCATGAACCGCGTCAAAGCGCTCGGGATGCCGGGGCACCAGGATCAGCAACGCATCCCCATGCACCTGCAGCAACTGCTGGTGTGCCTGGAGGATCAGGGCATCTTCGCCGTCGTGTGTGCTGGCGGCAATCCACACCGGGCGCGAAGTGGCGGCCCATTGCTGGCGCAAAGCCTGGGCGCGCGGCACCAGCTGCTCATCGATCTTCAGGTCGAACTTGATGGAGCCGGTGACCTGCACGCAGGCAGCACGCGCGCCGAGTGCCAGAAAGCGCTGGGCCTCCACCTCGGTCTGCGCGGCAATCAGGCTCATTTCGGCCAGCATGGGCCGGGTCAGCCTGGCAAACCGCCCGTAGCCACGGGCCGAGCGTTCGGACAGGCGCGCATTGGCCAGCGCCACGGGAATACCGCGCCTGGCGCATTGATGGATGTGATTGGGCCAGAGTTCGGTTTCCATGATCACGCCCAGCCTTGGCTGCACATGGTCGAGAAAGCGCCCCGCCGCCCACGGCAGGTCGTATGGCAAGTAGCAATGCTGGACCCGCGGCTCATCGGCGAACAGGGCGCCAATGCGCTCCGAACCGGTGGGCGTCATGCACGTCAGTGTGATCGGCAGCTCAGGGTAGGCCTTTAGCAGTGCGCGCACCATGGGGGCAGCTGCGATGCTTTCGCCTACGGAAACCGCATGGACCCATATGCCGCCCTTGCGCATCGTCGGCAGCTTGATGGCAAAGCGCTCGCCGATACGGCGCCCGTAGGCCGGCGCCTTGCGCGCGCGTAGGTACAGGCGAAGTGCAAGCAGTGGCAGGGCAAGGTGAAACAGCAAGGTGTAGAGAGTTCTGTTCATGGCGACGCAGTTTACCCGATCGCACGCAAATGCACCGCAAAGCGCTCGGCCAGCCACTGCGCCGCAGGCCCCAGCGGCTCGTCCCGACGCCAGGCCAGCTCCACCACCAGCGCCGGTGGCCGCCAGTCGCTGGCCAGCTCCACCATATGCGCCTGATAGGTGGGGTACTGCACCACATGCCGCGGCAGCCAGGCCCAGCCCAGCCCGCGCATCAGCAGTTCGGCCATGGCATAGAAGCTGTCGGCCCGCCACACCTGTGGGCTGATCGCCTCACCCCCCGGGTAACCGCTCTGCTGGGGGGTGATCAGCAGCTGGCGATGGCGTGCCAGTTGCTGTCGGTCCGCCCGGCCGGCCTGCGCCAAGGGGTGGCCGACGGCGCAGACCGTGACCATTTCCACGCTACCCAAGGCCCGCCGTTCCAGCGACGCCGGTACGCGCTCATGGTGAAAGAACAACCCCAGGTCGGCACGCCGCTCCACCAGCTTGCGTGCGACGTCGCCCTGCGCGCCGCTGGCCAGTTGAACTTCCAGAAAGGGGTAACGGGTTGCCAACTCATCCAGGCTGTCGATGACAGGCTGATACGGCATCGCCTCATCCTGCGCCACCCGCAGCAGTGCTTCCTGGCCACGCATCAACGCCAAGGCCCGCCCATCCAGACGCTCGCACTGGCGCAGCAGCTCGCGGGCATCGGCAAGCAGCGCTTCGCCGTTTGCGGTGAGCTTCGGCTGGCGCCCACTGCTGCGTTCGAACAGGGTGACCCCAAGGTCCGTTTCGAGCAGGGCGATGGCGTTGCTGACCGCTGATTGAGCCTTGTGCTGTTCGCGCGCAACGGCAGAAAACGAACGCAGCTCAGCCACGCGCATGAACGTGCGCAACTGATCCAGACTCCATTGCTCGGCCATTCACCTATCTCCTTACCAGATAGGTAATGACTTTACCGCATTCGAGTACGGCCTAGAATGCGCCCATCCACTGGAGAACCGCCATGAATGCCTACACCTACCTCGCGATTGCCATCTGCGCCGAAGTCGTCGCCACCGCCTCCATGAAGGCTGTCAAAGGCCTTAGCACCCCATTGCCTCTGCTGCTGATGGTGGCGGGCTACGCCATCGCGTTCTGGATGCTGACGCTGGTGGTGCGCAGCATCCCGGTGGGCATCGCCTACGCGATCTGGTCGGGGCTGGGTATCGTGCTGATCAGCGTGGCGGCACTGGTGCTCTATGGGCAGAAACTGGACATCCCGGCGATGCTCGGCATGGCGATGATCGTCGGCGGCGTGGTGGTGATTCAGCTGTTCTCCAAGACCACGGGGCACTGAGCCGGGCCGTGGCAGCAGCGTCAGGATGCGTGGCGCACGCCAGCCCGTGCATCCGACCCTGAGCCTGTATACTTGCCAGCTGTCCCAGTTTTCGAGGTATCGCCATGCCATCTGCCATTTCCACTGACGTGCTGATCGTCGGCGCCGGGGTCGCAGGCCTCTGGCTCAATGCCCGCTTGCGCCGCCTGGGTTATTCGACAGTGCTGGTGGAGCGCGCCACGGTAGGCGGCGCACAGACGCTCAAGTCCCAGGGCATCATCCATGGCGGCACCAAGTACGCGCTGCATGGGGCGCTGACCGGCGCCTCGGAGGCGATTGCCGACATGCCGCGCCGCTGGCGCGAAGCCTTGGCAGGCAACGGCGAACTGGACCTGCGCCATACGCGCCTGCTGTCCGATGCGCACTACCTGTGGTCTCCAGGCACCCTGGCCGGCAATCTCACCAGCTTCTTCGCCAGCAAGGCGGTGCGCGGCCGGGTGGATCAGGTCAAAGGCGACCAATTGCCTGCGGCGTTGCAGGACCGTGCCTTCAAGGGCAAGGTCTATCGGTTGGCCGAACTGGTGATCGACGTGCCCAGCCTGCTGACCAACCTGGCCGAACTGGCCGGTGACAGCCTCCTGGCGGGCGAACGCATCGAGCCGCTGCGCGACGAGGGCGAGCTGGTGGGCCTGCGTGTGGACGGGCGTGACATCCGCGCCCAGCGCATCGTGCTCAGCGCGGGCGCCGGCATCGCGGACCTGTTGCAGGCACTGGGGCTCGAGCAGCCCGCCATGCAAACCCGCCCCCTGCACATGGTGATGGTCAAGGGAGCCAACCTCAAGCCACTTTATGCCCATTGCCTGGGCGCAGGCCCCAAGCCGCGGATGACGGTCACCACCCACCCGGCCGCCGACGGACAGTGGGTGTGGTACCTGGGCGGCGAACTGGCCGAAGCCGATGGCGTGGCCCGCGAGCCGGCCGCGCAGATCGCCGCCGCGCAGAAAGAAGTGGCCAGCCTGCTGCCCTGGGTGGATCAAAGCCAGTTGCACTGGGCCACGTTGCGAGTGGACCGTGCCGAGCCTGCCCAGTCCGGCCTGGTGCGCCCGGACAATGCGTTTCTTGCCGAACAGCAACGGCTGCTGGTGGGCTGGCCTACCAAGCTGGCCCTGGCACCTGACTTCAGCGACCGGGTTATCCGCCAGTTGCAACGCGACGCCGTGCAACCTCAGGCCCAGGCCGACCTGACCGACTTGCCGCGCCCGCCGCTGGGCCAGCCTGCATGGGAGACCCTCCTGCCATGAGCTTGCCAACTCTCCACGGTTTGCACCGCCCCCTGGGCAGCACGGGCTTGCAGGTTTCGCCCCTGGGGCTGGGCACGGTCAAGCTTGGCCGGGACCAGGGCGTGAAATACCCTTCAGGCTTCACCATCCCCGGCGACGATGAAGCCAGGCTGCTGCTTGGCCAGGCCCGCGACCTGGGCATCAACCTGCTAGATACCGCTCCGGCCTATGGCCGCAGTGAAGAGCGCCTTGGCCCGCTGCTGCGGGGTCAGCGCGATGCCTGGGTGCTGGTGAGCAAGGTGGGCGAGGAATACGACGCCGGTCAATCGCGTTTCGATTTCAGCGCGGCCCACACGCGCCGATCGGTGGAGCGCAGCCTGCGCCGGCTGGAAACCGACCGCATCGACCTGGTGCTGGTGCACTCCGACGGTAATGACCTGGCCATCCTCGAGCAGCAGGCGGTGTATGAGACCTTGGCCACGCTCAAGCGTGAAGGCAAGATCCTGGGCTTCGGGTTTTCAGGCAAGACTGTAGCCGGAGGCTTGAAGGCCTTGGAGCAAGGCGACTGCGCCATGGTCACCTTCAACCTGAACGAACAGGCAGAGCGCCCGGTACTCGACTACGCTGCGCAGCACGGCAAGGCCATCCTGGTCAAAAAGGCCCTGGCCAGCGGCCATGCCTGCCTGGCACCCGGCGTCGACCCGGTCCGTGCCAGCTTCGAGCTGCTCTTCGCCCACCCTGGCGTCAGCAGTGCTATCGTGGGCACCATCAACCCGTTGCACCTGGCCCATAACGTGGCCACCGTCGCCCGAATCCTGGGCCAGCATTGAGTCTGCCTGGCCACGCGCCGGGCGAGCCGTCGCAAGGAGGAGCAACGTGGCGCGAACGCTGATACGCAAGAACCCGAGCAACTTCAAGACGCTGCCGCTGCATGTCGAGGCCACGGCCGAAAGCCTTCTCTACCAGGGCACTGGCATGCCCCTCAATTTCGCCCAGACCCAACAACGTCGCAAACCGGTGGCGGTGGCAGATCCCCAGCGGTTCGTGGTCGAGCTTGCCAACTTGGGTGTGTCGGTGCGCCTGACGCTGAGCTGGCAGAACCGCGACTACTGGGTGCTGGTGCGTCAACGGCGCCAAGACCGCGGCGACGTGGTGCTAAAGCTGATCTCAGGTTACGTGCCCGCTCAGGAACTGAACCTGCCATTGCACACCGCCGTGCAGGAAGTAGCCGAGGAATGCCTGCTGGAAACCACAGAGGGCTGGCTGGGCGGCCGCTTCAACGACACCTGGCTACCTGTGCCCTATGCGGCAGCCTTGCACTACCGAGAAACGCCGCATTTTCAACTGACCCCGCAGTCCGGTGCCGCCCGCCCGGTCCACTGCGGCAACCTGGTCCTGCTGGAGCGGCCCCGTGCCTACGTGCACCTGCCGACCGCTTCGCTGCAACTGATCTACGACATGCGCCTGCAAGTGCCCAGGGAGGCCAAGAAGCTCAGCCTGTTCCATGTGGATGAACGTCTTGAGGGCGACCAGTTGGTGGCGCGGCTGAACCGCAAGCGCCCGGACCTGTACCTGATGCCGCTACAGGACGGCCAACCCCTGGCCGAGCTGTATACCCTGAAGAAAGACGAACTGGTGCCGGCCAGCACACGGGGGTTGTACCTGGCCGAAAGCTTCGCCCGGCAGGAGGGCTGGGTGGTCAACGAGGAACGGATACGCTGGAAGGATTGGGTGCGTCAACAAGGCCTGGTTGAACCCAAGCCTGCCCGAGCCTCCCACCTGCAACGGTTCGGTGCCAAGGCCCGAGCGCTGCTCAAGCGGGCGCGTACCTCGCTGCACAAGCCCTGAGCGAAGCGGGCATGCAGCGCGCCGCCGCTGGCGCCGCCGCAACAAGGGCTGCCACGCAGCCCTGCCCTGTCAGTGCTTGCGGATCTTCTCGACGATGGCAGTGGTGGAGCTGTTTTCGACCAACCCCAGCACTTTCACGGTGCCGCCATAGGCGTTGACGATGTCGGCGCCAACCACTTGATCGATGCCGTAGTCGCCGCCTTTGACCAGCACATCCGGCTTGACCTGGCTCAGCAGGTTTTCTGGGGTGCCTTCGGAGAAACTGATCACCCAGTCCACCGCGCCCAGGCCTGCCAACACGGCCATGCGGCGATCGACGCTGTTGATCGGCCGGCCCGGGCCCTTCAGCCGGCTGACCGATGCATCGTCGTTGACCGCCACGATCAGGCGATCGCCTTGAGCGCGCGCCTGCTCCAGGTAGGTCACGTGGCCCGCATGCAGAATGTCGAAGCAGCCATTGGTGAACACGATACGCTCGTTGTGTGCCCTGGCATCGTCGATCGCTACCAGCAATTGCTCAAGGCCCAGCACCCCGCGCTCGGACCCTTCTTCGCGCTGGATGGCGCGGCGCAGTTCCGGCGCGCTGATCGCCGCAGTACCAAGCTTGCCGACGACAATACCCGCCGCCAGGTTGGCCAGGGCCACTGCCTGGGGCAGCTCTTCACCGGCGGCAATGGCGGCGGCAAGGGTGGAGATCACCGTATCGCCTGCGCCGGTCACATCGAACACTTCACGTGCACGGGCTGGCAGGTGCAGGGGCGGATGACCATTGCGCAGCAAGGTCATGCCGTGCTCGCCACGGGTCACCAGCAAGGCGCCCATGTCCAGCTCCTGGAGCAGCTGCAAACCTTTGGCAACCAGCTCCGCCTCGTCGGTACAACGCCCAACGATGTTCTCGAACTCGCTGAGGTTGGGGGTAATCAGGCTGGCCCCGCGATAGACGGAGAAATCCTTGCCCTTGGGGTCGGCCAGCACCGGGATGCCCTTGGCCCGTGCGGCCTGGATCAGCGCCTGGTGGTTTTTCAGCGCGCCCTTGCCGTAGTCCGACAGCACCAGGACCTTGACGCCTTCGAGCAAACCGTCGACTTCTGCGCTGAGCGACACCGGGTCGGTGGCGAAGGATTCTTCGAAATCGATGCGCAGCAGCTGCTGGTGCCGGCTCATGACCCGCAGCTTGACGATGGTCGGCTGATGCGCAATGCGCTGGAAGACCGAACGCACGCCTGCCGCCTGCAGGCTGTTGGAAAGGCTGTCGGCAGCTTCGTCCTGCCCGGTGACGCCCACCAGGGACGCCGGCGCGCCCAGTGCGGCGATGTTCAAGGCCACGTTGGCCGCACCGCCTGGGCGATCCTCGATCTGATCGACCTTGACCACCGGCACTGGCGCTTCCGGCGAAATACGCGACGTACCGCCATGCCAGTAGCGGTCGAGCATGACATCGCCGACCACCAGTACCGGGGCTTGATCGAAACGCGGCATGGACAACTTCATGGGCAACCCATATGACAATAGTGAACAGGGACGGGATATTAGCACAGCGCGGCTGGCGGCTTTAGGGCCAGTTCGCGCTGAGGAGTACCCCGAAACAGAAGGGGCACCGAGGCCCCTTGGCAGGTAGGATCAGGTGATGTCGGCCTTGGCCGGCTCATCCAGGCCCATGGCATGCAGGCGCGCATAGTAACCGTTGGCGGCCAGCAGCTCGGCATGGGTGCCCCGCTCCACCAGACGGCCCTGATCCATGACCAGGATCTGGTCGGCCTTCTCGATGGTCGACAGGCGATGCGCGATCACCAGCGTGGTGCGCCCCTGCATCACGCGGTCCAGCGCAGCCTGGATGTGCCGCTCGGACTCGGTATCCAGGGCCGAGGTCGCTTCGTCCAGGATCAGCAGTGGCGAGTTCTTCAACAGCGCGCGGGCGATGGCCAGGCGTTGGCGCTGGCCACCGGAGAGCAACACCCCGTTTTCGCCGATCTGGGTATCGAAACCTTTGGGCAGCTGATCGACGAAATCCTTGGCGAAGGCTGCCTCAGCCGCCGCTTCGATGTCGGCACGCGGCGCCCCGGCCAGGTCACCGTAGGCAATGTTGTTGGCGATGGTGTCGCTGAACAAGGTCACATGCTGGTTGACCTGGGCGATGTGTCGACGCAGGTTGAGCAACTTGAAGTCTTCGATTTCCACGCCATCGAGCAGTATCTCGCCGCTGCTGTGGTGGTAGAAGCGTGGAATCAGGCCGGCCAGGGTGGACTTGCCGCTGCCGGAGCGGCCCACCAGCGCGACCATCTGCCCAGGCTCGACGGTGAAGTTGATGTCGCTCAGCACCTGGCGATCGGTACCGGGGTAGGTGAAGCTGAGGTTGCGCACTTCCAGGCGCCCGCTGACCGCATCGCGCTCGACGGTACCGGTGTCCACTTCTCGCTGCTCGTCGAGCTGCTCGAAGATGCTCTCGGCACCGGCCACGCCCTTCTGGATGGTCGAGCTCACTTCCGAAAGCTGGCGAATCGGCTTGGGCAGCAGGCCGGCCAGGGTGATGTAGGCCACCATGTCGCCTGCCGAGGCATCGCCACGAAGGTACAGCACCAGGAACATCAGCACGGCCATGGCAACGTAGATCACCAGTTGCAGCAGGGGCGTGTAGATGGCGCTGGTACGGGTCATGCGCAGCTGCTTGTCGGTGTTGCTCTGGCTGGCCTTGAGGAAGCGCTGGCGCTCGTAGGCCTCGCCGCCGAAGCTGCGCACCACGCGGTAGCCCTGAATGGTCTCGGACGCCACGTGGGTGACGTCGCCCATGGCAACCTGGATCTTCTTGCTCTGTTTGCGGAATTTCTTGCTGGCACGGCCCACCATGAAGGCGATCAGCGGCAGGATGGCCAGCATCACCAGCGTCAGGCGCCAGTTCATCAACAGCAGCGAGCCGAACAGGAACACCACCGTCATGCCTTCGCGAATGACCACCTTGATGGCGTCGGTAGCCGCCCCAGTGACCATGGTCACGTTGAAGGTGATGCGCGAAATCAGGTGCCCGGAGTTGTTCTGGTCGAAGTAGCGGTTGGGCAGGCTCAGCAGGTTGTTGAACAGCTGCACCCGCAGGTCATGGACCAGGCCCAGCGAGACCTTGGCCAGGAAGTAGTTGCCCAGGAACGAACCCAGGCCTTGCCAGGCGGCGATGATGATGATCAGCGCCGGCACCGTGTGCAGCAGGTTCAGGTCGCGCAGGTGCGGGACGTTGGGAAACAGCGAGGCATCCGGGTTGGACAGGCCGTCGACGAAATACTTGAGGATGTAACCCAGCATTGGCTGGGTCGAAGCAAAGATCAGAAAGCCCAGGATACTCAGCAGGAACACGCCGATGTAGGGTCGGACATAGCCAAGTAGACGGAAATAGATCTTCATGCTCGATGGGCTCTGGGAGCCGTTGGCGTCTGTCATATCACGGAACATGCTGAAAATGGGGTGCTGACTTTACCACACGTTGGCAGCGACGTCGGACCACTCGGCCCCCGCCGCTTACCAGCAGCAATGCGCGCAAAGCTGGGGTAACATTGCCCGTTCTTTCGACCTGGGCCCTCTTTCTCCATGTTCCCAAGCAGCCTACACAACGCCGGCAACCGCTTTTTCGATTTCGTGTGCCTGTGGCTGCTGCCGGCCGGCATGCTGGCGCTGCTCGGTGCCCTGTTCTTCCTGCCCGAACGCAGCCTGCACCACAAGCTGTACTACGGCCTTTTCAGCATCCCGACCCTGCTGGCGCTATGTGTCCGGCCTCGTGAACTGAAAACCCTGTTTCGTGAACCGTTGCTGTGGCTGTTCGTGGCCTTCGCCGGCTACGCCATCCTCAGCCTGAGCTGGTCACCCTCGGCGGCGCAGGCGGACAACCTGATCAAGCGGCCCCTGCACACCCTGATGCTGTTCCTGGGCACCGGGCTGATGCTGCGTTACCGGCCCGAGGCGCTCAAGGGCCTTTTCCTGGGGGCTGCGCTACTGGCGCTGCTGGCCACGCTGCGGGACCTGACCACGTTCATGCTCACCTACACGCCAGGCAGCCGGCTGATCGGCGCAGGCGCTCTGGATAACCCGCTGCTCAGCTCGCACTTGTACGGTTTCTTCGGGACCTACTGGCTGTGGATGGCGGTCAACGGCAAGCGGGCGCTGACTGTGTCGCTGTGCATGGCGGCCTTTGCGGTCATGTTCGCCGCGGTGGTGGCCACCGGTTCCCGCACGCCCCTGGTGGCCATGACCCTGGCGGTGAACTGGATCGCCCTGCTGTGCCTGGACCGTCGTTCGATCCCCCTGTTCCTGGCCGCTCCGCTGTTCATCGCCGCAGTACTGGTGGTGGACCCGCAGTTGATCATGGCGCGCGGCGACTCGTACCGTTTCGATATCTGGCGCATTACCTGGGACCTGTTCCTCCAGCACCCGCTGATTGGCCACGGCTACGACGCGCCCTTGTCCATCGATGTCGGCGTGGGTTACCTGCTGAGCGAGCCCCACAGTTTCGTCATGGGCGTGCTGTATTACGTGGGCATCCTGGGCTTGCTGCCGTGGCTGGGCATGATCATCTACGCGCTTTACAGCGGCTGGAAGTACCGCACCCACCCTGCCCTGCAGATGGCCTCGGCACTGCTGGTGTTCGGCATTGGTGCGGGCCTGACCGAGGGCGGCGGTATCCTGTCGCGGCCCAAGGAGCACTGGTTCCTGCTGTGGATTCCGCTGGCACTGGTCGCCGGGCTGAACATCGCCCGCCGGGGCGGCAGGCTGGTGGCGGCCAACCGCGCTCGCTTGAGCGAGGCGCAGGCCAGGCAGCTGCATGAGGGTGCCCGCATCATCGAAGAGGACGGGCTTGGGCCCAAGGTCCTGCTCCTGCAAGATGGCAGCTTCCTGAAGTTGTTCCGCCCGCGCGCCTGGTACACCGCCGGCGCCTTCTACCCCTACGCGCGCCGCTTTGCCAGAAACAGCCAGCAACTGGCACTCGAAGGCATTCCCACGCCCCCCGTCGTGGAACTGCTGAACTACGCCGATGGCACCCAGGGGGTGCGCTACATCCCCCTGGCAGGCCAGACCGTGCGCCAGGCGCTGCAGGCCTGTCCCTCGCTGGCAGCACGCAAGGCCCTGGTGCAGCGGCTGGGGCGCTTCATGGGTCAGTTGCACCAGCAAGGCGTCTACTTCCGGTCCTTGCACCTGGGCAACGTACTGCTGATGGACAACGGCGAATTTGGCCTGATCGACCTTGCCGACATGCGCCTGCTGCCTTCGCCACTGTCGGCAGACCTGCGCCAGCGCAACCTGCGCCACATGCAGCGCTACGCCGAAGACAAGCAGTGGCTGTTCGAGGAAAACGTCCAGGCCCTGCTGGAGGGCTACAGTGCAGCGGCCAGCCAGACCATGAGCCACGCCCTGCGCCAGAAGCTCGAACTGGCCCCTGGAGCGGATCGCTGACATGGGCTACCTCGCGCCGCTGCTCAGTTTCCTGGTGTTCGGCCTGGCCCTATTGCTGGCAGGGCTGCTGCTGCGCAGCCCTTGGGTGGCGCGCCATCTGGAGCCGGTGGCGGGGCGCTGGGCCACCCTCGATGGCTTGAGGGGCTATCTGGCACTGGGGGTCTTCATCCACCATGCCGCCATTGCCTGGCATTACCAGCACACTGGCCAGATCAACATGCCACCGGAGCGCTTCTTTGCCCAGATCGGGCAAGCGAGCGTCGCCCTGTTCTTCATGATCACCGGGTTTCTGTTCTGGAGCAGGCTGGTTCGCCAGGGCCGCGCCTTCGATTGGCGGGCCTTTGCCATTTCCCGGGTCATGCGCCTGTACCCCCTGTATTTCGGCCTGCTGGCTGCGGTGCTTGTGACGGTGTTCTATCTGCAAGGCTGGGAGCTGCTGGATACGCCGACCGCGCTGGCACAACAGCTTTCAGCCTGGCTGCTGTTCCACCGTCCCGACATCAACCAGTTGGCCGGCACCGGCAACCTGATCTCGAACGTGACCTGGACCCTGAACTACGAAATCTACTTCTACCTGGCCTTGCCGTTGCTGGGCCTGATGTTCGTCTACCGCGGTACGCTCTTGAGGGCCATTGCCTGCGTGGTCGCCCTGTACCTGCTGGCAAAGCTCGTGGGCTGGGAACATGCGCTGAAGAAGAAATACCTGATGAGCTTTGCAGGCGGCATTGCGGCGGTGTACTGGGTACGCAGCCCGAGGCTGGTGCAATGGGCCAAGGGCAGGTACGGCACCTGGATGGCCATCGGCTTGCTGGTGCTGGTGATGACAGTGCTGCACAAGACCTTCGCGGTATTCCCGCTGCTGCTGCTGAGCCTCGTGTTCTGCATCATCGTCTCGGGCAACGACCTGCTGGGCGCCCTGGCCCTGCGCAGTGCCCGCTGGCTGGGTGAAATCAGTTACAGCCTCTACCTGCTCCATGGGCTGGTGCTGTGGTGGCTCGCCTATCGCCTCTACCCCTCTTACGGGTTCACCTACGACGACCACGGGGCATTCATGGCCGTGATCGCCATCGCCTGCACCGTCCTGGTGGTCTTGAGCAGCGCCACGTTCCTCATACTGGAAAAGCCGGGGATCGCCCTGGGCAAGCGCCTGGCCCAGCGCCGGCAGACCAAGCCTGACAACCTGAAGTCAGGTTCGACCCGCCAGGCCTGAGGCGCGCTGCTCGGCATAGGCGAGAAACGCCTGGATATCATCGCTGCACAGCGTGCCCACCACGTGGGCAATCTCGGCAGGTGGCCAGTCCCACCAGGCGCTGGCCAGCAGTTGCACGCGTACCGCTTCCGGGAATCGCCAGCGCACGACGCTGGCCGGGTTGCCGCCGACCACCGCGTAAGCGGGTACATCCCGCGTCACCACGGCCCCAGCGGCCACGATGGCGCCACTGCCAATGTTCACCCCCGACAGGATCGTGCAGTTGGAGCACAGCCACACGTCGTTGCCGATGGTCACATCCCCGCGGCTGAAGGCATAGCCCTCTATGACCGATGCCTCGGGCAGCATGGCCGGGAATGGGTAAGTGGTGACCCAGTCGGCCCGATGATGCCCGCCAAGGAAAATCTGCACGCCTTCGGCAATCGAGCAATAGGCGCCGATGCGCAGCGTCGTGCCCTCTTGCCAGTCATGCACCTCGGGCACGCCATAGCTGCCCACGCCGAAAGCGTACTGGGGGTAACGCGCGGCAAATCGCGCCTGCCCGCGCTCGATGGCCGGCAGCTTGCGAATCGCCCGCTTGGCCCGTTTTTCCCGGTAGCGCGATAGCCAGCCCATGGCCCTTCAGCCCTTTTCCAAGGGCGAGAAGAACAACCGCCCCAGCCCGCGCCAGGTCTTGCGCGTATAGGCGCGCAGTGGAATCTGCGCCAGCAGTTCGCGGGCCAGCTTGCGGTCACGGTTGGCCACCTTGAGGAACATCGAGTTCAGCGCCTTGAACTTGACCTGCTCGTAGGCCGGGTGATCCTTGAACTTGGCATAGGTACGCAGGATGTTGTCGATCATGAATCGGTGGTTCTTGTACGAGTTGCTGGCATGTTTGCGGTAGCGCGCCATGACCACGCTCAGGCCATCGATGAAGTACCCGGCATGGGTCACCTTCAGTTCGATCAGCAGGTCTTCCAGGCGGATATCCGGGTCGAAACCGCCCACCTTCTCCAGCGCCTCGCGGCGGATCAGCAGCGTGGGCGCAGGTGGGTAGGGTTTGCGTTCCAGGAACATGTCCTCGAAGTCCAGGCGCCTGAACGGAACCTCGCGGCGCTGCCGCGCTTCGGGGAACAGCTCACCCTGGGAATCGATGAGCTCGATGTTGCCAGCGCAGATACCCACTTCGGGCTTGTCGGCCATGTACTGGACCTGGATCGCGATGCGATCCGGCATCATGATGTCGTCGGACCCGAACGGCGCGATCAGCGTGCCCCTGGCCCGCGCAATGGCCTCGTTGAGCGTGTGGGTCAGGCCTTTGTTGCGCTGCACGCGAAAATCGAAGCCATGTTGCGCCTGCAGGCGCTCGATACGTTCGACGCTGTCATCGGTCGAGCCGTCGTCCACCACCAGCAGCTCGATGTGCGGGTAGGTCTGGTTCAATACGCTGAGAATGCTCTGCTCGATGTAAGGGCCATGGTTGTACGATGCAATGATCACCGTGACCAGGGTTGGGTCCGCACTCATTTCGGCTCCTTGGCAGCCAAGCCCGACTCGATCAGCGCCAGGTATTGCTCACGGAACACGTCGATGTCGTGGTGTTGATTGAGGTAGTGGTAGGCCTGCTCGCCCTTGGCATGCAACGCCGCGTCATCCAGCGCCAGGTAGCGGTCCAGGGCCGTGGTCAGGCTGTCAACGTCCGCGGGCTTGACCACCTCGCCGCCCGCGCCGGTAATCAGCGGCAACATGGCCGGCACGTCGCTGGCGATGACCGGCAAGCGCCCGCTCATGCCTTCGAGCAGGGCAAGGCCAAGGCCTTCGGCTAGCGATGGCATGGCCCAGATGTCGAAGGCACGGACGTAGCGCAGGGCGTTGTCACGAAAGCCCAGCAGGTGCGCCCTGCCCGTCAGCCCCAGGCGATCGATCTCAGCCTGCAGGCGCGCCTGCTCACGACCAGCACCGATGATCGCCAGCTGCGCGGTGGGGTACTTGTCCTTCAGGGCGGCAAACGCCTGGATCAGGTAGGTATGGCCTTTGACCGGCACCAGGCGGCCCAGCGCCCCGACCATGCGAACGTTCTGGGCCAGGCCAAGTTGCGTACGGGCCTCGGCCTTGTCCAGCTGCAACGCCTGGGCCTGATCCGTGTCGATGGCGTTGGTGATGGCGTGGGTGTTGGCATCGGTGAAACCGCAGGTGCAATCCAGCAGGTACTGCTTGACTGCCGGCGACACGCCTACGAACTGCCAATGCCCGTCGATCAGGCGCTGGGTCTGACGACGGCGGTAGGCGCGGTCGTACTCGCCGAAGCCATGGGAAATGCCGATGCACAACGGGATCTTCAACCAGCGGTTGAGCTGCAACAGCATGTTCACAGGCTTGAAGCGGTTGCAGATCACCACGTCGAAGCGTTCGCGCCGGCAATACCGGTAGAGCTGCCACAAGGCCTTGAGACGCATGCCCTTGAGCGCACTGTCGCTGAAGTCGAAGTACACCGAATGGTCGGCGCGGCTGACCGGTTGGCCAGGCGCAGGCCGGCCCTTGAGAAAGGCCATGGTCGTTTCGAACCGATCCGCTGGCAGCGCCTTGAAGATCTGCTCGGCCAGGTCGGCGAAATCGTGCTGCTTGATGTTGTAGTCCGGTTGCAGTTGCAGGACTTTGAAACGCTTCATACGTTTTCCCGATGTACACCCTGGTGGCGGTCCGTCAGAACCCAGAACAGCTCGTGGCGACGCACGGCCTTGCGGAAAAATTCGTTCTCGCCGTAAGGCGAACTGCGCCGGCCTGCCAGCCAGCGCTGGATCACCCGTCGCACTCGGCGCTTGAAGGGCGGGCGGGGCTGAAGGTCGTGCATCATGCCCAGAGCCATGGCCTTGTCCAGTTGCAGAGGACGGTCCAGCACCAAGGTGCACGGCTGCCCGACCGACAACGCGTGGGTGACCGGCGGCAAGGCCACGCCTGCACCGCTGTCGCCCATGGGCCAGCGGTCGTTGTCGTGCAGGTGATTGGCATAGCCCAGCAGGATCTCGGGTTGCCACGGCAGGCCCTGCAACGCTTCCTGCAGGGCTTGCTGGGCAGCCACGTGGTCAGGATGCGGATCGAGCACCGGGTGCGGCATCACGATCACTTCCGGACGCGCCTGTTGTATCAACGCGCGCACATCGGCCAGCAGGTTGTGCCAAGTCGGGACGCCGTCGTCGCCGGGCAGAGGCAACGCGTTGAGGGTACGGAAGGGGCGCGTGTCGGCCATGTCCGCTTCACGCGAGCCGAAGGGGGTCGTCGGTGCCTGCCGCATGGCCGGCAATTGCAGGCAGAAATAGCCCAACTGCACGCAGCGCTCTTGCGCAACGCCTGCCCAGCGAGGCACCGCGATACTGTCCCAGGCCCGCAAGCGCCCTTTGAGGCGCGCAGCCTCGACAGATGACAGGCCCATGGCCTGGTAGTGCTCGGCCTCGATTTCGCCAGCGGTCAGGGTCACGATCCAGGCTTCGTCTGCCTGGCTGTACAGGCCGTAGGCGGCAAGTTCGGCATCATCGGCATGGGGCGCGATGACCATCACCCGCTTACGACGCAGGTCTGGCTGCTGGAACATCCACAGGCGCGGCTGGCCCACCAGCCGGCAGAAGCGCCCGCGCAAGGTGATCTGGCCCTGACGCAGCGCCGTGTCGAGCCCAGTCAGGTTGAGGTAGCGCTTGCCGCGAACACCGCGCTCGAACACCTGCAGGTCTTCGCCACCTGCGCCTTCGATGGACACGCCGGGGTCAAGAAACCTGCCCAGCAGGGCGCAACGCAGCTCAACCTGCAGCACCCACGTGGCGCCTTCTGCGACGGGCAATGCAGGTAGCTGCAAGCGGCCGTCCTTCAAGCTCACGCCCGCCACTTCATCGGCCTCATCGAAGGCGTAGGTGTAGTCGTCGGCCGGGGTGTAGAACAGATGATCGGCCAGCCATGCCTCGTGGGCCACCCACAGCAGCGGCAGCAGCAACAACGGCAGCCACCAGGTGACCAAACCCAGCGCAATCAACGCCGCCAGGGCCACCAGGAGCGCGAGGCGCTTGTTGCGCCGGTGGCGCTTTAGCAACTGCTGCTTGCGGCTCACGCCTGGTACACCGGCACGGGGTGGCACCAGCGGTCCTTGTACTCGCGGTCGGCACGGCCGAACGAGAACCGCAATGGCTTGTTGCGCGCGCGGGCGTCTTCCCAGGCGGCCTGGGTGTTGAGGAAACTCAACACGCTGCCGGGGCTGAACGCCTTGGTCTCGGGGTCGACGCCGCCATTGACGTATTCGACGCTGATCCACTCAGGCGCCTCGACGCGGTACACCAGCTGGATGGCGATAGGCTTGTTTTCGAGCAGCAGGACCGAGCCGATCAGCAGGTCCCGCAGCCGCGCGATCACGTCGCCCATGCGCTCGGCGCCGGTGGCTGCGAACCCCCAGCGACGCTGGAAAAGGTCGCAATACATGGCGGCGATGGTAGCGGCATCGAAGTCGCTGATCGGCCGCACCACGCCACCGGCTTCTTCCAGTAACCGCAGCTCACGGCGCTGGTTGTAACGGAATTTCTTCGACAGGTCTTCGGGCGCACGGGCCATCGCCAGCTGTTCTTTCTGCGCCTTGAGACCAACAAAGCGGCCCTGGTTCAGCTCGGACAGGTAGCGTGCGCCATGGCGCAGCGGCGCAGCGGCGTCGGCCGCCGCCGGCAGGATGATTTCGGCATTGCCCAGGTCAAACAACGCCTTCTTGCCGCTGCGCTTGAGCACGTCCTTGGACAGCGCCAGGTGGCGCCCCCAGGTGGGAATGGCTGCCTTGAGCTCCCCGCCCTGATGCCAGGCCAGGTAACGCACGGGGATCTGCGCCAGGTCCGCCAACTGCGAGACCACCAGGGGATGAGTGGCGACACTGCCGCCGAAACGCGCCCAGGCCTGGGCATAGGTTTGCGCGTCAATGACTTGCCAGCCACGCTCGCGCAGGGCTTTTACATGATTGAACATCAGGCCCCCACCAACGCGCGAACCTGGGGCAGTTGCCAGAAGGTATCGCGCACCGCCTGGTCCGAGAAACGCTCGCGCAGGCGTTCGAGCATATGCTCGGCGCACGCCTGGCGTTGCGAGTCGTCCAGCGCAGCCATGCGTTCGAGGCCTTGCGCCAGCTGGCTGGCCTCGCCCAGTGGGAACAGCATGCCGACACCCTCGACCACTTCCCGCGCGCCGCCACAGGCCGTGGCCAGCACCGGGACGCCAGCGACCATGGCTTCGAGCAGGACCATGCCGAAAGGCTCATGGTCGGAACTCAAGGCGAACACGTCGAAGGCCTGGAAATAGCGACGCGCATCGGGCACCTGCCCCAGGAAGTCGACCTGATCGGCAACGCCCAGCTCGCGGGCCAGGGCCTTCAGTTTGGGTTCCAGGCGGCCCTTGCCCAGGATGGCCAGGCGCGCACCACCCGGCAATGCCGGCAATGCCTGGGCAAAGCCGCGCAGCAAGGTGGCCTGGTCCTTGTCCGGGTGCAACCGACCGACGTTGCCCACCACCCAGGCCTGCGCATCCAGCCCCAAGGCTTCGCGTGCCTCGGCACGCGGCACCAGGGCAGCTTGCAGGGCCGCGATATCGATGCGGTTGTACAGCGTCTGGATGCGCTCGGCGGGCCACTGCGCCAGGCAGCGGCGCATGTCGTCGCGCACTGCGTCGGATACACCCAGCAGGCTCAAGCGCTTGCTGAACAGGTTGGCGAACAGGCGCCGGCCTTTGCGCTCATAGTCGCCAAAGGCATGGTGCACGCCTATCACCGGTAACCGGGTACCGAGCAAGGCGACGTAGATCGGCTTGAAGCGGTGAGCTATGCAGAACGCGAAGTTGCGCTGGGCCGCGACCTTGCGCAACGCCCGAATCGCGCCAAGCTTCAGGCCACGGACCGCCTTGGAGCTGAACTCCAGAAACAGCACTTCATCCGACGCACAGCCGGCCGCCACCTGCGGGTCGGCTGCGCCGGTCAGAAACACGGTCGTAACCTTGTAGCCGCTGCCCTCGAACAGGCTGGCGTATTGACGGGCACAATCCAGGAAAGGCCCGTCATAGCCATGGCAGAACTGCAGGATGCGCGGTTCAGAGCGGCTGTTCATAGGCGGCAGCGCCGTCCTTGACGACAAGGATGTCTTCCATGATCAGGTACTGCAGATCCGAGCCGAAGAACATGTTCAGGGCATCGGTCGGCGAGCAGATCATCGGTTCACCCCGGCGATTGAGCGAGGTATTCAGCGAGACGCCATTGCCGGTCAGGTCTTCGAGCGCCTTCATCATGTCGTAGTAGCGCGGGTTGTATTCGCGCTTGAGCACTTGGGCACGGGAGGTGCCGTCCTCATGGACCACTTCTGGCACGCGGGTTTTCCATTCTTCAGCCACTTCGAAGGTGAAGGTCATGAATGGCGCCGGATGGTCGACCTTGATCATTTGCGGGGCGACCGTATCGAGCATGGACGGGCAGAAGGGTCTCCAGCGCTCACGGAACTTGATCTGCTCGTTGATGCGGTTGGCCACGCCCGGCACGCTCGGGCAGCCAATGATCGAGCGACCACCCAGGGCACGCGGGCCGAACTCCATGCGGCCCTGGAACCAGGCCACCGGGTTGCCATCGACCATGATCTTGGCGATGCGCTGCGGCATGTCGTCGAGCTTGCGCCATTTCGGGGCGTTGGGATGACGAGCACAGGCCGCGATCACATCTTCGTTGGAGTAGGACGGGCCGAGGTAGACGTGCTCCATCTTCTCGACCGGCACGCCGCGGGCGTGGGACACGTAGGCTGCCGCGCCCACTGCCGTACCGGCGTCACCGGAGGCCGGCTGCACGAACAGCTCCTTCACATCGGAACGGGCAATGATCTTCTGATTGAGTTTCACGTTCAGCGCACAACCGCCGGCGAACGCCAGCTTGCCGGTTTCGCGCAGGGTATCGCCCAGGTAGTGGTCGATCATCTGCAGGGCGATCTTCTCGAACAGCGCCTGCATGCTGGCTGCGTAATGGATGTACGGCTCGTCGGCGATGTCGCCTTCGCGCTTGGGCCCCAGCCACTCGATCAGCTTGGGCGAGAAGTAGAAGCCCTTGCCTTTTTCCTTGTAGCGACGCAAGCCGATGACGTTGGCGTAATCGGTGTTGATCACCAACTCGCCGTTTTCGAAACTGGCCAGGCGCGAGAAGTCATATTTGCTGGCATCGCCGTACGGCGCCATGCCCATGACCTTGAACTCACCGTCGAGCATTTCGAAACCGAGGAATTCGGTAATAGCGCCGTACAGGCCACCCAGGGAATCCGGATCGAAGAACTCCTTGATCTTGTGGATCTTGCCGTTCTCGCCGTAGCCGAAGAAGGTGGTGGCGTACTCGCCTTTGCCGTCGATGCCCAGGATCGCGGTCTTTTCCTTGAAGCCCGAGCAGTGGTAGGCGCTGGAGGCATGAGCCAAGTGATGTTCCACGGGCTCGATCTTGACCTTTTTCGGGTCGAAGCCCAGCTGCTCCAGACACCAGACGATCTTCTTGCGGTAGCGCTTGTAGCGGCGGTTGCCCATCAGGATCGCGTCGAGGGCGCGGTCCGGTGCGTACCAGTAGCGCTTGGCGTAGTGCCAGCGCGCCTTGCCGAACAGGCTGATGGGCGCGAACGGGATGGCAATGACATCGACGTCGGCGGGCTTGATGCCGGCTTGTTCCAGGCAGAACTTCGCCGATTCGTAGGGCATGCGGTTTTTCGCATGCTTGTCGCGCACGAAACGCTCTTCTTCGGCGGCGGCAATCAGCTTGCCGTCGATGTACAGGGCCGCGGAAGGGTCATGGCTGAGGGCGCCGGACAGGCCAAGAATCGTCAATGCCAAGGGATAGGCCTCTTCATTCGGTAGAGATGCGCCAGCGGCCCGGTGGGCGGGTGGCGGCTAAAAGGCGGGATTATAACGCAAAGCGCAGCGTACGCATGCCTCTGCAAAGGCTACGCCTTCGGCCACGGCACAAACTCCACAAGCACGGCAACCGCGCAACTTGTCCATCACGCGGTCACTGTGGGAGCGGCCTAGCGCCGCGATGGGCCGCAAAGCGGCCCCTGCACTACGCGCTGCGAAGCTGAAACCCTGGGGCCACTTTGCGGCCCATCGCTGACTAGGCCGCTCCACGCTCTGTGGGGCTACTCACTCAGGCGTCACGCGGCCTGTGTGGAGCAGCCTCGCCGGGGCGGCCTTATTCGGCGATCAGCCAGTCCATGCGATAGCTGCCTTCGGTCTGCGCCAACTCCCGGGCGAGCCAGGGCAGCAGCTCCTTGAGTTCATCTTCCAGCCCCCAAGGCGGGTTGGCGATGGCAAGCCCAGATCCATTGAGGCCTTGCGGGCTGTCCTGGTGATGCACATACAGCTCGACGCGCAGCAGCTTGGGCGCCCCAGTGCTGGTAAGGTCCTGGTAGAAACGGGTCAGCGAGCGCTGGTCCTTGATGGGGTACCAGATGGCCGCCACCGTCTGGCGCATCCGACCAATGGCTTCCTTCATCGCGGCTGTGCAACGCTTGAGTTCATCGGCCTGCTCGAACGGCGGATCGATGAGCATGACCGCGCGTTTTTCCTGCACGGGCAACAAGGCGCGCGGCACGTGCCAGCCCTCGCCCAGGTGCACGAACACGCGCGGATCCTTCTTCATGTTTTCCTTGAGCAGCGGCCCGTCCTCCGGGTGCTTCTCGTTGAGCAAGGCGCGGTCCTGCTGACGCATCAGGCGACGCGCCAATTCAGGTGAACCTGGGTAGTAGCGCAGCTCGCCGTCTGCGTTCAGACGCTTGATGACGCGCAGGTAATCGGCGGTCATGGCCGGCAGGTCGTCACGGTTCCACAGCCGCGCGACCCCCTCGAGGTACTCACCGGTCCGGCTCGCCTGGTCACCCTTGAGGTCGTACAGCCCCAGCCCGGCATGGGTGTCGAGGTAGGCGAACGGTTGCTCCTTGCGCGACATCAGGGCGATGAGGCGGGTCAGCACGATATGTTTGAGAACGTCGGCATGGTTGCCGGCATGGAAGGCGTGACGATAGTTCATGGCAACTCCTGCGCAGAGCGCAAGTTTACCCTGCCTGGCAAACGACGTCAGGCCTGACGGTCGTCAGAAAACAACGAACCCGCTACCGCAGTGCAGCACGAACCCTTGAAGGCCGTGCGGACACTGCAGGAGCGGGCCCGTCTTTCAGCTAGCAGCGCGCCTTGGCGCTGTCACTTGTCAGCGTGATACGCCGCATCAGCCGTCTCGAAGCGGCTCACCATCGCCTGCGAAGGACGGCCCAGCTTGCTCACCAGGACGATGGCGATGCTGGCGAACAGGAAGCCAGGGATGATTTCGTACAGCCCCATGGTGTCGAAGCTTTTCCACAGGATCACGGTCAGTGCACCCACCACGATACCGGCCAGCGCGCCATTGCGCGTCATGCCCTTCCACAGCACCGAGATCAGCACGACAGGGCCGAACGCAGCACCGAAGCCCGCCCAGGCGTAGGCCACCAGGCCCAGCACGCGGTTTTCAGGGTTGGCAGCCATGGCGATGGCGATCAGGGCCACGGCCAGTACCATCAGACGACCGACCCACACCAATTCTCGCTGGGAGGCATTCTTGCGCAGGAAGGCCTTGTAGAAGTCTTCGGTCAGCGCACTCGAGCACACCAGCAGCTGGCAGCTCAGGGTACTCATCACCGCCGCCAGGATGGCCGACAGCAGGACACCGGCGACCCAAGGGTTGAACAGGATCTTCGCCAGCTCGATGAACACGCGCTCGTGGTTTTCGTTCACCGGCCCGGCCACCTCAGGGTGGGCCGAGAAATAGGCGATGCCGAAGAACCCAACGGCGCAGGTACCGGCCAGGCACAGGATCATCCAGGTCATGGAAATACGGCGCGCCTTGGCGATGGACTTCACCGAATCGGCCGCCATGAAGCGCGCCAGGATATGTGGCTGACCGAAGTAGCCCAGCCCCCAGCCCATCAGCGAAATGATCCCGATGAAGCTGGCGCCCTTGAGCATGTCGAAGTGGGCCGGGTTGACGGCCTCGATCGCGGCGAAGGTCTGGTCTAAGCCGCCGGTGGAGATCAGCACGATCACCGGGGTCAGGATCAGCGCGAAGATCATCAGCGACGCCTGGACCGTGTCGGTCCAGCTCACGGCCAGGAAGCCTCCGACGAAGGTGTAGATGATGGTGGCGGCTGCCCCTGCCCACAGCGCTGTCTCATAAGACATGCCGAAGGTGCTCTCGAACAGGCGAGCACCGGCCACGATGCCAGAGGCGCAATAAATGGTGAAGAACACCAGGATGACGATGGCCGAGATGATCCGCAGCAGGCCGCTCTTGTCCTCGAAACGGCTGGAGAAGTAGTCCGGCAGGGTGAGCGCATCGCCGTTGTGCTCGGTCTGCACGCGCAGGCGCCCGGCGACGAACAGCCAGTTCAGGTAGGCGCCGACGGTAAGGCCGATGGCAATCCAGACTTCTGACAGACCCGCGAAGTAGATGGCGCCGGGCAGGCCCATCAGCAGCCAGCCACTCATGTCGGATGCACCGGCCGACAATGCGGTGACCACGCTGCCGAGGCTGCGGCCGCCGAGAATATAGTCGGAAAGGTTCTTGGTGGCGCGGTAGGCAGCGAAGCCGATCAGCACCATTGCTGCGATGTAGACCACGAATGTGATCGTTAAGGGATTACCCATGTGTTGGCCCTGGCGTTTGTTGTTATCTCATGCGCACCCACATCGTTGGTGGTTGCACCCAGGCGGCAGATGCTATTCAACAACGTAAATCCGGTGCAACCATTTTTCACTGTGAAGTTGCACCCAAGTATGCATTTTCAGACAAAGCCTCGTTTTTGCTCCCTAATGGGGCAGATGAGGCTCTTTTTTAGAACAAATCCTTCCTCGCCTGACGCTTTGACCCTCACTGAAAACGACAGCCTGACGAGTTGCACCTTATTCACGACATTTTAGGGTTGCACCTGGTTGCACCCGCGTTTTCCTGAAGATAATCTTGTCGCCAGCTTAAGCCACACTCGTGGCAATAATGAGGATAAGAAATGGCGACGACCACCCTTGGGGTCAAACTCGACGACCCTACCCGTGAACGACTCAAGGCCGCTGCGCTGTCCGTGGACCGCACGCCGCACTGGTTGATCAAGCAAGCGATCTTCAGCTACCTGGAGAAGCTCGAGGGTGGCGCGACCCTGACCGAAATCAATGGCCAGACCCTCGGCCTGAACGATGAAGCCGGCGACGTGCAGCCCGAGCAGGGTCACCAGAGCTTCATGGAGTTCGCCGAAAGCATCCTGCCGCAGTCGGTGCTGCGCTCGGCCATTACCGCCGCCTACCGTCGGCCCGAGCAGGAGATGGTGCCGATGCTGCTGGAGCAGGCGCGCCTGAGCGCTCCGCTTGCCGACGCGGCCAACAAGATGGCTGCCGGCATCGCCGAGAAGCTGCGCAACCAGAAGAGCACCGGGGGCCGGGCCGGCATCGTTCAAGGCCTGCTGCAGGAATTCTCGTTGTCGTCGCAGGAAGGCGTGGCACTGATGTGCCTGGCCGAAGCGCTGCTGCGCATTCCCGACAAAGGCACCCGCGACGCCCTTATCCGCGACAAGATCAGCACCGGCAACTGGCAGCCGCACCTGGGCAACAGCCCGTCGCTGTTCGTCAATGCCGCCACCTGGGGCCTGTTGCTAACGGGCAGGCTGGTAAGCACCCACAACGAATCGGGCCTGACCTCCTCGCTGACCCGCATCATCGGCAAGAGCGGCGAGCCGATGATCCGCAAGGGCGTGGACATGGCCATGCGCCTGATGGGCGAGCAGTTCGTCACGGGCGAAACCATTGCCGAAGCACTGGCCAACGCCACGCGTTTCGAGTCCAAGGGCTTCCGTTATTCCTATGACATGCTCGGTGAAGCGGCACTCACCGAGCACGATGCCCAGAAGTACCTGGCATCCTATGAGCAAGCCATCCACTCGATCGGCAAGGCATCCAACGGCCGCGGCATCTATGAAGGCCCGGGCATCTCGATCAAGCTCTCGGCCCTGCACCCACGCTACAGCCGTGCCCAGTACGAGCGGGTGATGGAAGAGCTGTACCCGCGCCTGCTGTCGCTGACCCTGCTGGCCAAGCAATACGACATCGGCCTGAACATCGATGCCGAGGAAGCCGACCGCCTTGAGCTGTCCCTCGACCTGCTCGAGCGCCTGTGCTTCGAGCCTGCACTGGCCGGCTGGAACGGTATCGGTTTCGTCATCCAGGCGTACCAGAAGCGCTGCCCGTATGTGATCGACTACGTGATCGACCTGGCCAAGCGCAGCCGCCACCGCCTGATGATCCGCCTGGTAAAAGGCGCCTACTGGGACAGCGAAATCAAGCGTGCCCAAGTCGAAGGCCTGGAGGGCTACCCGGTCTACACGCGCAAGGTCTACACCGACGTGTCCTACGTCGCCTGCGCCCGCAAGCTGCTGGCCGTACCCGAGGCCATCTACCCGCAGTTCGCCACGCACAACGCCCATACCCTGTCGGCCATCTACCAGATCGCCGGGCAGAACTACTACCCCGGCCAGTACGAGTTCCAGTGCCTGCACGGCATGGGTGAGCCGCTGTACGAACAGGTGGTCGGCAAGATCGCCGATGGCAAGCTGAACCGCCCTTGCCGCGTGTATGCACCGGTCGGCACCCATGAAACCCTGCTGGCCTACCTGGTTCGTCGCCTGCTGGAAAACGGCGCGAACACCTCGTTCGTCAACCGCATCGCCGACCAATCCATTTCCATCCAGGAACTGGTCGCCGACCCGGTCACCAGCATCGAGCGCATGGGTACCCAGGAAGGCCGCATCGGCTTGCCACACCCCCGCATTCCACTGCCGCGTGACCTGTACGGCACCGAGCGGGCCAACTCCGCCGGCATCGACATGGCCAACGAGCACCGTCTGGCTTCGCTGTCCTGCGCCATGCTGGCCACCGCCAACAACGACTGGAAAGCCGGCCCGCTGCTGGCCTGCACCGCCAGTGACAGTGCGGCAACGCCGGTTCTGAACCCTGCCGATCACCGCGATGTGGTCGGCCACGTTCAGGAAGCGACCGTTGCAGACGTCGACAATGCCATCCAGTGCGCACTCAACGCAGCGCCCATCTGGCAGGCCACCCCGCCAGCCGAGCGCGCCGCCATCCTGGAACGCACGGCCGACCTGATGGAAGCCGAGATCCAGCCCCTGATGGGTCTGTTGATCCGCGAAGCCGGCAAGACCTTCGCCAACGCCATCGCCGAAGTGCGCGAAGCCGTCGACTTCCTGCGCTACTACGCCGTCCAGGCGCGCAACGACCTGAGCAACGATGCCCACCGCCCATTGGGCCCTGTGGTGTGCATCAGCCCTTGGAACTTCCCGCTGGCGATCTTCACCGGCCAGGTAGCCGCAGCCTTGGCCGCCGGCAACCCGGTACTGGCCAAGCCTGCCGAGCAAACCCCGCTGATCGCCGCCCAGGCGGTGCGCCTGCTGCTCGAAGCCGGCATTCCGGAAGGTGTCCTGCAACTGCTGCCGGGCCGCGGCGAAACCGTCGGTGCTGGGCTGGTGGGTGACGAGCGCGTCAAAGGCGTGATGTTCACAGGCTCCACCGAAGTGGCGCGCCTGTTGCAACGCAACGTGGCGGGTCGCCTGGATAACCAGGGTCGCCCAGTGCCATTGATCGCCGAAACCGGCGGCCAGAACGCGATGATCGTCGACTCCTCGGCCCTGACCGAGCAGGTGGTGATCGATGTCGTGTCCTCGGCCTTCGACAGTGCCGGCCAGCGTTGCTCCGCCCTGCGCGTACTGTGCCTGCAGGAAGACTCCGCCGACCGCGTGATCGAGATGCTCAAGGGCGCCATGGCCGAAAGCCGGCTCGGTTGCCCGGACCGGCTGGCCGTGGACATCGGCCCGGTGATCGACGCTGAAGCCAAGGCTGGCATCGAGAAGCACATTCAGGGCATGCGCGAGAAAGGCCGCTCGGTCTATCAGGTGGCGATTGCCGACAGTGCCGAGATCAAGCGTGGCACCTTCGTGATGCCAACCCTGATCGAACTGGACAGCCTCGACGAGCTCAAGCGCGAGATCTTCGGCCCCGTCCTGCACGTGGTGCGCTACAACCGCCGCAACCTGGACCAGTTGATCGAGCAGATCAACAATTCGGGGTACGGCCTGACCCTGGGTGTGCACACGCGTATCGACGAAACCATCGCCAAGGTGGTCGAGTCGGCCCATGCCGGCAACATGTACGTCAACCGCAACATCGTCGGCGCCGTCGTAGGTGTACAGCCGTTCGGTGGCGAAGGCCTGTCGGGCACTGGCCCGAAAGCCGGCGGTCCGCTGTACCTGTACCGCCTGCTGTCGACCCGCCCGGCGGACGCCATCGGCAGCCACTTCCAGCACCAGGACGGCGAAGCCAAGCCAGACCGCGCACTGCACGAGCAGTTGGTCAAGCCGCTCCACGCGCTGAAGGCGTGGGCCGAGAGCAATCAGCTGTCCGACCTTGCCGTGCTGTGCAGCCAGTTCGCCAGCCAGTCGCAGAGCGGTATCGCCCGTCTGCTGCCAGGCCCGACCGGCGAGCGCAACACCTACACCATCCTGCCGCGCGAACACGTGCTGTGCCTGGCTGACAACGAAGCCGACCTGCTGGCGCAGTTCGCTGCGGTGCTCGCGGTAGGCAGCTCGGCGGTGTGGGCCGACGGCGAACCGGGCAAGGCCCTGCGCGCCCGACTGCCCCGTGACTTGCAGGCCAAGGTGAAGCTGGTACCCGACTGGAACAAGGACGAAGTGGCGTTCGATGCCGTGATCCATCACGGCGATTCGGACCAGCTGCGCAGCGTCTGCCAGCAGGTGGCCAAGCGTGCCGGTGCCATCGTCGGGGTACACGGCTTGTCCAGCGGCGATCATCAGATTGCACTGGAGCGCTTGGTCATCGAGCGTGCGGTGAGTGTGAACACTGCGGCGGCTGGGGGTAACGCCAGCTTGATGACCATCGGCTAACGCTGAAGGTCGAAGAAAAGGGAGAGCTCGGGCTCTCCCTTTTTTATGGTCGCCATCTTGCCGCAGTGACAACCTGGCTAAGCAGCGGCGCCCGTCCAATAGCGGTGGTGTGACCCGTGGTATCGCAAGTGGCTTGCGGCACCACGGGCTTTACTTTTCTCACGC
The DNA here is from genome assembly GCF_002420785.1 of Pseudomonas sp. UBA5666. Classification (NCBI taxonomy): domain Bacteria; kingdom Pseudomonadati; phylum Pseudomonadota; class Gammaproteobacteria; order Pseudomonadales; family Pseudomonadaceae; genus Pseudomonas; species Pseudomonas sp. UBA5666. The sequence goes on along the minus strand of NZ_DIIQ01000008.1, from coordinate 184,278 downwards.
CATATCACCCAGACCTATTAACCTGTCCTCGCCATCCAACCCGCTTCTACACTCGCAGCATTGTGCCCCAGGACCGCCGTCATGCCCGAGACCTTGCTTAGCACCCGAAACCTGGCCTTCGAGCTCTACGAAGTCCTCGACGCCGAAAGCCTCATACAGCGCCCTCGCTTTGCCGAGCACAGCCGTGAAACCTTCGACGCCGCGCTGACCACTGCGCGCACCATCGCCGAAAAATACTTCGCGCCCCACAACCGCAAAGCTGACGAAAACGAGCCGCGCTATGTAGACGGCCGCGCTGAGCTGATCCCAGAGGTCAAGCCTGCCGTCGATGCCTTTCTTGAAGCCGGGTTCCTCAACGCCAACCGCGACTTCGAGGTCGGGGGCATGCAGTTGCCCAGCCTTGTGTCACAAGCCTGCTTTGCGCATTTCCAGGCTGCGAACGCCGGCACCACCGCCTACCCGTTCCTGACCATGGGCGCGGCCAACCTGATCGAGAGCTTCGGAAGCGAAGAACAAAAGCGCCTGTACCTGCAGCCGATGATCGAGGGCCGCTACTTCGGCACCATGGCGCTGACCGAACCCCACGCAGGGTCTTCGCTGGCCGATATCCGCACCCGCGCAGAACCTGCCGGTGACGGCAGCTACCGGCTCAGGGGCAACAAGATTTTTATTTCCGGCGGTGACCATGAGCTGTCGGAAAACATCGTGCACATGGTCCTGGCCAAACTGCCGGACGCCCCACCGGGGGTCAAAGGCATCTCGCTGTTCATCGTGCCCAAGTACCTGGTCGGGCCCGACGGTAGCCGGGGCTCGCGCAACGACGTAGCGCTTGCGGGGCTGTTTCACAAGATGGGCTGGCGCGGCACCACGTCCACTGCGCTGAACTTCGGCGACAACGGCCAGTGCGTGGGCTATCTGATCGGCCAGCCACACCAGGGCCTGGCCTGCATGTTCCAAATGATGAACGAAGCACGCATCGGCGTCGGCATGGGCGCGGTGATGCTCGGTTACGCCGGTTACCTGTACTCGCTGGACTATGCGCGTCAGCGCCCACAGGGCCGATCAGCCGACAACAAGGACCCGCAAAGCCCGGCCATCCCGATCATTGAGCACACCGATGTCAAAAGGATGCTGCTTGCGCAAAAGGCCTATGTGGAAGGCGCTTTCGACCTGGGCTTGTATGCGGCGCGGCTGTTCGACGACACCCACACCGCACCCGATGAAAACACTCGCCAGCAGGCCCAGGCGTTGCTCGACCTGTTGACGCCCATCGTCAAATCCTGGCCCTCGGCGTATTGCCTGAAAGCGAACGAACTGGCCATCCAGATTCTCGGTGGGCACGGCTATACCCGGGAGTACCCGGTCGAGCAGTATTACCGTGACAACCGCCTGAACCCCATCCACGAAGGGACCGAGGGCATCCAATCGCTCGATCTGCTGGGCCGCAAGTTGGCCCAGAACGGTGGGGCCGGGCTCAAACACTTGATGCGCCTGATCGCTGTCACTGGCGAGCGCGCCAGCCATCATCCCAACCTCGACCCGCTGCGCCATCCCCTGGAGCAGCTGGTCAACCGCTTGCAAGGTGTCACCCTGGCCCTGCTCGGCGACCTGGCCCAAGGCAAGGTTGCCGGCGCCCTGGCCAACTCGACCCTGTACCTCAAGGTCTTCGGCCATTGCGTGATTGGCTGGCGCTGGCTGCAACAGGCGATTCATGCCGAACTCGGTCTGCTTCAGTGCGGCGCCACTGACCGCGACTTCTACCTCGGCAAGCTGCAGGCAGCCCGGTATTTCCTTACCTGCGAAATACCGGGCTGCCATGCAGACCTGGCTTTGCTCGAGGCGCGCGATGACACCAGCTTGAACATGCAACCAGGGTGGTTCTAGAAGGTGGCCCAAACCCGCTCATCGTTGCGGACACTCCCCTGACGACCGCACACGTCGAGCGGTGCGGGTGATGGCAATGCCTGTGGCGACTATCGCGATACCCAGATAGGTCGTCCAGTGAATGGCATCGCCGAACATCAACGCCGCCCAAATGAGCGTTACAGGGGGTTCCAGGTAAACCAACGCGGATACCCGTGTGGCAGACAGTTTGGTCAAAAGTATCCACAGGCTCAGGTAGGCGATGAAGGTCGAAAACAACGTCAACCACGCCACCGCCACCCAGACCTGAGCGCTGCCGGGCAGCTCAATCAGGCGCAACGGCACTCCCGTGACGCTGAGCAGTACCAGCGTCGCGCTCGATTGCAGGAAGAGCGGCATCAACAAGCCTTCTTTACTGTGATCCGTGCCCATGACCGACTGTCGCCGTTGGTAGACGGTGGCAATCGATAACGTGATCGCGGCAATCAGCGGCAGCGCATACAGCCAGGGTTCGAGCCGGGTGGAAGACAGGCGGTACTCACCAAGAATCACCACACTGACACCGGCAAACCCAAGTACCAGCCCAAGCCACTCCTGCCTGCCGCTTCGCTCCTGCTGATCCGCGCTGCCCATCGCCGCCGTGATCAGGGGCTGCAGCGCGCAAATGATTGCGGCTATCCCCGCCGGCAAGCCACCGCGTATGGCAATGTAGACACTTATCAAGTACGCGAACTGGGCCAGAAATCCGATGACCGCGTTGTAGCGAACTTGCGCCCAGGACAGGTTGCGTAATCGATGCCATACAAACGGCAACAGACAGCAACTGACCAACAGGAAGCGCCAGAACAGCAAGTTCACCGCGCCTGCGTCCTGCGTGCCGAGCCGTGCGCCAATGAAACCGGAACTCCAGGACAGGACAAAGACAACTTGCAAGACCGGCATGTAGAGCGTACTCGAAGGCATGGTCACGCCCCTGTCTGACGTAATTCTTCGAAGGTGATGGGTTCGATACCCAGCCTGGCGTAGTGACGGGCTGCCGATCGATGGAGCGCCCATCGCAAGGCTAACCAATTGGGGAGTGTTCGAGGGATGCCGTCATCCGACGCCAAGTGCCAGAAGCGGTTGGAATCGTCGTTGAAGTAAGGGCAATGAAAGGACAACACGAGCGACATTCGTCGCCCACTGAGTACCGGTCGCACACCGTGGAACAACCGACTGCCGAAGATGAACAGCGCATCGCCCGATGCGTTCAGATGCGCCGTCTCGAAGGTCCGGTAGTCCAAGGCGTCGAACGTATCGACTGTGCCATTGTGATACAGGAATTCGCCGCCGGTATAACTGGCCGGTCCCGTTAACACGATGTTCAACACATAGTTCGTGCCGTCGGTGTGCCACATGCCCCTTTGCTGCTGTTGCTCGGGCGGTTTCGGGTAGTAATAGTTGACCTGCGAGCGGGCATTGAGCATCGGATAAGGCACCAGTGGCACGCCCGCGATGCGCGAGACAGCCAACAGAAATGCACGGCTGCTCATCATGTCGTTGATAAACGGCGAGCGTGCCGTCACCCCCCGCGTGCGCCGGGAAATGATCCAGTCGCTGTCACCTGCCACGTGCTCAAGGCGTGCGCAGATGTCTTGCAAAATGGTGACGCACTCAGGTGTGAACAGCCGATGAACCGCCGCAACCCCTGTGATCGTATCAACGGCCAAGCTCGCATGTGGGCTCTGGCTGTATCCCAGTTCGCCCAGCGTACGGATGTCTGCAATAGCAGGCCCCACTGGCTGCAGCAGATCGTCCCGCCAGCAAGCGTGACCATCAGAACAGGCCGTTGATGGCCGAGGCGCGCCCTTGAAGGTCGACTTGAGCGCCAGCTTGATTCGGCCCAGGCCGCGTTCGAACAAGGGCAAGGTATTCGAATGGCTCATGACGTCTATCTCCGTTTGATCACGCTATTGGAGGTATTCAGCGATCTGATAGCGCACCGAACCATCACCGCTGGCAAATTCATCGACCACCCTGCAGTCGCAATGCCGAGCCCGAGTGCGGCGAAACTGCTCCGGGGTGAATTTCAGACAGATGTTGGTCAACAGGAACCCCTCTGTTTGCCCGTGTAGGACAGGCTGCAAGGTGACTGCCACATAAACGGTTTCGTCGAGTATGCGCAGGGGCACCAGCAAGGCTTCATGCTCAGCCATGGGGCAGAAACCTTGTTGCAGGGCAACCAAACGGGAGAACTGAACCATATTGGCATTGGCGTAGAAACCGAGAATGGTTTGCTCCAGGCCAGGCTCGTATACCTGCATTTCAGAAAGAACGTAGGTCCCTTTGCCGGCCAATGTACGAATCAGTCTGCCCGTACTGACCGGCCATTCATTGCCTTCCTGGAAGCCCAGCAAGGTAATCAGTGTGATGTCCTCATCAGGATGCAACGCTTCGCGGGTCACGGTGCGATAGTCGGCAGCGATATAGTTGAAGCTGCCCTGGGCGCTCAGGATCGGACCCAGGGCATCCCTCATGGCCGGTTCGGAAGTCTGATTGATGTCGATGGCGGTGTAGCGAACGGCCGTACAGGTGTCAGCCATATGCTTGAGCAAACAAGCACTCTTGACCGGTTCCGGCCCTAGTTCAACGTAGTGAGCACTGCGGTCGCGGCCTAGAGCAGCCAGTCGTTGTGCTACATCACCAATAACGCTGCGCAGTGGTCCCCTGCCTTGCGCATCGGCGCACAAGCCAGGTTCATTCAAGCCCTGCTCGTTGAGGGCGCGCATGAGCAAAAATATCTCTTGGTTGAAGCGGTAGGTGTCTTGAGTGCCCTGTTCAGGCGGCGCGAGGGTTGAGTATTTCTCGTGGTTTTCGACGGACCATAACCGTGCCCGTTGATAGGAAGGGGTATGCACAAGAGCGTCTACAACAAAGTCGTTCAGGCTCATCCGTATCATTCCTTTGCATTTCGGCAGTGGCGCACGCTTTGACCTCACGTTAAGAGGGGCTATAAAGCCTGTACAGTTGATTAAATCGAAGTGCTGATTCGATCCAGCCAAATCAGGTGGTTTCATGGGCAAAGGTCTAGATATCAATGTGTTGAGAACTTTCCAGGCCGTGGCTCGACTCGGTCGTTTCAACGCAGCGGCAGACTATGTCCATCGCAGCCCTTCAGCGGTGACCACGCAGATACAAAAGCTCGAAGAGCAGGTTGGCCAACAGCTGTTTGCGCGTAGCAACCAGGCGGTGGCGCTCACGCCCGCAGGCCGGCATCTGCTGGGCGAGGCGACACGCTTTCTGATCGCCCACGACAAGCTGCTGGCGACGCTGTCTCCCCGGCAGCTGACCGGCAAAGTCCGTCTAGGAGTACCGGACGGCTATGCCGCCACGCTCATGAGTGAGTGTCTGCCGGTGTTCGTTGCCAGTAATCCGAAGATGGAGCTGGAAGCTGTGGCGTGCTCCAGCGCGCAGTTGCTGGACTTGTTTGCCAGGCAGCAGCTGGACCTGGCCGTGGCGGTCAGCAGCGAGCAGATCCAGCAGGGCGACTGGCTGCGCTCCACAGAACCCCGTTGGGCTGCCGCGAAGGGCTTCATCCGCGATGACAGCCGCCCGCTACCCCTGGCATTGCAATTAAAGGGCTGTCCATACCGGGAGGCAGCGCTCCAGGCATTGAAAGCCAAAGGCATCGCGTACCGTATCCTGCTGGAAAGTGCCAACTGGCATGCGGTACTGGCCTGCGTCAAAAGTGGCCTGGCAGTTGGCATCGTCGAGGCGCTCGAAGCCGACGACGCGCTCGTCTTTTTGCAAGACCAGGATCTGCCGGCGCTTCCCCCGCACGGCATCTACCTGTTGACGGACACCGCGCACCCTGTGGCAGTGCACTTGCACGCACTGCTCAAGGCTGCCATACAAAAAGAAGCCGACTAAGGGTTCGCAGCAACGCAAACGACCGTTAATGCCTGACCAGCACATCAGCAGGCTGCCATAATGACCCGGCATTGCCCGAGCCCGTAGCGCGGCCCGCCTTGGCATTGCCCAGCGCGTGGTTCCAGGGGGCCACCGTGTATCCGGAGGCTTGTCCATGTTCGATTCCAGCACCCTGCTGCGCCAGCGCTTCGCCGCCCTGCGCAGCACGGCCGATCTGTTTTCCTTGCGCCATGTCAGACAGTCGCACCAGGCCTTGTCCGTGCGCCGTAACGTTGCCGAACCGCCTGCCTTGAGCCAGGACGAGGGCGCCATGCTGACCGTGCGCATCAACGGGGTGGAGGCCTACGCTGCCACGGCCGATCTGTCCCAAAGCGGCCTTCAGCGCGCATTGGAGCAGGCTGAAAACCTCGCTCGACAGATTGCCCGCTACAGCCTGCTGGACCTGCGCGATCAGCCTGTGCCCACCGGGCGTCACGATTACCTCTCGCCTCATTTCGACCAGCCCATGCCGGGCCTTGCCGACTGCCTTGGCCTGCTCGCCGAAGAATCGGCCAGCGTGCCGTCGGACTCACGCCTGGTGGACTGGCAGGCGAGCCTTGGCATGAGCCTGGTGGAGCAGACGTACCTGAACTCGGCCGGTGCCGAACTGCGCCAGGCCCAGCGCTTTCTGTTCCCTGGTCTGGCGGTGACGGCCAGCGATGGCCAGGACAGCCAGAGCCGCAGCCTGGGCAGGGAGAACTTCGGTCAGCAGGGTGGCTTCGAAATCATCGAGCGCTGCGGCCTGAGGGGCGCTGCCCGGCAGGTTGCCGACCAGGCCCTGCAATTGCTGCAGGCGCCGAACACGCCCAGCGGCGTGCGCGACCTGTTGTTGATGCCTGACCAGATGATGCTGCAGATCCACGAGTCCATCGGCCACCCCTTGGAGATGGATCGCATCCTGGGCGACGAGCGCAACTACGCCGGGACCAGCTTCGTCAAAGTCGCCGACTTTGGCCGGTTGCAATATGGTTCCTCCCTGCTGAACGTAACCTTCGACCCGACCTTGAGCGAAGAGCTGGCCAGCTACAGCCACGACGACGATGGCACGCCGGCCAGCAAGCAATTTCTCATTCAGAACGGCGTGCTGCTGCGCCCGCTGGGCGGTGCCCTTTCCCAGTTCCGCTCTGGTCTGGGCGGCGTGGCCAACAGCCGCGCCTGCGGCTGGAACCGGGCGCCGATCGACCGCATGGCCAACCTGAACATCGAGCCGGGTGATCAATCCCTGGATCAACTGATCGCAGGAATCGAGCATGGCATCCTGATGCGCACCAACCGGTCCTGGTCCATCGACGATGCGCGCAACAAGTTCCAGTTCGGCTGCGAATGGGGCCAACTGATCGAACATGGCGAACTCAAGGGCATCGTGAAGAACCCCAACTACCGCGGCATCTCCGCACGGTTCTGGCGCAACCTGGCCGCCGTCGGCGACCGCAGCACCTTCCAGGTCCTGGGTACCCCAAATTGCGGCAAGGGCGAGCCCAACCAGGTGATCCGGGTCGGCCACGCCTCGCCGGCTTGCGTGTTCAGCGCCATCGACGTGTTTGGAGGAGATGCATGATGAAACAGGCCTTCCAATCCCTCATCGACACCCTGGGCTCTGCCCTTCAGGCAGGCGAACACTACACCCTGGGGTTGAGCGCCGAGCAGTCGCAGTTCGTGCGCTTGAACCACGCCAAGGTCCGTCAGGCGGGCGAGGTAAGCCAGGCCAGTGCTCACCTGCGTCTGATCCACGCCGGTCGTCAGGCCGAGCAACAGCTGACCCTTAGCGGTGATAGGCACCTGGACCGTCAGCGCTTGCTCGACGCCCTGTCGCAACTGCGCCAGATCCTGCCACTGCTGGCAGCAGACCCGTACCTGAGCCTGGATGACAGTGCCTGGCGCAGTGACAGCCAACAGACGCAGGCCCTGCCCGACCTGAATGAGGTGCTGGCCCTGCTGGAACAGGAAGCCGGTGACCTAGACCTGGTCGGCATTTATGCCGCAGGCCCGATCTGGCGCGGTTTCGCCAGCTCATTCGGCGCCTTTGGCTGGCACCAGGCTAATAGCTTCAACATCGACTGGAGCCTGTTCCACGAGAGCGGCCAGGCGGTCAAGGCCAACTATGCCGGGCAGGTATGGCGCGCCGACGACTTTACCGCTCGCCTGCGCCAGGCTCGGGCGCAGTTGGGCCACTTGGGGCGTGCGCCGGTGGTACTCCAACCCGGCAGCTACCGCGCCTACCTGGCGCCTGCGGCCATGGACGAAATCGCCGGCATGCTGTGCTGGGGCGGTTTCTCGGCGCAGGCCCTGGCGACCGGCAGCAGTGCCTTGCAGCGTTTGTACAGCGGTGATGCCACACTCAGCCCACTGATCAGCTTCACCGAGCAGGTCAGCGGCTCATTGAGCCCGGCGTTCTCCGACGAAGGTTCACCGCGCCTGGACGTGGCGCTGATCGAGCAGGGCAAACCAGCACAACGCCTGGCCTGCGCGCGCAGCGCAGCCGAATTCGGGGTGTTGGCCAATGGTGCCGACAGCTACGAGTCGCCCTGCGCACTCAGCCTCGCACCCGGCCAATTACCCCGTGAACAGGTCCTGGCGCGGCTCGGCACCGGCCTTTACATCAGTAACCTCTGGTACTTGAACTACTCCGACCTGCCCGCAGCGCGCATGACCGGCCTGACCCGCTTCGCCACGTTCTGGGTGCAGGACGGGCAGATCCAGGGGCCGGTCAACACGATGCGCTTCGATGACAGCCTGTACAACCTGCTGGGCGACCAACTGGAGGCGCTGACGTGCGAGCGGGAGCTGATCCTCTCCACCAGTACCTATGGGCAACGCAGTACCGGATCGAGTCATTTGCCGGGCGCGCTGGTCAAAGCGCTGACGCTGACATTGTGATTGGAATTTGCCGGCCCCTTCATGGCGGTCGCCACGCCTGCCTTGCCCCGTAGGCGCGGCGTTCGCCGTGAAGAGGCCAGTACAGACAGACGAGGACGTCATGCCCGAACGCACCCCGCTCGACCCCATCACCGCCCGCTGGCTGCCATGGGTGGTGGCGATCGCCTTCTTCATGCAGTCGCTGGACGGCACCATTCTCAACACCGCCCTGCCCGCCATGGCCCGCTCCCTGGCCGAAGACCCCCTGCGCATGCAGGGTGTGATCATTTCGTACATGCTCACCGTGGCCTTGCTGATCCCCGCCTCGGGCTGGATCGCCGACCGCTTCGGCACCAAGCGCATCTTTTTCAGTGCCATCTTGCTGTTCAGTTTCGGTTCGTTGCTGTGCGCGGTGGCCAACAGCTTGGGCTTTTTGATCTTCGCGCGGATCGTGCAGGGGCTCGGCGGGGCGCTGATGCTGCCGGTCGGCCGGCTGGTGGTGCTGCGTGCCTACCCTCGCACCGAACTGGTGCGCATCATGAGTTTCATCACCATCCCCGGTCTGCTCGGGCCATTGCTGGGCCCGACGGTAGGTGGCTGGCTGGTGGAGATCCTGAGCTGGCACTGGATCTTCCTGCTCAACTTGCCGGTCGGCCTGCTGGGCTGCTACGCCGTCTGGAAGTTCATACCCGACCTGCGCGGCGCCGAGCGCACTACGTTCGACGGGCCGGGCTTTTTGCTGTTCGGCGCCGCGATGGTGCTGATCACTATCGCCATGGAAGGCCTGGGCGAGCTGCACCTGCCGCACTTGCGCGTCATGTTGCTGCTGTTCGCCGGCATGGCCTGCCTGGCGGCCTACTGGCTGCGGGCCGGGCGCGACCCGGAGCCGTTGTTCTCTCCCAGCCTGTTCCGGGTACGTACCTTCGCCATCGGTATCTTGGGCAACCTGTTCGCCCGCCTGGGCAGCGGGGCACTGCCGTTCCTGGTACCGCTGCTGCTGCAGGTAGCGCTTGGCTATTCACCGGCACAGGCGGGCATGAGCATGATCCCCTTGGCGGCGGCGGCCATGGTCGCCAAGTCCGTGGCCAGGCCGCTGATCGAACGCCTTGGTTATCGCATCATCCTGACCGGCAATACGGTGCTGCTGGGCGTACTGCTGGCCGGCCTGGGCCTGGTGGACGAGCAGACCCCGTACTGGCTGCTGCTGGTGCAACTTGGCCTGCTGGGCGCCGTAAATTCCCTGCAGTTCACTGCCATGAACACGGTGACGCTGATCGACCTGGACGATGCCAGCGCCAGTAGCGGCAACAGCTTGTTGTCGGTGGTCGCCCAGCTGTCGCTGAGCCTGGGGGTGGCCTGTGCCGGTGCGCTGCTGGGCGGTTTCACGGCAGCAGGCAGCGCCGAAGGCGTGGAAACCACCCTGGGTGCGTTCCAGCTGACGTTCTTCACCATTGGCATCATGGCCATGCTGGCGGCGGCCATCTTCCTGCAACTGGCGCCGACGGACGGAAGGCGTGCCCGTCGTCCGGAAGAGCACGTGGAGTCTTAGGGCGAATGGCGTCGGGGCTGGTAGACTGTGCAGCATTTTTCGCTTCGCACCGTAGGCCCGCCTCGTGACCACCGATTCCACCGCCTTTGCCACCTTGCCGTTGTCCGCCGCCATGCTGGCCAACCTGGACGCCCTCGGCTACACCTCGATGACGCCGATCCAGGCCCAGAGCCTGCCGGTCATTCTCAAGGGCCAGGACCTGATCGCCCAGGCCAAGACCGGGAGCGGCAAGACCGCCGCCTTTGGTATCGGCTTGCTCAACCCGATCAACCCTCGGTACTTCGGCTGCCAGGCGCTGGTGCTGTGCCCCACGCGCGAGCTCGCCGACCAGGTGGCCAAGGAACTGCGTCGCCTGGCCCGTGCCGAAGACAACATCAAGATCCTGACGCTGTGTGGCGGCGTGTCGCTGGGCCCTCAGATCGCCTCCCTGGAGCACGGTGCGCACATCATCGTCGGCACCCCGGGCCGCATCCAGCAGCACCTGGACAAGGGCACGCTGGTTTTGGGCGGCCTGAACACGCTGATCCTCGACGAAGCCGACCGCATGCTCGACATGGGTTTCTTCGATGCCATCGCCAGCATCATCGCCAAGACCCCAGCGCGCCGCCAGACCTTGCTGTTCTCCGCCACCTACCCCTCCAGCATCAAGCAGCTGGCGGCCGATTTCATGCGCGACCCGCAGCAGGTCAGGGTCGAGAGCCTGCATACCGACAACCAGATCGAGCAGCGCTTCATCGAAATCGCCCCCGAGCAGCGCCTTGAGGCGGTGACCCGTGTGCTGGCCCATTATCGTCCCCAGTCCTGCGTGGCGTTCTGCTTCACCAAGCAGCAGTGCGAGGACGTGGTGGCCCACCTCACGGCCAAGGGCATCGTGGCCCAGGCGCTGCACGGTGACCTGGAGCAGCGTGACCGCGACCAGGTGCTGACCATGTTCGCCAACCGCAGCAGCTCGGTGCTGGTGGCCACCGATGTGGCCGCCCGTGGCCTGGACATCGACGGCCTGGACATGGTCATCAACGTGGAACTGGCGCGTGATGCCGAAATCCACGTGCACCGGGTGGGCCGCACGGGCCGCGCTGGCGAGAAGGGTATCGCAGTCAGCCTGGTCGCGCCTGCCGAAGGCCATCGCGCCCAGGCCATCGAAGCCTTGCAGAAGAGCCCGCTGCGCTGGGACCTGTTGGACAGCCTCAAGAACAAAGGCGGCGAGCCACTGCTGCCGGTCATGAGCACACTGTGCATCGCAGCCGGGCGCAAGGACAAGCTGCGCCCGGGCGATATCCTCGGTGCGCTGACCGGTGATGCCGGCATCCCCGGCAAGCAGGTGGGCAAGATCGCGATCTTTGATTTCCAGGCATTTGTGGCAGTTGAGCGGGCACTGGCCAAGCAGGCCATGCAGCGCTTGAATAGCGGCAAGATCAAGGGCCGCTCCCTGAAAGTCCGCATCGTCTGACATTTATTTCGGGCCGCGTTGCAGCCTGTCGCAAACAAGCCAGCCCCCACAGGGTCATCACAGGCCTCAAGCCGGTGCCGTCCCTGTGGGGGCTGGCTTGCCTGCGATGGGCTGCAACACGGCCGCGGCTATTGATGAGGTAACACCGTGCACTCCACCGACGTGATCATCCTGGGCGCAGGCGCTGCCGGCCTGATGTGTGCCCAGCTCAGCGCCCGCCGGGGCCGCCGGGTCCTGCTGCTCGACCACGCCAACAAGCCAGGCAAGAAGATCCTGATGTCCGGCGGCGGGCGCTGCAATTTCACCAACCTGTACACCGAGCCGAGCAATTTCCTCTCGCACAACGCGCACTTCTGCAAGTCGGCCCTGGCGCGTTACACCCAGTGGGACTTCATCGAGCTGGTGTGCAAGCATGGCGTGCCCTACCACGAGAAAAAGCTGGGCCAGCTGTTCTGCGACAACAAGGCCAGTGACATCCTTGACATGCTCCTGGCCGAGTGCGACGAAGCCGGCGCCGAAATCCGCATGCACACCAGCATCGAGCAGATCGACAAGACCGACAGCGGCTACCTGCTGCGCACCAGCGCTGGCCCATTCGCTTGCCAGTCGTTGGTGATCGCGACGGGCGGCCTGTCCATCCCGACGTTGGGTGCGACCGGTTTCGGCTACCAGGTGGCCCGACAGTTTGGCCATACCTTGCTGCCAACCCGCGCGGGTCTGGTGCCGTTCACCATCACCGAGCCCCAGCTCAAGGCCATGTGCACCGAACTGTCCGGCACCTCGCTGGACTGCACCGCCAGTTGCAACGGCACCAGCTTCCGTGAAAATCTGCTGTTCACCCACCGGGGCCTGAGCGGCCCGGCGATCTTGCAGGTTTCTTCATTCTGGGAAGCTGGCGATACGCTTGAGATCAACCTGTTGCCTGACCGCGATGCGCTGGACTGGTTGCACACCCAGCAAACCGAGCGCGGCAATGCTGAACTCAGGACCGTACTGGGCGAGGTGTTCACGCGCAAGCTGGCCACTTTGCTGGCCGAGCAGTGGTTCGAATCCAAGCCGATGAAGCAGTACACACCGGCCGAACTGGCCCTGATCGCCGACAAGCTGGCACGCTGGCAACTGGTGCCTGCCGGCACCGAAGGCTACCGCACCGCCGAAGTGACCCTGGGCGGCGTGGACACCCGTGAGGTCTCGTCCAAGACGATGGAGTCGCTCAAGAGCCCTGGGCTTTACTTCATCGGTGAAGTGCTGGACGTGACGGGGCACCTTGGTGGCTTCAACTTCCAGTGGGCCTGGGCATCGGCCAACGCCGCGGCGCAGTTCGTCTAGGGTAGAATCCAACGCGCAGCACGGAACGCTTCTTGCTGGCACGTGCTCAATAGCGGGTGGCGGGGCATCTGGCTGCCCGCTCATCGCTACGGTATTTCTACGATCACTGCCCGGCAGGCCATCATGTCATCGAGCTCGTTACGTCATTCATTGCGTCGCCTGTGGGGCCAGGACAAGTTCAGCTACAGCATCCGGGTGACCATTGCCCTTACCGGCAGCCTTGCCCTGTGCTGGCACCAGAACGAAATGGCCCTGTTGATCCCGCTGTTTCTGGGCATCATCGCCAGTGCCCTGGCTGAAACCGATGACAGCTGGCAAGGCCGCCTCAGCGCCCTGGCGGTCACCCTGGTGTGTTTTGCCATCGCGGCGCTCGCGGTCGAACTGCTGTTCCCCTACCCCCTGATCTTCGTCTGCGCCTTGGCCCTGGCAGCGTTTGCCTTGACCATGCTGGGCGCTTTGGGCGAGCGCTACGGCGCCATCGCATCGGCAACGCTGATCACAGCGGTGTACACGATGATCGGTGTGGACCAGCGCGGCGGGCAGGTGACGGACTTCTGGCACGAACCCATGCTGCTGGTGGCGGGTGCGGCCTGGTATGGGCTGCTCTCGGTGCTGTGGCAGGCATTGTTTTCCAACCAGCCGGTGCAGCAAAGCCTGGCGAAACTGTTCTTCGAACTGGGCAGCTACCTCAAGCTCAAGGCCAGCCTGTTCGAGCCTGTCCGCACCCTGGACGTCGAGGCACGTCGGCTTGAACTGGCCCAGCAAAATGGCAAGGTGGTGGCGGCCCTCAATGCGGCGAAGGAAATCATCCTGCACCGGGTGGGCAACAGCCAACCCAACTCCAAGGTCAGCCGCTACCTGAAACTCTACTTCCTGGCCCAGGATATCCATGAGCGGGTCAGCGCCTCCCACTACCCCTACAATGCACTGGCCGAAGCCTTCTTCCACAGCGATGTGATGTTCCGGTGCCAGCGCCTGCTGCGCAAGCAAGGCGCCTCGTGCCAGGAGCTGGCACGCTCGATTCGGCTGCGACAACCTTTCGTGCTGGCCAGCGGCTTTACCGAGGCACTCGAAGACCTCAACGCTTCGCTCGAACACCTGCGCGGCCAGAACAACCCGGCCTGGCGCGGGCTGCTGCGCTCATTGCGTGCACTGGCGGCCAACCTGGCCACGCTCGATCGCCTGCTCGGTGCTGCAAGCAATCCCGACAGCCTGGCCGATGCCAGCGACAGCAGCCTGCTGGACCGCTCGCCGCGCTCGCTCAGGGACATGGGCAAGCGCCTGCGCACGCAATTGACGCCCACCTCGCTGCTGTTCCGCCATGCTCTGCGCCTGCCGCTGGCCCTGTCCATCGGTTACGGCATGGTGCACCTGATCCACCCAACCCAGGGCTACTGGATCATCCTCACCACCCTGTTCGTGTGCCAACCCAACTACGGGGCGACCCGGCGTAAACTGGTGCAGCGCATCATCGGCACCGCCGTAGGCCTGACCGTTGGCTGGGCGCTGTTCGACCTGTTCCCCAACCCGGTCATCCAGTCGCTGTTCGCGGTCGTGGCGGGGGTGGTGTTCTTCGTCAACCGGACCACGCGCTACACCCTGGCCACGGCCGCGATCACACTGATGGTGCTGTTCTGTTTCAACCAGATCGGCGATGGCTACGGGCTGTTCCTGCCAAGGCTGTTCGATACCCTGATCGGGAGCCTGATCGCCATCCTTGCCGTGTTCCTGTTCCTGCCCGACTGGCAAGGCCGCCGCTTGAACAAGGCGCTGGCCAACACACTGATCTGCGCCAGCGAATACCTGCGCCAGATCATGCAGCAATATGCCTACGGCAAGCGCGACGACCTGGCCTATCGCCTGGCGCGGCGCAATGCCCACAATGCCGATGCAGCGCTGTCGACGACCCTGGCCAACATGCTCATGGAGCCTGGCCACTTTCGCAAGGAGGCCGATGTGGGCTTCCGCTTCCTGGTGCTGTCGCACACCCTGCTCAGCTACCTGTCGGGACTGGGCGCCCACCGCGACACGGCCCTTCCGGCCGAGGCACGGGAGCACTTGATCGAGGATGCGGGCAGCCGCCTGGCGAACAGCCTTGAGGAGATAGCCAATGGCCTGGCGGCGCGTTCACCGGTAGCGATTCACAGTGATGCCGAAGAAGCGCTCGCCACCGCTCTTGAACAGATGCCCGAGGAGGTGGATGAACATCAGCGCCTGGTACAGACGCAACTGGCATTGATCTGCCGCCAGTTGGCCCCTTTGCGCACGTTGGCGGCGCATTTGATCAAGAAGGATGCTTCGGCAGGTGACGCCTCGCGTTAGGTCTGGCGCGAGGGTAAATAGCCTGCTTTGCCTACGAAGACGGGCAAATCTCCAGGCGCTGCGGACCGGCCATGATCAGCTGCGAAGCTCAAATCCGAAGCCACTGCCAAGCCGGCGCCTGGGAACGCCACCCGCTCGCCTAGAACCCATACTGATGCAGTAACCGGTCATAACTGCCATCGGCCTTCATGGCGGCGATGGCCGCATCGAAGCGCGCGACGATCGACTCGTGGTCCGGATGCTTCAGGCTGACCAGGATGTGCAGCGGGTTCTCGCCCAGTACAGGCTCCATCAGCTCTACCTTGTCACGCACATTGTCCGGCTCGCGCTGCAGGTGATAGCGGGCCACGTACTCGTCCTCCACGGCCAAGCTTACACGCCCCGCCGCCAGCATGCGCACGGCGGACGAAAAGGTACTGACCGCAACCTTGTGCAAGCGGGTATTGCCGTCGAACGCGCTCGAGTAGGCGTAATCACGCACCACGGCGATGCTGTAGGGGTACAGGTCCGAGAGGTGCTCGTAATGCAGGCCCGCGTCCTTGCGCTGCAGCAGGCGGATGCGGTTGCTCAGGTAGGCGCTGGAAAACTGCCCGATGCGTGCGCGCGCGTCGTTGTGCCAGGCGTTGATCAGTATGTCGTAACGGCCGTCACCGACGCCTGCCAGGGCCCGCGCCCAGGGTGCCTCCTCGAAGCTGCTGCTGTAGCCCGCCCGCGTCAGCGCCGTGGTCACGATGCTGATGGCCAAACCGCCGCCAGGCATGCTGGCGTCAGTGAAGGGCGGCCAATGGTCCGATACCAGCCGCAGCTTGGCGGCGGCTGCGGCCGGGGGCACCATGACAGTGGCCAGTAACCCGAGAACACAAAGCATCAGCCGCATGCCCAAGCCCTTGTGCGGTGAAGAAACGTACACTGCGAATGAGCTTACACAAAGGCTCTGGCCGGGGCAGCGGCCAATAGTGTCATCTAGCCTCTATTCTGGCCGAACCTGCGATTTTTATTGCAGCGGCCTTAGCGGGTACAGGTCAGGGATAACCCAGTACCTGGCGTACCTGATTCAGGTGAAGCTCGATCCACTGCCGGTCGATGGCCCCCCAGTCCTGTATACGGTAGTGACCTGCGTGATTGCGCGCGCCTTCCTGCTGCTCGAAGGTGCAGACGATGTCCAGGTCGGCCAGCGCCGCAAGGGTGTCCTGGGCCGTGCGCCGGGGCATGCCCGTAGCCTGCATCAGCGCAGGCACGCTGGTAGCGGTCTGGCTGTCGATCAGCCAGGCGACGTAAAGACGGCGGTAGAAACTGCTTTTTGTCTTGCTCACTTCCATGCTGCGGGGTCCTCAAGCGTTGCCCGGCAATTCCCGATAGGTCAGGTAGACGCGCAGGTCGAATTCCAGTTGATGGTAGTCCGGCTCCATGTGCTGACAGAGCTGGTAAAACGCCTTGTTGTGGTCACGCTCGTGCAAATGCGCCAACTCGTGCACCACGATCATGCGTAGAAATTGCGGCGCGGCCTCCTTGAACAGCGAGGCGATGCGGATCTCCTTCTTGGCCTTGAGTTTGCCGCCCTGCACGCGAGAGACAGCAGTGTTCAGGCCCAGCGCCCGGTGGGTCAGGTCCAGGCGGTTGTCGAACAGCACCTTGTCCAGCGGCGGTGCACTGCGCAGAAAACGCTGGCGCAGTTCCTGGGCGTAGCCGTACAGGGCCTTGTCGCTTTGTACCTCGTGGCGCTCTGGATAGCGCTTGTGCAGGTACTCGCCAAGGCGGTCGCTGTCGATCATCTGCCGCACTTGCTGTTGCAGGTGCGGTGGGTAGGCTTGCAGGTAGCGTAGGACGGTCATGGCAGTACGGTCGGCGTAACGAGCGCCAATTCTAACCCGCCAGCGGATCAGGCCAGGGGAAAATTGCCGGGAAGTTGCCGGCATCGGCAGCTGTCATGGGGTGCGCTACCAGAAAGCCCTGAACGTATTCGCAGCCTGCGGCTTTAAGCCATTGAGCCTGAGCCTGGGTTTCAACGCCCTCGGCAATCACGGTGATCCCGTAATCGGCACACAGCCCGATGACGCTGCGTGCCAGCGCCGCATCGGTCGACGCGTCCGGCAAGCGCGCCACCAGGTGGCGATCGAGTTTCAGGGTGTCGATGGGCAAATCGCGCAGCATGCGCAGCGAACAGTCACCGGCGCCGAAATCGTCCAACGCCACCCGCACACCCAGCGCACGCAACCGGTCGACCTGCTTGACCGCCGCATCGATGTTGTACATGAGCGAGGTTTCGGCCACTTCCACTTCCAGGTGCGCCGGCTGCAGGCCATAGCGCTGGATGACCCGTTGCAGCTCCTCGACCAGGCTTGGCGAGACGAACTGGGCCCGGCTCAGGCTGATGCCCAACACGATGTCGGTCGCAAAGCGTTGATACCAGGCCTGGCGCTGGGCAGCACTCTGACCGTAGATCCAGCCGGCCAGGCGGTTGATCAGCCGCGCCTCCTCAAGCAGGGGGATGAACAGGCCTGGCGGCACATCGCCAACGCTGGGGTGCTGCCAACGCAGCAGGGCTTCGAAGCCGCGCAGGCGACCATCGGCGAAGGCCACTTGCGGCTGGTACACCAGGGTGAAATCCTGCTGCTCGATGGCTGTACGCACGCCGTCTTCGAGCATCAGGCGGGAGCGGGCGCGGCCATTGAGCTCCTGGTCGTAGAAGCGATACTGCTGACGCCCTGCCTGCTTGGCAGCGTACATGGCCGCATCGGCTGCGCGCAGCAAGCCTTCTACGTTGCCACCGCAGTCAGGGTACGTGGCGATACCGATGCTCACGCCCAGGCACACGTCCAGCCCATCGATCTGATGGCTGATGGCAATGCGCTCGAGCAGCCGCTCGGCGTAGCGCCCGGCTTGCTCGGCATAGGGCAAGCCGTCGAACAGCGCGGTGAATTCGTCCCCGCCCATGCGTGCCAACAGCGCTTCACTGCCCAGGCAATCCTTGAGTTGCTCGGCCACCCAGCGCAGGACCCGGTCACCGGCATCATGACCAAGGGAGTCGTTGATACGCTTGAAGCCATCGAGGTCCATGTACATCAAGGCCTGCGCCCGGTCCGAACGCTCATTGCGCAGCAACGCCCCTTCGGCCGCCTGGTAGAACCCACGGCGATTGAGCAGACCGGTGAGCGGGTCGGTAATGGCTTGGTATTCGAGCTGTTGGTGCAGGTTGTGCACCGCCGACATGTCCAGCACGGTTACCACCATCGCCTGTTGCTCGGCAGGCAGGGGCGCACATGACAAGGCCACCGGCAGCAGCTCGCCGCTCGGGCGACGCAACTGGGCGTCATGCATGCGGTGGATGCGCCTGGCCAGATAGCTTTGGTGGAACGTCGAATCCTGCCACGTACTCGGCGTGCTCAGCTGCAACAGCCCCAGCAGATCGACGTTTTGCAACTGTTCGATAGGCGTTGCCAGCAGGGAGCAGATAGCCGGGTTGGCGAAGCGGATGATGCCCCCGGCATCCACCACCAGAATACCCTCGGCCGCATTGTCCAGAATCGATGCATTGAAGGCGCGGGCCTCGTCGAGTTCACGGGTCAGCGCCTGCAGGCGCCGCCGATTGCGCTGCTGGTCGAGCAGGGCCTGCACCTTGGGCTTGAGAATCCGCGGGTCGAACGGCTTGAACATGTAGTCCACGGCGCCGTTGGCGTAGCCTTTCAACACGGCGGCCTGGGACTGCTCGTTGGCTGTCAGGAAGATGATGGGCGTGAGTTGGGTTCGCTGGCTGCCGCGCATCAGGCGAGCGACTTCGAAGCCGTCCATCTCAGGCATGTGCACATCCAGTAAAACCAGGTCGACATCGTTTTCCAGCAATGCGCTCAGGGCTTCTCGGCCCGAACTTGCCGTCAGCACCAGCCAATCCTGGCGCGACAACAAGGCTTGCATACTGATGAGGTTCTCTGGGTAATCGTCGACTACCAGAAGCACCGAGCTGCCATCCTGTGGCATGAGTTGAAGGTGAGCGCCATCCATGCTGCATCTCTGTTATATGACCGACTACAAACTGGCCGTTGGATCCAGTTTTACCCCAGGCATGAGCTGATAGCACGCATCACAAGCCAAAAACCATCAGCCACTGACTGAAGGTAGCCGACCGATCGCGGTTTCGCTGACATTCTGTGACATGCAATGGCAGAACGCTTTCGCAGCCACCGCCAGAAACGAAAAACCCGCATCGCTGCGGGTTTTCCGGGGGCCGGTTTGCTTAGTTGACTTTTGCGGCCAGCTCGCCTTTGGCGTAGCGCTGGAACATGCCTTCCAGGGAGATCGGCTTGATCTTCGAGGCATGGCCGGCAGTGCCGAATGCTTCGTAACGGGCGATGCACACGTCGCGCATGGCTTTTACGGTTTCAGCGAAGAACTTGCGCGGGTCGAACTCGCTCGGGTTCATGGCCATGTGACGACGGATGGCACCGGTGGACGCCAGACGCAGGTCGGTGTCGATGTTGACCTTGCGCACGCCGTACTTGATGCCTTCGACGATTTCCTCGACCGGCACACCGTAGGTTTCCTTGATGTCGCCGCCGTACTGGTTGATGATCGCCAGCCACTCCTGCGGTACGGAGGAGGAGCCGTGCATCACCAGGTGGGTGTCGGGAATGCGCTTGTGGATTTCCTTGATGCGGTCGATGGCCAGCACGTCACCGGTAGGCGGCTTGGTGAACTTGTAAGCACCGTGGCTGGTGCCGATGGCGATGGCCAGGGCATCGACCTGGGTCTTCTTGACGAAGTCGGCAGCTTCTTCAGGGTCGGTCAGCATCTGGCTGTGGTCGAGCACGCCTTCGGCACCGATACCGTCTTCCTCACCGGCCATGCCGGTTTCCAGCGAGCCCAGGCAGCCCAGTTCGCCTTCTACCGACACACCACAGGCATGGGCCATGGCAACGGTCTGCTGGGTGACGCGCACGTTGTATTCGTAATCGGTCGGGGTCTTGCCGTCTTCGCCGAGCGAGCCGTCCATCATGACCGAGCTGAAGCCCAGCTGGATGGAGCGCTGGCAGACATCCGGGCTGGTGCCGTGGTCCTGGTGCATGCACACCGGGATGTGCGGGAATTCTTCGATGGCCGCCAGGATCAGGTGACGCAGGAACGGCGCACCTGCGTACTTGCGCGCACCGGCCGAGGCCTGGACGATCACAGGGGAGTCGGTCTTGTCAGCCGCTTCCATGATGGCGCGCATCTGCTCAAGGTTGTTGACGTTGAAAGCCGGTACGCCATAACCGAACTCGGCGGCGTGGTCCAGCATCTGGCGCATGCTAATGAGTGCCATTGTGTATCTCTCTCCCGACAAGCGTCGTTGTTTCGTGCAAGCCTGCCGCAGGGGCAGTTGCTGTTCAAGTAGTGTGGGCCACCTAGCGGCCCGGCCAGTCACGGTGCCTTGCAGCCCCGCCCTATCAGATCGTTGGTCGCCACCCAGTACACCAGGCCTTCTTCGCCCTTGGTGTGAAACGCCAGCATGCCGTCGCTGTACAGCGCGCCGGAGGCGCCGGGCTCGGCCTTGAGCCGGTACACCTGGTCGCCGCCGCCAAGGCGTACGTCAACCTGGTCACGCTGGGGGTCGGCAAACCGCCACAGCACTTCGGCCTGGGTGTCGCAGACCCACCGGGTCCAGTTGTCCGCCGGCGCGGTCTGCGCCGGTTGCAGCATTGAACATCCTGCCAGTGTCGCCAGGGCCATTACGGCCAAGAGCGCTTTCATTCAGTTACCTCGATGGGCAGCACACGGCCCTTCTCCAAGACCACAAACCGGCCTGCAGGTTGCCAGCGGCCCGATCAAGGGCAGCCGGGCGCCTTGCGCTGGTGCTCTTCGTCGTACTTTTCCAGCCCTTCCGGGCCTACGCGCTTGCTGATCACTGGCACGGTTTCGGCTTGCCATTCGGACTGATAGCAACCGCCCTTGGGCGGTTGCGCCGGGTCGTCCTGAGCATCCGGGCTGCCGGCGCAGGCGCTCAGCAGCCCGACCAGCAGCAACACAGGCAACTGCTTGGCCATCAGGCCACTCCTTTTGCCAGGCGCCGTGTTCATCAGGCTTTGGCCCGCTCTTCGAGCATGGCCACCGCTGGCAGAACCTTGCCTTCGACGAACTCGAGGAAGGCGCCGCCACCGGTAGAAATGTAGGAGATATCCTGGCTGACGCCATATTTGTCGATGGCTGCCAGGGTATCACCGCCACCGGCGATGGAGAACGCGGCGCTGTCGGCGATTGCCTTGGCCAGCACCTGGGTGCCATTGCCGAACTGATCGAACTCGAATACACCAACCGGGCCATTCCACAGGATGGTCTTGGAGGACTTGAGCAAGTCGGCGAACTGGGCGGCGGTCTGCGGACCGATGTCCAGGATCATGTCGTCGGCCGCAACATCGGCAATGGCCTTGACGGTCGCTTCGGCGTCTTCGGCGAAGGCCTTGGCAACCACCACATCGACAGGCAGCGGCACGCTGACCTTGGCGGCAATGGCCTTGGCCGTTTCGACCAGATCGGGCTCGTACAGCGACTTACCGACCGGGTGCCCGGCAGCCGCTAGGAAGGTGTTGGCGATGCCGCCACCGACGATCAGCTGATCGCATACCGAGCTCAGGCTGTTGAGCACGTCCAGCTTGGTGGACACCTTGGAGCCGGCGACGATGGCGGCCATTGGCTTGGCCGGAGCCTTCAGCGCCTTGCCCAGGGCATCCAGCTCAGCTGCCAGCAACGGGCCAGCCGCCGCGACCTTGGCGAACTTGGCAACGCCGTGGGTGGAACCCTCGGCGCGGTGAGCCGTGCCGAAGGCGTCCATCACGAACACATCGCACAGCGCCGCGTACTGCTGGGCCAGCTCATCGGCGTTCTTCTTCTCGCCCTTGTTGAAGCGCACGTTCTCGAACAGCACCAGCTCGCCTGCCTTGACCTCGACGCCACCCAGGTAGTCACCCACCAGCGGCACGTCGCGGCCCAGCGCCTTGCTCAGGTACTTGGCAACCGGTTCAAGGCTGTTCTCGGCAGAGAATTCACCTTCAGTGGGGCGGCCCAGGTGCGAGCAGACCATCACCGCCGCACCCTTCTCCAGGGCCAGCTTGATGGTCGGCAGCGCTGCCTGGATGCGCGCATCGCTGGTCACCACACCGTCCTTGACAGGCACGTTCAGGTCTTCGCGAATCAGTACGCGCTTACCTTGCAGGTCCAGGTCGGTCATCTTCAACACGGTCATGAATGCGGTCCTTCAGGGCTGTTTGTTGCGGGTTGGGTGGACGACGTGCAGAAAATGTCCGGCAACGTCGAGCATACGGTTTGCAAACCCCCATTCGTTGTCGAACCAGGCCAGCAGGTTGACCAGGCGCGGGCCTGATACACGGGTCTGGCTGGCATCGACGATGGCCGAATGCGGGTCGTGGTTGAAATCACAACTGGCGTGGGGCAGCTCGGTGTAGGCCAGCAGCCCCTTGAGCGGCCCGGTCAGCGCCGCCTCGCGCAGTACCCTGTTGACCTCGGCTGCGGTGGTGTCGCGAGCGGTCTGCAAGGTGATGTCCAGGCACGAGACGTTGACCGTCGGCACGCGTACCGCTTTGGCCTGGATTCGCCCGGCAAGTTCCGGGAGCAGACGCTCGATGCCGCGCGCAAGGCCGGTGGACACCGGAATCACCGACTGGAACGCCGAACGGGTACGGCGCAGGTCTTCATGGTGATAGGCGTCGATCACTGGCTGGTCGTTCATGGCCGAGTGAATGGTGGTGATCTGTACATAGTCGATGCCAAATGCCTGATCCAGCACCCGCAGCAGCGGTACACCGCAGTTGGTGGTGCACGAAGCATTGGAGACCAGCCGCTCAGTGCCGGTCAGGCAGTGCTGGTTGATGCCGTACACCACCGTGGCATCGACGTCGGCCTCGCTGGCCATGGGCTGGGAGAACAGCACCCTTGGCGCACCGGCCTCGAGAAAGCGCTGGCCATCGGCACGGGTGTTGTAGGCGCCGGAACACTCCAGGACCAGGTCCACGTCCAGGGCCGCCCAGTCGATGCCTTCGGGCGTGGCGCTGCGCATCACCTTCACGCAATCGCCATTGATGTGCAGGCAATCGCCATCGACCTTGACCTCGCCGGGAAAGCGCCCATGGGTGGAGTCGAAGCGGGTGAGGTATTCCAGGCTGGCCTGGTCGGCCAAGTCGTTGAGTGCGACGATCTCGAAATCGGCCCTGCTGCCCCGCTCGAACAGCGCGCGCAGAACGCAGCGGCCGATACGGCCATAACCGTTGAGTGCAACTTTATAGGGACGCAAGTGGGACATTCGTTGACTCGCTAAGCGTGATGGCTTCGAGGCCGCATGGCGGCCTATCGCGGCACAAGGCCGCTTCCACAGGTACTACGCCGTGGCTGGCGACAGTACCTGTGGAAGCGGCCTCATGGCGCGATGGAGGGCGACGCCCTCCCCTCGCACGACCAGGAGGGCATCCTGCCCTCCCTGATACATCAGTCTTCCAGCAGCTCTTCGGCGGTACCGAGGATGTTCTCCAGGGTGAAGCCGAATTCTTCGAACAGTGCCGAGGCCGGCGCCGACTCACCGTAGGTGGTCATGCCGATGACGCGGCCTTCGAGGCCGATGTACTTGTACCAGAAGTCGGCATGTGCCGCTTCGATGGCGATACGGGCACTGACTTCCAGTGGCAGCACCGACTGCTTGTAGGCAGCATCCTGGGCATCGAACACGCTGGTCGACGGCATGGACACCACGCGTACATTGCGGCCTTGCTCGGTCAGCTTGTCGTAGGCCTGAACGGCCAGGCCCACTTCGGAGCCGGTGGCGATCAGGATCAGCTCAGGCTCGCCAGCGCAATCCTTGAGCACGTAGCCGCCACGGCTGATGGCAGCGAGTTGCTGCGCATCGCGGGCCTGGTGCTGCAGGTTCTGGCGCGAGAAGATCAGCGCCGATGGACCATCCTTGCGCTCCAGAGCGTTCTTCCAGGCCACGGCCGACTCAACGGCATCCGCCGGGCGCCAGGTGTCCAGGTTCGGCGTGGTGCGCAGGCTGGTCAGCTGCTCGATCGGCTGGTGGGTCGGGCCGTCTTCGCCCAGGCCAATGGAGTCGTGGGTGTAGACATGGATCACGCGCTGCTTCATCAGCGCCGACATGCGCACGGCGTTGCGGGCGTATTCCATGAACATCAGGAACGTCGCGCCGTAAGGCACCAGGCCGCCGTGCAGGGCCACGCCGTTCATGATGGCGGTCATGCCGAATTCACGCACGCCGTAGAACACGTAGTTGCCGCTGGCATCGCCAGCTTCCACGCCCTTGCAGCCCTTCCACAGGGTCAGGTTGGAACCGGCCAGGTCCGCCGAACCGCCGAGGAACTCGGGCAACATCGGGCCATAGGCGTTCAGGGCATTCTGGCTGGCCTTGCGGCTGGCGATGGTTTCGCCCTTGGCCGCCACTTCCTCGATGTAGGCCTGGGCCTTTTCGCTGAAATCGGCAGGCAGGTCACCGGCCATGCGGCGCTTGAACTCTGCGGCCAGCTCCGGGTGCGCCTGAGCGTAGGCGTCGAAACGCTGGTTCCACTCGGCTTCGGCCTTGGCACCGGCTTGCTTGGCGTCCCACTCGGCATAGATGTCGGCGGGGATTTCGAACGGACCGTGGTTCCAGCCCAGTGCCTGACGGGTCAGGGCAATTTCGTCGTTGCCCAGCGGCGCGCCGTGGGACTCTTCCTTGCCCTGCTTGTTCGGCGAGCCGAAACCGATGGTGGTCTTGCAGCAGATCAGGGTCGGACGGTCGCTCTTGCGGGCGGTCTCGATGGCCGTCTTGATCTCTTCGGCGTCGTGGCCGTTGACGTTGCGGATCACCTGCCAGTTGTAGGCTTCGAAGCGCGCCGGGGTGTTGTCGGTGAACCAGCCATGCACTTCACCGTCGATGGAAATGCCGTTGTCGTCGTAGAAGGCAACCAGCTTGTTCAGCCCCAGGGTACCGGCCAGCGAGGCCACTTCGTGAGAAATGCCTTCCATCATGCAGCCATCGCCCAGGAACACATAGGTGTTGTGGTCGACGATGGTGTGGCCGTCACGGTTGAACTGGGCCGCCATGACTTTTTCGGCCAGGGCGAAGCCCACGGCGTTGGCGATGCCTTGGCCGAGCGGGCCGGTAGTGGTCTCGACGCCAGGGGTGTAACCATGCTCCGGGTGGCCAGGGGTACGGCTGTGCAGTTGACGGAAGCCCTTGAGGTCGTCGATCGACAGGTCGTAGCCGGTCAGGTGAAGCAGCGAATAGATAAGCATCGAACCGTGGCCGTTGGACAGCACGAAGCGGTCGCGATCGGGAAATGCCGGGTTGCTCGGGTTGTGCTTGAGGTAGTCGCGCCAAAGAACCTCGGCGATATCCGCCATGCCCATGGGGGCACCGGGGTGGCCGCTGTTGGCCTTTTGCACGGCATCCATGCTAAGGGCACGAATGGCGTTGGCACGTTCACGACGGCTGGGCATCGCTGATCTCCTGGGGGCTTGAATAGGTGGTGATACGAAAAAGGCGTCCATTTTCGCCCACTGGGGCGCTTGGGGCAAACATTTAAGCAGCAAGCGGCGTGCATTGGTCCGATCATCGACCGCAATGGCAACGCAAGGGTAATGGCTAATGGGCAACGGACCTGCAATATCAAAACTTTTTGATATAGGCCTTGCTAGGGCAACGATGCCTGTCTAGACTCCCGCACCATGAACCTTCGTGCGCAAGCAATACCGGAACAACGCGAGGCACTGGCCGCCCTGTGCAAGGCCAGTGGCGACGAGTTGCGCCTGAATGTGCTGCGCGCCCTGGCCAACGATTCCTTCGGCGTGCTGGAGCTGGCGCAGATCTTCGACATCGGCCAGTCGGGCATGAGCCACCACCTCAAGGTGCTGGCCCAGGCCGACCTGGTAGCCACCCGTCGGGAAGGCAACGCCATTTTCTATCGCCGCGCCCTGCCCGACAGCTTGCGCTTGGGCGGACGCTTGCACGCCGCGCTGCTCGACGAGGTCGATGACCTGGCCTTGCCCGCCGAGGTGCAAGGCCGCATCGCCCAGGTGCAGCAGCGCCGCGCGGCAACCAGCCAGGACTTCTTCCTGCGCGTGGAAGAGCGCTTTCGCGCCCAGCAGGACCTGATCGCAGGCTTGCCGCAATATCGCGAGAGCCTGCTGGCGCTGCTCGACAAGCTGCATTTCGACCCAAGCGCCAGCGCGCTTGAGGTCGGCCCCGGCGATGGGGGGTTCCTTCCGGACCTGGCTCGGCGTTTTGCGCAGGTTACCGCGCTTGACAACAGCCCGACCATGCTCGAACTCGCCCGCCAGGTCTGTCAGCGCGAAGGGCTGGACAACGTGAACCTGCAGTTGGCCGATGCACTGGGTGCAACGGATGTGGTCGCCGACTGCGTTGTGCTGAACATGGTCCTGCATCATTTCAGCGATCCGGCCCTGGCGTTGTGCCAGCTGGCCAAACGGGTGAAGGCAGGCGGCAGCCTGTTGATCACCGAATTGTGCAGCCATGACCAGGGGTGGGCGCGGGAAGCCTGCGGCGACCTGTGGCTCGGCTTCGAACAGGACGACTTGGCCCGCTGGGCCAACGCGGCAGGCCTGTCCCACGGGGATAGCCTGTACGTAGGCCTGCGTAACGGTTTCCAGATCCAGGTCCGCCATTTCCAGCGGACGGCTGGCGACATACACCATCGGTAAATTTCAGGAACCTTCGAGATGAGCGAATACTCCCTTTTCACCTCCGAGTCCGTGTCCGAAGGGCATCCGGACAAAATCGCCGACCAGATTTCGGACGCCGTGCTGGACGCGATCATCGCCCAGGACAAGTACGCCCGCGTCGCCTGTGAAACGCTGGTCAAGACCGGCGTGGCGATCATTGCCGGCGAGGTGAGCACCTCGGCCTGGGTCGACCTCGAGGACCTGGTACGCAAGGTCATCATCGACATCGGCTACAACAGCTCCGACGTCGGCTTTGACGGTGCCACCTGCGCCGTGATGAACATCATCGGCAAGCAGTCGGTGGACATTGCCCAAGGCGTCGACCGTTCCAAGCCAGAAGACCAAGGCGCCGGTGACCAGGGCCTGATGTTCGGCTACGCCAGCAACGAGACCGAAGTGCTGATGCCAGCGCCGATCTGCTTCTCGCATCGCTTGGTCGAGCGTCAGGCCGAAGCACGCAAGTCCGGCCTGCTGCCCTGGCTGCGCCCGGATGCCAAGTCGCAGGTCACCTGCCGTTACGAAGGTGGCAAGGTCGTGGGTATCGATGCGGTGGTGCTGTCCACCCAGCATAACCCCGAGGTGTCGCAGAAAGACCTGCAGGAAGCGGTCATGGAGCTGATCGTCAAGCACACGCTGCCTGCCGAACTGCTGCACAAAGGTACCCAGTACCACATCAACCCGACGGGCAACTTCATCATCGGCGGCCCGGTCGGTGACTGCGGCCTGACCGGTCGCAAAATCATCGTCGACTCCTACGGTGGCATGGCCCGCCACGGCGGCGGCGCGTTCTCGGGCAAGGACCCGTCCAAGGTCGACCGTTCCGCCGCCTATGCCGGCCGCTACGTGGCCAAGAACATCGTCGCCGCCGGCCTGGCCGAGCGCTGCGAGATCCAGGTCTCGTATGCCATCGGCGTGGCCCAACCGACCTCCATCTCGATCAATACCTTCGGCACTGGCAAGGTGTCGGACGAGAAGATCATCCAGCTGGTGCGCGAGTGCTTCGATCTGCGTCCATACGCCATTACGACCATGCTCGACCTGCTGCACCCGATGTACCAGGAAACCGCTGCTTACGGCCACTTCGGTCGCACCCCGCAGCAGAAAACCGTGGGTGACGACACCTTCACCACCTTCACTTGGGAACGCACTGACCGCGCTGAAGCGCTGCGTGACGCTGCCGGCCTGTAATTTCCTACAGCGCTGAGCGAAAGCCCCTGCCGAGCAATCGGCAGGGGCTTTTTTGTGACATATCGCCTGACAAACCGCCCGAGGCGAACACCGTGAAAACCCCATAGGCTCGGCACACTTCAAGCCACGCAAGGAAGCGGGCCATGCCAATCGTATTGCTGCTGATCATGGTGGTGTTGCACCTGCCGCCGACCTGGGCCAACCCGTGCCCGGACTGGACACCGGCACGCTCACACGCACAGATCGCCCAACTGAGCGCAACGCTCGCCCATTGGGACGAACGTTATCACCGTGACGGCGTGGCACTGGTGGCCGATGAGCTGTATGACCAGAGCCGCGATCACCTGGCCATGTTGCAGCGCTGCGTTGGCCTTGCGACCGAGGCCTCGCCGCTGGCCAGGGCGGGCGGTCCGGTCGTCCATCCCGTGCCGCACACCGGCGTGCAGAAGCTGGCCGACTTCCGGCGGGTTGCCGGCTGGATGACTGGCAAGACCGACCTGTGGGTACAGCCAAAGGTCGATGGCGTGGCGGTGTCACTGATCTACCGCCAGGGCCGGCTGACCCAGTTGATCAGCCGAGGCGACGGGGTCCGGGGGCACGATTGGAGCCGCCATATCCCACAACTCGAAGGGATTGTCCGGCAGCTGCCCCGCCCGCTCGATCTGTCGCTGCAAGGCGAGCTCTACTTGCGCCTTGAAGGCCACATACAGGCAAGCGCAGGGGGCCTCAATGCCCGTGGCACGGTCGCCGGCCTGCTCGCTCGCCACCAGATCGACGAGGAACAAGGCGCCCGCCTCGGTCTGTTCGTCTGGGAGTGGCCCAAGGGGCCTGAACAGCAAACCGAGCGCCTGTCGCAGCTGGCCCAACTGGGCTTTGCGGACAGTCAGCGCTACAGCGTTGCGATAAACACCCCCGAAGAAGCTGCGCGGTGGCGGGACCACTGGTTCGGCACGCCGCTACCCTTCGCCAGCGATGGGGTGATCCTGCGCCAGGGCGAACGCCCGCCTGCCCAACGCTGGCAGGCCAAGGCGCCGTACTGGATCGCAGCCTGGAAATACCCCTACGCACAAAAATTGGCGCAGGTGCGCGAGGTGCGCTTCCAAATCGGACGCACAGGTAAGGTCACCCCCATCGTTCACGTCGAGCCGGTGACCCTCGATGACCGGCGCGTGACCCGTGTCAGCCTGGGCTCGCTGTCACGCTGGCAGGCATTGGACGTTCGTCCAGGCGACCAGATAGCCATCAGCCTGGCAGGGCTGACCATCCCCCGTTTCGACCAGATCGTGCATTACTCGGTCGAGCGCCAGCCAGTCACTGCACCGGCAGTCGACCAATACCATGCCCACAGCTGCTGGCGTGCCGGAGAAGGCTGTAATGAGCAGTTCATCGCTCGCCTCAGCTGGCTGGCCGGCAAACAAGGCCTGGCCCTGCCAGGAACGGGCCCAGGAACCTGGCGACGGCTGGTCGAGGCAGGCCTGGTTTCGACGATGACCGACTGGCTGGAGCTCGATGCCGGGCGCCTGCAACAGGTGCCAGGCATCAGCACCCTGAGGGCAGCCCAGTTGCTGGCCGCCTTCGAACAGGCCCGCTTGCGTCCATTCACACAATGGGTTCGCGGTATCGGGACACCTATCGGCAAGGGGGTGGCGCTGCCCGGTGACTGGCCGACGGTGGTTGCCCAGACGCGTGGGCAGTGGCAAGCCCAGCCTGGCATCGGCTCGAAACGGGCGGACGAACTTGCGCGATTCTTCGCCAGCGCCGAGGTGCAAGCCATTGGGTCACATCTGGCCGGGCAAGGTGTAGACGGGTTCTCGGAGCAGCCGCTCAGGCCTGAGCAATGATTATTTACCAAAAAAACTGTAGGAAAAGCCGGAGATTTAGCGGCCCAGTCTTATCAAGGGTTCCTAAATGGCCAAAACCAAGGCAGGATTTCCATCCAGAATTTTTCTCGTTGCCCTGCCCCGTCCAGGAGGCTTTTCATGAAACGCTTTTCTTCCCTTTTTCTGCTCGCGGCCTTGGGCCTGGGCGCAGGCGCTGCACAGGCAGCCGCGCCCGATGCCGGCCTGACCGGTTGCGATGCCAAGCGCAGCGCGATCGAGAACCAGCTCAAGATCGCCCGTGAGCACGGCAATGCCGCGCAGGCGGCCGGGCTGGAGGAGGCCTTGCGTGGCGTGGCCAACTGCACCGAGGCCAGCCTGCGCAAAGAGCGTGAGCAGAAGGTGCTCGATGCGCGCCATGAGGTGGCCCAGCGGGAGAAGGACCTGAAAAAGGCCGAGAAGAAAGGCGACGCCGAAAAAATCAACAAGCGCAAGGACAAGCTCGCCGAGTCCCGCAAGGAACTGCAGGACGCGGTAGACGACCTTGACCGCTGAGGCCAGCGCCTGAGGCGGCGCACGGGCCAGCCGCCGCCTGCCGCGTCATTCAATGGTTACGAAATTCGCTGTGGCACGCCCGGCATGCGTTTTCGACCTTGTCCATGGGTGCCTTCAACTGCGCAGCGTCCAGCGACGGCTGGCGGGTCGCTTGCACCAGCGCTCCGGTAGCTGCCTCCAGCTGCCGGGCCAGGTCTTGAAAGCGCGCCTGCCGTTGCCACACCTCGGGTCGCGCCGCGCTGCCTTCGCCCTCGGGTACCTGCGCAAAGTGCTGCCAGGGTTGGTGAGACAGCGTATCCAGGGTGTCCGCCCCTTGGGCGAAGCGACCGGCGTCGAACGGCAGTCGACCACGCAACATGCCGCCCAGGTCCTCGCTTGTCTTGAGCATGTCCTTGAAGATGGCCTTGCGCTTGCCCAGTGGGGAGTTGGGGTCAACGCCCCCGCAACCTGTCAGGCCACTACCCAAGGTCAATGCTGCAAGCACCACAACGCCCAACCGCTTAAACATCTCGCCTACCCATGCCTGGAAAAAGGGCCGGCCAGTATCGCTGCCAATAGGCGAAAGACCAATAGCCACATAAAAAACAAGGGTGAACTGCGTGTTCGTCCATGACAGGAATACACCGATGAAACATGCCTTGCGCCACCTGGCCTGGACACTCCCGCTACTGGCCTTGCTGGCCGGCTGCGACAACGACCAGACGGCAAAGCCCGAGCCCCACGCCATCGCAACCTACGCGCCTGGTACCTGGAAAGACCTGCCCACGGTCAGCGACGAAGACCTGCTCGCCGGTTTCTATGCCTGGCGCAGCGGCTGCGAAAAGCTCAAGCGCGACCCGGTCTGGGCGGCCACCTGTGAAGCCGCTGGGAGCCAGCCGGCAAGCGCTGCACAGGTGCGCACCTTTCTCGAGCAGAACCTGGAGGTCTATGGCCTGCGTTCGGCTGACAACAGTGCCAACGGCTTGATCACCGGCTATTACGAACCTGTCTACCCTGGCAGCCTGACCCCCTCTGCCACCTATGATGTGGCGGTCTACGGCCCTCCCGAAGACATGATCACGGTGGACCTGGCCAGCGTGTACCCCGAACTCAAGGGCAAGCGCCTGCGTGGTCGCCTCGAAGGGCGCGTGCTCAAGCCCTACGACACTGCTGAGGTCATCAACCGCAACGGCGCCAAGGCCCCGGTACTGGCCTGGCTGACCGACCCGATGGACTTGCAGTTCTTGCAGATCCAGGGCTCTGGTCGCGTCCAATTGGAGGACGGGCGCCAGCTGCGCCTGGGTTACGCTGACCAGAACGGTCATCCGTATCGTCCGATTGGCCGCTGGCTGGTCGAGCAAGGGCAGCTGAAAAAAGAAGACGTGAGCATGGGCGCCATTCATGCGTGGGCCCAGTCCAACCCTTCACGGGTTCCCGAATTGCTGGCCAGCAACCCCAGCTACGTGTTCTTCAGCACGCGCTCCGACAGCAATGAAGGGCCACGTGGCTCGCTCAACGTTCCACTGACGGCGGGCTACAGCGTGGCTATCGACCGCAAGGTCATCCCGCTTGGCAGCCTGCTGTGGCTATCGACCACCCGACCGGACGGCAGCCCCGTTGTGCGCCCGGTCGCGGCCCAGGACACTGGGGGCGCTATCGCAGGCGAGGTTCGCGCCGACCTGTTCTGGGGGACCGGCCAGGCAGCCGGAGACCTGGCCGGGAACATGAAGCAGCAGGGCCAGATCTGGATGCTGTGGCCCAAGGGCCAACCGCTGCCTGAAGTGCCCAAGGTCCCGTGACGGGGGCCTCGGCACCGGGCGATGCGGTCAGGCCGAGACCACGAAGAACGCCACGATGATCGCAAGGCCAGCGAACCAGACCAGCGAGCGCAGTGCCGCCCAGTCGGCGAGGTAGCAGATGATGTAGAGCAGCCGACTGGTGATGTACATCACACCCAGCACATCCTGGGTCACCTGTTCGGCGTTGCCGACGATGTCTGCCACCAGCACAGCGGCGGCGAATGC
Organism: Pseudomonas sp. UBA5666; assembly: GCF_002420785.1. Classification (NCBI taxonomy): domain Bacteria; kingdom Pseudomonadati; phylum Pseudomonadota; class Gammaproteobacteria; order Pseudomonadales; family Pseudomonadaceae; genus Pseudomonas; species Pseudomonas sp. UBA5666. The sequence continues at coordinate 151,689 of NZ_DIIQ01000008.1, read as the reverse complement.
CGGAAAGGCTTCATAACCGTTCTGCTGGGCTGAGTGCGCGCGGCGCGGCAGCCCCGACAGGGTATCGAGGAAGGCGCGCGGGTCATGGTTGTGCTTCAAGCCGAACCGGCCGCTCGCCAGCTTGGCGATCAGCGCACAGAGCGGCGGCAGGATCAGCGCGATCAGGATGCACCACAGGGCAACGGTCATGGACAGGGTTCCTCGTTTGTCAGTCGGTCAGAGCTTCATTACCAGCATACCTGCCAGTACCAGCCCGCAAGCTAGGAGTCTTGGCCCGCCAAAAGGTTCTTTGAGGTAGCGCATCCCCAGCAACACCACAAGGATCACGCTCAGCTCGCGCAGCGCCGCTGCCTCGGCCACCGACCCCAGGTGCATCGCCCAGAGCACCAGGGCATAACTGAACAGCACGCACAGGCCGACGGCCAGGCCCAGCCGCCACTGGGTTTTCCAGAACAGCACGAACGGTGCCCGTCGCGCCACTGCGGCCAGCGCGGGGAATTGCCAGGCACTGAGCAGCGTCAGCCACACCAAGTAGTCCCATGGCTTGCCCCATTCGCGCACGGCCTGACCGTCGAACCAGGTATAGCACCCGATGCACAGCCCGATCAGGGCCACCACCGGCAACATCGACCACGGCAGCCGGTCTCCGCCACCGCCCTGCCACAACAGGCAGGCCATGCCACAGGGAATCAGCAGAATGCCGATGATCTGCTGCTGGCTCAGGGGTTCTCCGGCAAACGCCAGGGTCAGCGCCAGTACGACCAGAGGCGACAGCCCACGCATCAGCGGGTAGACCAGGCCCAGGTCACCCACGCGGTACGCCTTGATCAGCAGCCAGCGGTACAGCTGCTCGGCAAACGCCGAAGCCAGCAACCAGGGCCAGATACCGGCAGGCGGGATGTCCACGAAAGCCACCGCAGGCATCACCAGGGCCAGGGCCACCGTGTCCATGCTGGCAATGACCAGCAGGCGCTCGCCGCTGAATTTGATCAGGGTGTTCCAGGTCGCATGAAGCAAGGCAGCGATCAGCACCAGAGACGTGGCCAACACGCGGTGGGTCCTCAAGGGGTTACCGGACGCAGACTATAAGCCCTGGCCAGGTGAGCGCGTCAATCACGAAGCGGCCTCGCCACCCCCTGTTACAGCCCGCCCACCGCCTTTGGCAGGGCGCTAATGGGAACGATTAATGCAAAATCGGTCAAACCCTGTGCCCCGAACCCCTCGTCAGGTCATCAAAGAACTGCCCGAGTCATTCGGGTGACGACTTGGAAGCCACTGTTACAGGAATCGGGATGCTTGAATTAGTTGCCGCGTTTATCTGCCTTACCACCCTTCTCACCTATGTGAACTACCGATTCATCGGCCTGCCACCTGCGATCGGCGTGATGGTCACGGCCTTGCTGTTCTCGCTCATGCTTCAGGCATTGAGCCTGATCGGCTTTCCTGGCCTGGAAGCCCGCGTCGAAGCGCTGATGAACCAGATCGACTTCAATGACCTGCTGATGCACTGGATGCTGGCGTTCCTGCTGTTCGCCGGTGCCTTGCACGTGAACTTGTCCGACCTGCGCAGCTACCGCTGGCCCATCGGCCTGCTGGCGACCGTGGGCGTGCTGATCGCCACCGTGGTCATCGGCTACCTGTCGCACTGGGTGTTCGCGATGTTCGGCTGGCAGGTGCCGCTGATCTACTGCCTGCTGTTCGGCGCGCTCATCTCGCCGACCGACCCGATTGCGGTGTTGGGCGCCCTGCGTACGGCCAATGCTCCTAAACCCCTGAAGACCACCATCGTCGGCGAGTCGCTGTTCAACGACGGTACTGCCGTTGTGGTCTTCACCGTGCTGCTGGGCATCATCCAGCTCGGTGAAACCCCGAGCATCGCCGACACGGCGCTGCTGTTCGTTCGCGAAGCCATCGGTGGCGTGCTGTTTGGCGGTGTGATCGGCTACGCCACCTACCGCATGATCAAGAGTGTGGAGCAATACCAGGTCGAGGTCATGCTGACCCTGGCGCTGGTGATCGGTGGCTCGGCGATGTGCTATGAGTTGCACGTCTCGGCCCCTATCGCGATGGTGGTGGCGGGCCTGATCATCGGCAACCTGGGGCGCAACCTGGCGATGAACGACATGACCCGTCGCTACATGGACGGTTTCTGGGAGTTGATCGACGATATGCTCAACGCGCTGCTGTTCGCGTTGATCGGCCTGGAGCTGCTGTTGCTGCCTTTCAACTGGCTGCACATGGCCGCCGGCAGTGTATTGGCGCTGGCCGTGCTGCTCTCGCGCCTGCTGACCGTGGCGCCGGCCATCGTGTTGCTGCGGCGTTGGCGCCCGGTGCCCAAGGGCACGGTGCGGGTGCTGACCTGGGGTGGCCTGCGTGGTGGAGTATCGGTAGCCCTGGCGCTGTCGTTGCCTTTGGGTGAAGAGCGTGACCTGCTGCTGTCGATCACCTACATCGTGGTGCTGTCCTCGATCCTGGTGCAGGGCCTGAGCATCGGCAAGGTGGTACGCAGGGTCAGCGTACAACCCTGAAAGAAGCGGGGCTGCACCCTGCAGCCCCCAGACCGTCACTCCACGGCGGAGTCGGGGAACTGGTCCTGCACGTACTTGATTTCGGTACGCCCGTGGGGCGCAGGCAGGCCGTCCTCGCCCAGGTTCACGAAGACCATGCGTTCGACGGTCAGGATGCTCTTGCGCGTGATCTTGTTGCGCACTTCGCAGCGCAGCGTGATCGAGGTGCGGCCGAACTCGGTGGCGGTGATGCCCAGTTCGATGATGTCGCCCTTGCGCGAGGCACTGACGAAATTGATTTCGGACATGTACTTGGTCACCACGCGCTGGTTGCCCAGCTGCACGATGGCATAGATGGCCGCTTCCTCGTCGATCCAGCGCAGCAGGCTGCCACCGAACAGCGTGCCGTTGGGGTTGAGGTCTTCGGGTTTAACCCATTTGCGGGTGTGGAAGTTCATCGGGACTCCTGAGCATCCTGGCTTGCGTAAAACGATGATGGCAGAGCGGCCAGCGCCGCTCCACCCAACATCGACTATCGTCTCGATTAATCGACAGAAAACCTTGGGGATGGTGCCGCACCCGGCTATAATCGTGGCCGTTTTACATGGCCGTCCACAGCGGCGCCATGCCCGCCACCTGTCCGAGGGGCGCTGCAGCAGGCTCGACCTGTCAGGCTCGGATGGGGCGTTGTCCGCTCCCGCGGACGCTCAACGCACAACGGCGCCCATTCGCACACTACGAATGGAGGCTCTGATGAGCGCTGCAAACATGCCTGCTGGTTTTACCGATTTCAAAGTTGCCGACATCTCCCTGGCCGCCTGGGGCCGTCGCGAAACCATCATCGCCGAATCGGAAATGCCTGCGCTGATGGGCCTGCGCCGCAAGTACCAGGCCGAGCAACCGCTCAAGGGTGCCAAGATCCTGGGCTGCATCCACATGACCATCCAGACTGCCGTGCTGATCGAAACCCTGGTCGCCCTGGGTGCCGAAGTGCGCTGGTCGTCGTGCAACATCTTCTCAACCCAGGACCAGGCCGCCGCCTCCATCGCAGCCGCCGGTATCCCGGTCTTCGCCTGGAAGGGTGAAACCGAGCAGGAATACGAATGGTGCCTGGAGCAGACCATCCTCAAGGACGGCCAGCCCTGGGACGCCAACATGGTCCTGGACGACGGTGGCGACCTGACCGAACTGCTGCACAAGAAGTACCCACAGGTGCTCGAGCGCGTCCACGGCGTGACCGAAGAAACCACCACCGGCGTGCACCGCCTGCTGGACATGCTGGCCAAAGGCGAGCTGAAGGTTCCGGCCATCAACGTCAACGACTCGGTCACCAAGAGCAAGAACGACAACAAGTACGGCTGCCGTCACAGCCTGAACGATGCCATCAAGCGCGGTACCGACCACCTGCTGTCGGGCAAGCAGGCCCTGGTGATCGGCTACGGTGACGTGGGCAAGGGCTCGGCTCAGTCGCTGCGTCAGGAAGGCATGATCGTCAAGGTTACCGAAGTCGACCCCATCTGCGCGATGCAGGCGTGCATGGACGGTTTCGAAGTGGTATCGCCCTTCCTCGATGGCCTGAACGATGGCACCGAAGCCAGTGTCGACAAGGCGCTGCTGGGCAAGATCGACCTGATCGTCACCACCACCGGTAACGTGAACGTCTGCGACGCCAACATGCTCAAGGCCCTGAAAAAGCGTGCCGTTGTCTGCAACATCGGTCACTTCGACAACGAAATCGACACGGCCTTCATGCGCAAGAACTGGGCATGGGAAGAGGTCAAGCCGCAGGTGCACAAGATCCACCGTACCGGCGCCGGCAGCTTCGATCCTCAGAACGACGACTACCTGATCCTGCTGGCCGAAGGCCGCCTGGTCAACCTGGGCAATGCCACTGGCCACCCAAGCCGCATCATGGATGGCTCCTTCGCCAACCAGGTCCTGGCACAGATCTTCCTGTTCGAGCAGAAGTACGCCGACCTGTCGGCCGAGAAGAAAGCCGAGCGCCTGACGGTCGAAGTGCTGCCCAAGAAGCTCGACGAAGAAGTGGCCCTGGAAATGGTCCGCGGTTTCGGCGGCGTGGTCACCCAGTTGACCAAGCAGCAGGCCGACTACATCGGCGTAACCGTTGAAGGCCCGTTCAAGCCAGACGCCTACCGTTACTGATCGGTACGCTTCAAGCGCCAGGCAGTGCCAGACCGTGGCATTGCCGCTCGAAGTGCACGCCTGAAAGAAACGTGAACGATGCCAGGCCAGGTCGGCCATCACCGACCTGGCTTCTACTTGCAGCTTGCAGCTTTGGGCTTGCTGTTAGAGGAACGAGTGATGTCACAAGAACGCCGTTACAGTTTCGAGTTCTTCCCGACCAAAACCGACGCAGGTCATGAAAAGCTGATGGGCGTGGCGCGCCAGTTGGCCGCCTGCAACCCTGACTTCTTTTCCTGCACCTACGGCGCCGGCGGTTCCACCCGCGACCGCACGCTCAACACGGTATTGCAGCTGGAAAGCCAGGTGCAGGTGCCGGCTGCGCCCCACCTTTCGTGCGTAGGCGATACCAAGGCCGAGTTGCGCGCGCTGCTGGCCGAGTACAAGCAAGTCGGCATCAAGCGTATCGTCGCACTGCGCGGTGACCTGCCTTCGGGCATGGGCATGGCCAGTGGCGAGCTGCGTTATGCCAGTGACCTGGTCGAGTTCATCCGTCAGGAAACGGGTGACCACTTCCATCTCGAAGTCGCCGCCTACCCCGAGATGCATCCACAGGCACGCAACTTCGAAGCCGATCTGGCCAATTTCGCGCACAAGGTCAAGGCCGGTGCCGACAGCGCCATCACCCAGTACTTCTTCAACGCCGACAGCTACTTCTACTTCGTCGAGCGAGCCCAGAAGCTGGGCGTGGACATCCCCGTGGTGCCCGGCATCATGCCGATCACCAACTACAGCAAGCTGGCGCGTTTCTCCGACGCTTGCGGCGCCGAAATTCCACGCTGGATTCGCAAACAGCTCGAAGCCTATGCGGACGATACGGCCAGCATCCAGGCCTTCGGTGAAGAAGTCATCACCCGCATGTGCGAGGAGCTGCTGCAAGGCGGTGCACCGAGCCTGCACTTCTACACCTTGAACCAGGCAGAACCGAGCATGGCGATCTGGAACAACCTCCAGCCGTCTCGTTGAAGCCCGATGGACCACGTGCTGGTAGCTGACCGGCGCCTGGTTCATACGCACGTGTCGCAGGCCCCACCTGCGGCGCCCTGCCTCGCCCAATCCGGCACTGGTCTTGACCTGGCCGAGCGCGTAATCTCCGGGCATGCCAATCTCCGCCCGTCTGATCTGGATCCTGCTGCTTTTTTGCCTCAGCCCGTTCGCGCTGGGCGAGCGCTTGCGCCTGGTAAGCGATGACTGGGCACCCTATGTCTACCAGCAAAACGGCCAGCCGCGTGGCATCGACTACGAGGTCACGACCGAGGTATTGCGTCGTCTTGGGTACGAGGTCCAATGGCAGTTCATGCCCTTCAAGCGGTGCCTGGCAATGATCGAGCAGGGCCAGGCCGACGGCATCATGGATGTCTTCCAGGTCGAGTCCCGCCACCCTTATTTGCTGTATGTCCCGGAACCCATGTCCACGGCCGAGTTGATCCTGTTCCAGACCAAGGCTCGCCGCCATGAGGTATCGAGCCTGGATGCGCTGGCCGGCCTGACCGTGGGCACCTCGCCAGGCTACAACTACAGTGCGGCGTTCAATGAGGCTACCTTCTTCAAGCGCGAAGCGGCGCCGACCCATGAAGCGAACTTTGGCAAGCTGGCGCTGGGGCGCATAGACCTTGCGATTACCGACCGCAGGGTCGGCCTGCATGTCATCCGGCTCATGGGTCTGGAGCAGCAGATCGAAGCCTTGCCGCTTGTCGTCAGTCGCCAGCCCCAGTACCTGGGCCTGGCCCGCAAGCCTGGGCGTGAGGTACTGGCCCAGGCCTTTGCCGAGGAACTGCGGCGATTCAAGCAGGAACCGGCCTACGCGGCCATCATGGACCACTACACACACGACCCTGAGAACCTTGCGAACGCCGTTGAGCAGCAGGAAAGCAGCACAGCGCGCTAGCTCTGTTATACTCGGGCCTTCCCGCCCGGCTCACGCCCGGACGCTCGGCCTCGCAACAGGCATCCCGATCGGCATCGACGCACTCTGGCGTCAGCCCTCCGTTTCCCGGATGTGCAGTGAAAGCCCAGCTGGACCGGACGCGATCGCATCATGCCGATGCCCGTCGCGCCAGGCAGAACATCCCTACGGGCCCAGCCCACACGAGAACAGGATTGCCCATGTCCTTTGCTTCCCTCGGTCTCTCCGAGGCTCTTGTCCGCGCCATTGAAGCCGCGGGCTATACCCAGCCGACCCCCGTGCAACAGCGGGCAGTTCCCGCCGTGTTGCAAGGCCGCGACCTGATGGTCGCCGCACAGACCGGTACCGGTAAGACCGGCGGTTTCGCCCTGCCGATTCTCGAACGTCTGTTCCCGGCAGGTCACCCGGACAAATCCCAGCGCCATGGCCCCCGTCAGCCACGGGTCCTGGTACTGACCCCTACCCGCGAACTGGCGGCCCAGGTGCACGACAGCTTCAAGCTGTATGCCCGCGACCTGCCGCTGGTCAGTGCGTGCGTCTTCGGCGGCGTCGGCATGAACCCGCAGGTGCAGGCCATTGCCAAGGGCGTCGACGTCCTGGTTGCCTGCCCTGGTCGCCTGCTCGATCTGGCCGGTCAAGGCAAGGTCGACCTGGCCCATGTAGAAATTCTGGTATTGGATGAAGCTGACCGCATGCTCGACATGGGCTTCATCCACGACGTCAAGAAAGTGCTGGCCCGCCTGCCTGCCAAACGCCAGAACCTGTTGTTCTCGGCCACGTTCTCCAAGGACATCACTGACCTTGCCGACAAGCTCCTGCACAACCCGGAGCGCATCGAGGTCACCCCGCCAAACACCACCGTCGAGCGCATCGAGCAGCGTGTCTACCGCCTGCCGGCTAGCCACAAGCGTGCCCTGCTGGCGCACTTGATCACCCTGGGTGCGTGGGAGCAGGTACTGGTCTTCACCCGTACCAAGCATGGCGCCAACCGCCTGGCCGAGTACCTGGAAAAGCACGGCCTGACTGCCGCAGCCATCCATGGCAACAAGAGCCAGAACGCACGCACCAAGGCCTTGGCTGACTTCAAGGCCAACAACATTCGCGTGCTGGTCGCCACCGACATCGCCGCCCGTGGCCTGGACATCGACCAACTGCCCCACGTCGTCAACTTCGAGCTGCCCAACGTCGAAGAAGATTACGTGCACCGCATTGGCCGTACTGGCCGCGCCGGTCGCTCTGGCGAGGCCATTTCCCTGGTGGCACCTGACGAGGAGAAACTGCTCAAGAGTATCGAGCGCGTGACCCGTCAGAAGATCGCTGACGGCGACCTGATGGGCTTCGATGCCAGCCAGGTCGAGGCCGAGAAGCCTGAAGTCCGCGAACGCCAGCAGCCCAATGGCCGTGGCGGTCGTGGTCAGCAGGCCCGCGGCGAGGGCAGCAAGGACGCCAACGGTGGCCGCAAGGATAAGGGCAAGGACAAGGGCAAAACCCGCCAGCAGGCTGCGGACAAACCCGCTGACAAGGAAAAGTCCGGCGACAGGCAGCAACAGCCGCGCAAGCCACGTGACAAGAAGCCTCGTCAGCAACAGGCCAGCAACGCGACCCCTCCGGCCATGCAGCCCAACCGCGATCCGGAAGAGTTTCTGGATGACGATGTGGATAACTTCGGTAACCGGGCTGACTACGTGAGCCCATACCAGAATGGCAAGGGCCAAGGCCGCAACCGTCGCCCAGCCGGTAATGGTAGTCAACCGCAAGGAGGTACGCCGCGTACCAATGCCGGTGGTCAAGGCCGCAACAACGGTCAACCCCGTACTGGCGGTGGTGAGAAACGCCCGCCTCGTGCCAATAATGGCGGCACTGCTCGTCGTGACGGCGGCGCGCGTGGTGGTCGCCCACCGCGTGACGCAGCTGCCCGCCAGGAACCGGCCGTAGGCAACACGCGCCAGCCACAGCATCAGCCTGTGATCATCCGCAAGGAATCCAAGCTGGACCGTTATCCGACCCCCGAGCAGTTGGACGATCTGCCAAGCCGTCCGCGGGGCGAACGCCCGGCACTGCTGACCCGCAAGGGGTCGTAAACGAAAACGGGGCCGCAAGCGGCCCCGTTTTTCATTCGGCTGACACGTATTACTTCTGCTTTACGCCTTCGACACTGATATCCAGATCCAGCGTCTGCGAGGTTGGGCCTGGGCCTTTGATGCCGAAGTCATTCAGGTTCAAGGTGGTGGTGGCATTGAAGCCAGCGCGCTCACCGCCCCATGGGTCCTTGCCTTCACCGTTGAAGGTGGCCTTGAAAGTCACCGGCTTGGTCACGCCGTGCAGGGTCAGGTCACCCATGACGTCAGCGGTCTTGTCACCGGTGGACTTGACGCTGGTGGACACGAACTTGGCATCCGGATACTTCTTAACGTCCAGGAAGTCGGGGCTGGCAATGTGCTTGTCACGCTCGGCGTGGTTCGACCACAGGCTGGCGGTTTTCAGGTCGACACTGATCTTGCTGGCTTCAGGCTTGGCACTGTCCCACGTGAAGTTACCGTCGAAATCCTTGAACGTACCGTGAATGAAGCTGTAGCCCAGGTGGCTGATCTTCCAGTCCACGAAAGCGTGCTGGCCTTCCTTGTCGATCTTGTACTCGGCTGCCATGGTCTGGCCAGCGGAGAACAGAGCAGTACCGAGCGCCAGAGCGGCAAAAGTCTTTTTCAACATCGTTACTTCCTTCCTTTGCGATTGAGGTTGAGCGTCAAGCTTTGCGGCCCAGCATACGCATGAGGGTCGCGTCACGGTCGATGAAATGGTGCTTGAGTGCGGCCAGGGCATGCAACCCCGCAAAAACCACCACCCCCCACGCCAGCCACAGGTGGATGACACCGGCCAGATCCGCCTGGTCTGGCAGATTGCTGACCAGGGCAGGCACCTCGAACAGGCCAAACACCGGGATCCCCACGCCGTCGGCGGTGGAAATCAGGTAACCGGCAATCATCACGGCGAACAACCCCAGGTACAGGGCCAGATGCCCCAGCTTGGCACCCAATCGGGTGAGCGGGCCATAACTGGCAAGTGCCGGCGGCGGCGGGCTCACAAAACGCCACAGCACGCGCAACAGCATCACCGCCAGCAGCATCAGACCAATGCTTTTATGCAGGTCTGGGCCGGCCTTGCGCCATGGGTCATAGTAGTCGAGCCCGACCATCCACAACCCGAGGCCGAAAAGACTGAAGACGGTCAGCGCCACGCCCCAGTGCATGAGAATGCTGACAGCGCCGTAACGTGAAGATGAATTGCGCACTTGCATGTTGGCGTTCTTCCCCGTGAAAGCTATGCAAAGACTAGCGTCAAACGTATCGAATAAAAGCGGAAAAACTTGCTTTGGATTATCAACAAATCCGATAGCAATTTTCATAGAAGGCTATTAAGGAAACGTTAACGCCGATATCAGGCAGCGAGCGCTTCGATCAATGCGCATGGCACAGGGCTCAGTCGAGTGGCTGAGCCCTGCGGTTAGGCGCTGCCGGGGCGGTGCCGGGCAGGCCGGCGGTATCAGCTCGCTTTGGCCTGGCTATCGGTCAAAGGCTTCTTGGCTGGCGCCGGCTTGGTAGCCGCTTTTTTGCTGTCGGCAGGCTTGTGAGCTGGCTTGTGGGCCGATTTGGCCGCTGGCTTGTGGGCCGGCGCCTGCTTGACCGGGGCGGCCTTGGTGGCTGCTGCCTTGGTGGGTGCTGCCTTGACGGCGGGCGCCGGGCTGGCCGGTGCCTGTTGTGGCGCTTGCGCTGCAGGCTGCGCGACGGGGGGTGCTACAGGTGCTACGTCAGCGGCCTTTGCCGCCGGTTGAGGCTCTGGCGCTGGGGTTTCCTTGGCGCCGAACAGCCGAGCGAAGAACCCTGGCTTCTTCTGACCCGTCGCGTCGGTCGATTGGGCCTCAGGCTTGGCCGGCGCTTGGTCGCCTGCCTTGTCTTTGTTGGACGCGCCGCCGAAGAGGTTGGTGAAGAAATTGCCCTTGCTCTTGGCCGCTGCCGCACCTGCTGCGGCTGTCGCGGCAGCCGGCACGGCCTTGACTGGGTCGAACGACTTGCCGGCCAGCAGGTCCTGCACTTGGCCGGCAGCCCGTTGACCGCTACGCAGTGCGCCTTCAAGCGTGCCTGGGTACAGGGCATCGGTGTGCTCACCGGCAAACGCGATGCGTTGCACCGGGCGCTCCCAAAGACGCCAGTACTTGCTGATCTGGCCAGGTCCATAGGCCAGGTAGGCACCCCCGGTGCCGGCATCGGCGCTGTAGCGCTTGACTTCATAGCCGGTGAAGGCGCCGCGGGCCTGAGGATAGAAGGTGTGCAGGCGAATGAGCACCTGGTCGACCATTTGCTTGTCGCCAAAGGCCTGCAGCAGGCGGGCGTTGTCGCCGGAAAGGTTGATCACCACATTGGCACCGCCCTTGAGGGCCGGCTCGATCCACAACATGCCCAGGCCGGTATTGCTGAAGATCTCGCCCGACATGCGCGCCCGGCTTTCCCACACCGGTTTCTTGAACTTGAGCATGACCTGGTCGCGCCAGCCGTAGTTGGTGCCCTTGAGCGCCGCCACATGCTGGTTATCCAGGCCAGGTGTCATCTGGATCTTGGCCAGTGCGCGCAGGGGCACGGCCATCACCACGTAATCGGCGCGATAACCCACGCTGCCGACTTTCACGGTGACGCCATCCTTGTCCTGAACGATTGCACTTACCGGCGAGTCGGTCTTGATGGTCTTCAGTTGCTTGACGAATGCCTGCGCCAACACCGGGCTGCCGCCAGGAAGCCGCGCTGCACGCAGGTCACGGTCGCTCACGTCACGGTAGACGCGGTTCTGCTGAGCGAAATACAACAGCGACAAGCGCGATGGCTCGTCGTAGCGGCTGCGGATCTGCTGGTTGACCAACTGACGGGCGGTGGCAGGCAGCTGCAACTTGTCCAGCCAGGAGGATACGTTGATCTGGTCCAGGGCGAACAGGGTGCTGGTCGCCTGGGGGTTGAGCGGATCGTCGATCGAACGGGCCAGGTCGTCCAGGGTTTTCTCGTAGCGCTTGAGGGCTTCGGCCGTGGCCGGCTGCTTGAGGGCCAGGTCTGCGGCGCTGAAATACTCGCCATCGATCAGGTAGCCAGGGGTGCGCACGAATTCCGGCGCTGGCAGCGTGTCGAGCTTGAAGCGATCAACGTACTGGTTGAGTACAGGCTGCGCCTTGGTATTGCCGATCCATTCGCTGGTGGCCAGGCCCGAGCGGCCGCCCATGCCTGCCTTGGCTTCGAGCAAGGTCACCTGCCAGCCCTTGTTCTGCAGCTCATAGGCTGCGGTCAGGCCTGCCATGCCGCCACCCACGACGATTGCCGTGGGCATCTTGTCACTCGCCAGCGCGGCACCGCTGGAAACACCAATCAATACCAACGCGCACAGGCGCACCCAAGCAGCAGCCATGTTGGCGAACTCCGAGTCAAAGGTTGCAGAAAACAGAGAGAGGCGGGATGCCCCGAGAGAGGCGCTAGAATACGTCACCGCTGCCAGGGCTGCCAGCGTAGTGACATCAAGTGGTCTGGCTAAATGACATTTTCTGGCGGGTTGTTCTCACCCGTGCCATTGCTTAGGCTTACGCCCCCACGCCGCCAAGCCAGGAGAAATGCTCATGGGCCTCAATGATCAGTGGATGCAGCGCGACCTCAAGGTCCTCTGGCACCCCTGCACCCAGATGAAAGACCACGAGCAACTGCCGCTGATACCGATCAAGCGCGGGGAAGGCGTGTGGCTCGAGGATTTCGAGGGCCGGCGCTACCTGGATGCCGTGAGCAGCTGGTGGGTCAACGTGTTCGGCCATGCCAACCCGCGTATCAATCAGCGCATCAAGGAGCAGGTCGACCAGCTTGAGCACGTGATTCTGGCAGGCTTTAGCCACCAGCCTGTGATCGAGCTGTCCGAACGCCTGGTGGCCATGACACCGACTGGGCTCGACCGGGTGTTCTACGCCGACAATGGCTCCTCGTGCATCGAAGTGGCGCTGAAGATGAGCTTCCACTACTGGCAGAACGTCGGCAAGCCGGACAAGAAGCGGTTCGTCACCCTGACCAACAGCTATCACGGTGAAACCATCGCGGCCATGTCCGTCGGTGATGTCCCGCTGTTCACCGAAACCTACAAGGCGTTGCTGCTCGACACCCTGAAAGTCCCAAGCCCCGATTGCTACCTGCGTCCGGAGGGCGTCAGTTGGGAGGCGCATTCGCGCACCCTGTTCCAAGTCATGGAGCAGACCTTGGCCGAGCATCATGCCTCGATCAGCGCGGTCATCATCGAGCCGTTGATCCAGGGCGCCGGTGGCATGCGCATGTACCATCCGGTCTATCTCAAGCTTTTGCGCGAAGCCTGCGATCGCTACGACGTGCACCTGATCCATGACGAGATCGCGGTTGGCTTCGGTCGTACGGGCACGATGTTCGCCTGCGAGCAGGCAGGTATTCGCCCGGACTTCCTGTGCCTGTCCAAGGCCCTGACCGGGGGGTATCTGCCCCTGGCCGCCTGCCTGACCACCGACAAGGTGTACCAGGCGTTCTATGACGACTACCGCACCTTGCGCGCGTTCCTGCATTCGCACAGCTACACGGGTAACCCACTGGCGTGCGCGGCCGCATTGGCCACCCTCGACATCTTCGAGCAGGACAACGTGATCGAGGCCAACAAGGCGCTGGCCACGCGCATGGCCACCGCCACCGCGCATCTGGCCGACCATGCCCACGTGGCCGAGATTCGCCAGACCGGCATGGTCCTGGCCATCGAAATGGTCCAGGACAAAGCCGGCAAAGTGCCCTACCCCTGGCAGGCGCGACGCGGCCTTAAAGTGTTCGAGCATGCCCTGACCCGTGGCGCGCTGCTGCGTCCGCTGGGCAGTGTGGTGTATTTCCTGCCACCGTATATCATCACGCCCGAACAGATCGACTTCCTGGCCGAAGTGGCCAGCGAAGGCATCGACATCGCCACCCGCGACAGCACCTGCGTGACGGTGCCCAGCACCTTCCACCCGGATTTTCGCGATCCGGGCTGATTACGGGGCGAAGGCCAGGCCTTCGACCGCGCCGGAACCTGCGCTGCGCATGCGTCATGCCAGCGCGGGCCTTCCGGTTGTCCTTACCTTTTCAGAGCTTACCCATGAGACTGTCCCGCTTTTTCATCGACGCTACCCTGAGCCTTGGGGAACACGACCTGCCCGAGGCACAGGCCCACTACATCGGCCGCGTATTGCGCATGGCGGCGGGTGACCCCGTGCAGCTGTTCGACGGCAGCGGCCAGGAATACCGTGGGCAGTTGCTGGAGGTGGGCAAGAAGGCCGTGCGTGTGAGCCTGGACCAGGCATTCGCTGGCCAGGCCGATTCCCCCCTGCAGGTGCACCTGGGTCAAGGGCTGTCGCGGGGCGAGCGTATGGACTGGGCCATCCAGAAAGCCACTGAGCTGGGCGCCAATGAAATCACCCCGATCGTCAGCGAGCGGTGCGAGGTGCGCCTGAAGGACGAGCGTGCCGACAAACGCCTGGCCCACTGGCGGCAAGTGGCGATCAGCGCCTGCGAACAGTGTGGCCGCTCCAGCCTGCCGATCATCCACCCACCCATCACCTTGACTGAGTGGCTGGCCGCAACCCAGGCGCAGCTCAAGCTGGTGTTGCACCCGGTGGCCGAACCGCTGGTCAGCCATGCCAGACCGGCAAGCCTGGCTTTTCTGATCGGTCCCGAAGGCGGCTTGAGCGAACCCGAGGTCGAACAGGCCAAGGCAGCGGGCTTTCATGCAGCGCGCCTTGGCCCGCGGGTATTGCGCACTGAAACTGCGCCGGTGGTAGCCCTTTCGGTGGCGCAACAGCTCTGGGGCGATTTCTAAGCCTTCTCAGGGGAGCAGAGGCTGCTCACAGGCTGGGTTCATCAGCGCACGTAGTGCGACACTGCCACGAAATGCATCAGGCTGCCGGCAATCACGAACAGGTGCCAGATGCCATGCCAGTGGCGAAAGCGCCGGTCGAATGCGAAAAATATGATGCCCACGGTGTAGAACACGCCCCCTGCGGCCAACCAGGCAAAACCGGCCGTACCCAGCGCCTCCAGCAACGGGTTGACCGCGACCAGCACGATCCAGCCCATCACGGCGTAGATCACGATGGACAAGACGCGTGCTTCGGAGCGGGGCTTGATTTCCTGCAACATGCCCAGTACGGCCAGCCCCCAGACGATGCCGAACAGGCTCCAGCCCCAGGGCCCGCGCAGGCTGATCAGGCAGAAGGGCGTGTAGCTCCCGGCGATCAGCAGGTAGATGGAGAGGTGATCGAGCTTGCGCATGATCACCTTCGCCCGCCCTCGCGTGCTGTGATACAGCGTGGAAATGCTGTACAGCAACAGCAGCGTGCCACCGTAGATGGAGAAACTGACGATCTTCCAGGGGTCCCCCTGCAAGATGGCGCCGATGATCAGCCAGAGGGCACCGAGGCCTGCCAGCAACGCACCCACCAAGTGGGTCCAGGCATTGAAGCGTTCACCGTAATACATGCACTTAAAGACCTTTCGAAACCCAGCTAGTTTCAGCCACGACACTCGACGCGTACCGGCGGCACGCTCTAACCCGGCGTTTGCAGCCTGCCGCTGCGCTGTGCGTCCCTGACCAGGCGCTCGAGCCCGACCAGGTCAGGCACGCGCGCCACCTGATCCCCTACCTGGACAGCGGCCAACTCAAGGGGTGCCAACGCCACGTCAACGTAGTTGAGCTGGCTGTCGAGCTTGCACGAGCGCGGTATGTCTTGCAGCAACAAGGCCAGGTAACGCAACCCCGTGTCGCCCAGTGCGTTGAGCACCACCACACGGGCCCGTTCTCCACAGGGCGTATGGCTGTCACAGGCCGCTTCGAAACCGATCAGGGGCAAGCGCTGCTGGCGCCAGTCGACCCAGCCCAGGTGCCAGGGCAGGTCACCGCGCTGACACGCTACATTGCGCAGCCCACTGAGTTCGGCTACGGCCACATTGGGCAGCACCAACGTACGGTCGCCCAATGGCAGCAACAGCCCGGTAAGGCTGCTGCGCTGCCCGGCTATCAGTTCAAGCATGGGACTGGCTCCACCGGAGGATGCTGTGCAGCAAGACCGACTCCTGATAAGGCTTGCCGAGGTATTCGTTGACCCCGATGGCCATGGCTCGGTCGCGGTGCTTGTGCCCCGTACGCGAGGTGATCATGATGATGGGCAGCGCCTTGAGGCGGGCGTCCTGGCGAATGCGGGTCGCCACTTCGAAACCGTCCATGCGCGGCATTTCGATATCCAGCAGCAACACATCGGGCCGGTGCCCTTCCAGCACCGCCATGGCATCCACCCCGTCCTTGGCGGTGATCACGCTCATGCCATGGCGCTCAAGCAGGCGGCTGGTGACCTTGCGCACCGTGACCGAATCGTCTACTACCATCACCAGCAAGGTGCGGTCCGGGGTCGCTGCCGGCAGCAACCCACGCGGCGTGCCTCCAGGCAAACGAGCAAGCCGCCGTTGCTGGCCACGCAATTGCCCCAACAGGTCGAGAATCAACACGACGCGCCCATCCCCCAGCAGCGTTGCACCCGACAGGCCGGCAACGGCCGCAAACTGCGGGCCCAGGCTTTTGACCACGATCTCCCGGCTGGGCGACAGGCTGTCGACCTGAATGGCGAACGACTGCTCCTGTGAATGCACCAGCAACAAGGGCAGCGGCACGCTCTGGCCCAGCAGCGTAGGACGCGGCGCGCCCTGCACCAGCTCGCCCAGGTAGCGCAGCTGGTACTGATGGCCTGCGTAGGTGTAGCGCGGCGGCTCCTGCTCGTAGCAACCTGCCAGCTCAGCGGGCGGTACCCTCACGATGCCTTCGATGGTGTTGAGCGGGATGGCGTACTGCTCGTCGCCCAGGTGCACCATCAGCGCGCGGTTGATCGACACCGTGAACGGCAGGCGAATCTGAAAACGCGCCCCTTTGCCCTGGGCCGACTCGATGGTCATCGAGCCGCCCAACTGCTTGACCTCCTCGTGGACCACGTCCATGCCCAGGCCTCGCCCTGAGATCTGCGTGATCTTTTCGGCCGTGGAAAAGCCCGGCCTGAGGATGAACTGCAGTATCTCGTGGTCGCTCAGCTGTGCCTGCGGGTCGAGCAGGCCGCGCTTGATCGCCTTGAGTCGGACGGCTTGTAGGGGTACGCCGGCGCCATCGTCGGTCATCTCGATGACGATGTCCGCCCCCTCGTGCAGCAGGTTCAGGTGGATCGTGCCCTGCTCAGGCTTACCCGCAGCCAATCGGGCTTCGCGGCTTTCCAGGCCATGGTCGACGGCATTGCGCAACATGTGTTCAAGCGGCGCCACCATGCGTTCCAGCACACTGCGGTCCAGCTCGCCCTCGGCGTTGCCCACCACCAGCTCGACCTGCTTGCCCAGCTCGCTCGCCACCTGCCGCACCACGCGCTGCAAGCGCGGCACCAGGCGTTCGAAAGGCACCATCAACGTTGCCGTCAGGCCTTCCTGAAGCTGACTGTTGACCCGCGCCTGCTGCTGGAGCAGGCCGTAGGCTTCCTGGGCGCGCTGGGCCATGGTTTCCTTCAGGTCCAGCAGGTCCGAGGCCGACTCGAACAGCGCCCGCGACAACTGCTGCAGCTGGGAGTGGCGGTCCATTTCCAGTGGGTCGAAGTCTTCATAGACATCGCCCTCCAGCTGCTGGCGGCTGGAGATCCGCCCCTGAGTTTCGATATCCAGGCGCAGCAGCTGGTCACGCATGCGCTCGAGCGTGGTTTCCATTTCGTTGAGGGTGAACTGGGCGTCATTGACCTGCTGCTCGATGCGTCCACGGATGATCGAGTGCTCACCGGCCAGGTTGCCCAGGTCGTCCAGCAATTCGGCATCGACCTTGACCATGTCCCCCGGCACTCGCTCGGGGGTTACTGCCGGACCTTCGCTGGCGGCAGTTTCGACCGGGCTGGTGCCGGCCGCGCTGTCGGTCAGGCCTGCGCTGCTGAAGTTGCGGATGTAATCGATCAGCGCCGTGGCGGCGTGCAGCGGTTGCCCCAGGCGCACCGCATCGAGCATGTGCGCCAGGCGGTCGTGGCAGTTCTGCAACAGCGAGAACAGGGCCCCGCTCGGTGGCAGGCGCCCTGCCGCGAGCAACTCGTACAAAAATTCCAGCTCATGGGCCAGGTCACCGATGGGGCCGATTTCGACCATGCGTGCCACCCCTTTGAGGGTGTGCAGGTCGCGCATCAGGTTGTCCACCTCCACCGTGCTGCGCGGGTCGGCCTGCCATCGCGCCAGCGCTGCAGCGGCGCTCTCGACGATGTCCGAGCTTTCTTCGAGGAAAACCTCCATCAGCTCTTCCCCGGCGCTTTCCGGAGCTTGTGACGGCGGCACTGGCGCGGGGTCGAGGGCCAGGTCTGGGGCTGGCGTGTCGATCAGTTGCACGTCCATGTCCGGGTGCAGCGGTGTGACGCTGTCGAGGCCCACGCGCCCGGTGGCATCGGGTGCAAGCCCTTGCCCCTGAAGTTCGCGCAGGCGAGCCACCAGCGGCGTACGCGGGACGACGTCCTGGCCGGCAGCCAGCTCGTCGAGCATGTCCAGCAGCGCCTCGTGGGCGTGCTGGGCATGGGTGAAGAACTGCGCATCGGCAGGCAGGCTGCCCTCCTCCACTGCACCGTACAGGTCCAGCAAGGCTTCGCACACCTCATCGACCTGCCACAGATCGGCCGAATGGGCGGCATGGGCAAGCTCGGTCATGTCATCGAGCAGTGTCTCCAAGGCCGCCCGTTGAGCCGGGCGCCGCTGCCAGTCGGCCAGCAACGACTCGGCGTCCAGCAAACGATCCATGGCTTGCGACAGGAAAGCTGCGACCTGTTGCGGGTCGCGGGCGTTGCCGGTCGAGGCATGCGCATCGCCGCCCAGGGCGGCGATGCGCGTATCGATGGCCAACTCGACCTGCTCGATCAATTGGGCCGCACCAGGCAGTGGCTCGAACGGGGTGGTGGATAACTGCGCCAGGCCCTGCCCGAACATCGAGGCGGCGGACTTGAGCCAGTGCAGCTCCGTTTCATCGAGCAGCAGGTCGTGCGCCTTGTACTCGCGCACCAGTCGGTCGAACACGGTGGCAAGTTCGGCGATGGGCACAACTCCGGCCATGGCCGCACTGCCCTTGAGGGTGTGCAAGGCCCGCTGCAGGGCGTCGTCTACAGGGACGCCGTGCTGGGCATTTGCCAGGAACCCGTCGAGGCTGGCCAGGTGGCCTTGGGCCTCGCCACGGAAGATGTCCAGTAACTGCGGGTCGAGCCCCTGCGCGCTGGCCGCGGCTGGCAGGTCGCGCTCGGCAAGGGCATGCAGGTGGCCCACCAGTTGCTGTACGGCGCTCACATGCGGCAGGTGCCCCGCGGCGAAGTCGGCGAGCACCTCGGGCAGTTGCGCGAACGCTTGCTCAAGCGCCATCTGCCCGTCCGCACCAAGCACGTTGCGGCCGGCAAGCACACGGTTGAGCAAGTGCTCGGCGGCCCAGGCCAGCTCTGCCAACGCCTGGGCATGCACCAGGCGGCCTGCGCCCTTGAGCGTATGCAATGCCCTATGCACTTCGATCAGCGCGTTGTGCTGCTGGTGGTCGGCACGCCAAGTCAACCAGTGCCGCTCAATGTCCTGAAGCAATGCTTGGGCTTCTTCGATGAATACGCCACGCAATTCGTCCTGAAGGCCATCCGCCTCTTCCAGATCGGCATGCTCTTCAACGGTGGAACAGTGCACGCCCAACGCCCCCAGGCGCTCGCGAGCCATGACGATGAAGCGCTGAGCGTCGGCCAGCGGGTCGGCCACGCGCCATTGTAGATAGCATTCGCCAGCGCTCAAGGCTTCGGCCAGCAGCGTCAGTTCCTCGGACGAGGGGTCGGCCTGCGCCTGTTGTACCCAGCCCTGGACAAACACCGTGCAGCGCGCGAACACCTCGGCAGCGGCCGGCAACATCAGCATGGCCAGGGCGCCGCGCACCTGCTGGAGCAAGCCTGGCAAGGCCTGCAGGTGCTGACGGGGCCAGCCCGACTCCAAGCAATCGCCCATCAGGTCCTTGGCCTGCTGCAACACGTTCAGCGACTCTCGCAGCACGACCAGGCGAATCTCGGCGACATCGGCGCCCGGCAGGCCTGGCTCCCCCCCTTCTTCGAGTGGCCCGACCATGCCGTTGAGCGTGGCTTCCACGTACAACAAGGCCCCCGCCACATCCATCAGCACCGCGTCATCCACGGCCCGATCGCCCTCGGCCAGCCCTTGCAGCGTCATCACTTGATCGATGATGACCCGACGCGGCTGCTGGAAACCCAGCACGGCCAGGGTATCGGCCACGTGGCGCAGGGGCGCGAGCAACACCTCCAGTTGTTCATTGTGCTGCCGGTCGCTGCGCACGAACTGGTCCAGGCGGTCCTTGATGCGCATGAGGTCGTCACACAATGCCGCCACTACCGACCTTAGCGCGTCGCGGCCCTCCCCAGCCTGCAACTGCTCGCGCCAGTTGCCCAATGACACGTCAAGGTTCGCCAGGTCCTGGGCACCTGCCAGACGCTGGCCTGCATTGCCGAGCAGGCGGCCATGAACCACCGGTTCCGCGCCCCGGCAGGCACGCAGCTGGTTCAGGAGCGGCAACATCACCAGTGGCAAGTCATGGCGTGCACCGCGCAGACGTTCCAGGTAGGAAGGCAACAGCTCCAGGCCCTTGAACAGCGCCCCCAGGCAGTCGCCTCGCGGGGTGACCTTACCGTTGGCCAGGTCGGTCACGAGCATCTCCAGCTCCTGGGCAAGGCGCGTTGCCCCAGGCAACTCCAGCATCACCAGGCAACCGTGTACCTGGTGCAGGTTGTCCGCCACGAAGGTGAGTAACGACAGGTCTTCAGGCTCGCCGGCAAAACGTTCCAGCGCCTGGCGCCCCTGCCCCAGGCAATCGAGCAGGGCAGCCTTGGTCCAGGCCAGGCCCACGGTATCGTGGCGGGCAGGGCCAGCAATGGGGCCGGGCATGGGCGTGGACATGGGCATTTCTCAATGGGGCTCGGCAGGTGCCGGCAGGGTGAATCCGGAGACCGAACGGCGCATCTCGCTGGCCATGCGCGCAAGGTGACGAATGCTGTCGGCGGTGGCGCTGGAACCTGCGGACGTCTGGGCGGTGATCTGCTGGATGACGGCCATGGTGTGTGAGATCTGCCCCGCCGAGGACGTCTGCAATTGGGCCGCATCGGAAATGCTGTGGATAAGGTCGGCAAGGTTCTGCGAAACCCCTTCGATCTCAGCCAGCGCCACGCCGGCGTCCTGCGCCAGCCTGGCGCCGCGCACGACTTCGGCCGTGGTCTGTTCCATGGAAATGACCGCTTCGTTGGTGTCGGCCTGAATGGTCCGCACCAGGGCTTCGATCTGCCGCGTGGCAGAGGACGAGCGCTCGGCCAGGCGCTGGACCTCATCCGCGACCACGGCGAACCCCCGCCCTGCCTCACCCGCCAGCGAGGCCTGGATCGCGGCGTTCAAGGCCAGGATATTGGTCTGGTCGGCAATGTCGTCGATCAGGCTCACGATATCGCCGATCTCCTGGGAAGATTCGCCCAGGCGCTTGATGCGCTTGGCGGTGTCCTGGATCTGCTCGCGAATGTTGTTCATGCCATCGATGGTGTTGTGCACCACCTCATTGCCCTTGTTGGCAATGGCCACGGACCGCTCGGCGACCTTGGCCGACTCGTAGGCATGGGCCGAAACACGGTCGATCGACTCGACCATGTCCCCGACTGCCTCGGAGGCCTCGCTGATCTGCTCGGCCTGTTGCTCGGATGCCTTGGCCAACTGGCGGGCCGTGTTCTGCGTATCCTGCACCGCCGAGGCGACCTGCACCGCGCTGTGGTTGATGGTGGCGACCAGGTCGCGCAATTGGTCGACGGAATAGTTGATGGAGTCGGCAATGGCGCCGGTGAAGTCTTCGGTCACCGACACGGTCACCGTCAGGTCGCCATCTGCCAACTCTTCGATTTCATCGAGCAGGCGCATGATCGCCTGCTGGTTGCGTTCGTTCTTTTCGGCGGTCTCACGCAACTGACGGTTGGTGGTACGCACCATGACCAGGCCGATGAGGATGATCGAGGCCAGCGCCAACAAGCCCAGTGCATACCCCCCAACGGTATCGAGCGTGCGCCCGCTGGCCAGGTTTTCGAACCCGTTGGCCAGGTGCGAGGCTTCCTCGAGCAAGGTCTGCGACAGGCTGAAGATGCTGCCGGCCGCCTCCCGCACCCGGAACAGCTCCGGCGAGGTTTCGAGAATTTCATCGACCGAGCCTGCCACGAACTGGAACAGCTCGGCGATTTCCGCCAGCCGCGCCCTGGCATCGGCGTCCTCGACACGGGTAACGCCAATGCCAGCGTCGCCCTTGAGCATGCCCTCGAGCACCTGGCCGAAGCGGCCGGCATCACGGCCGAAGGCATCGGCGGCCTGCGCCGCCGCCGCATCGCCGGCCAGTACGGTATTGACCGACCCCAGGATACGTTCGGCCAACAGCAGTTGGCGCTGAGCCACGGCGACCTGGCTGGCCGGGGCGCCACTTTGCAGCAGAATTTCGACCACTTTTTCGTATTCGACCTGCAACTGCGGGACGGTTTCGGCCAGGGTTGCCGCCACCTGGTGCAAGGACAGCACGGTCTGTTCGCTGGCCAGGATGGTGTCGGTGCTCTTGCGCAGGCTCTCCCAGTCATCGCGCACCGCTTCCATTTCTTCGCGCACCGAGGGTGGCGCTGCGGGCAGGCCAGTGGCCTTGTCGCCTTCGCGCAGGTAGCCCCAGCGACGCTCGAAGTCGTTGCGCGCATCGGACAGCAGCCTGAAGGCCACACCCTTGCCGGCAGCCGCTTCAGTGGCGTTCTTGGCAATGCGCTGCGACAACACGCGCAGCTCGCCGGCATGGCCGATGTACTGCTTGTCGTAGTTGGACTGGGTGTTGAGGTAGGCGAAATTGGCGAACAGCAGAATGATCGAGAGGATCAGGATCAGGAACAGCACGGTGATCTGCGCAATGCTGCGGGTGCGGGGGCTCACGGTGGTGGCGGTGACGGGGGGAGCAGGCTGGTTCACGTTTGCAAGGTCCTATAACGCCACATCGAGAAAGCCCGGTGCCTGGGCCAGGGCAAAGGGGCTGAAGATCGCCCAGTAGTCGTGGTCGCGTTCGAAGCGCCCCTGAACGAAGGGCCCGGCAGCATCGGTCACTGGCAGCGCAGGTTGCAGGCTGTCGATAGCAAAGTGCTGCAGGCCCACCACTTCGTCCACCAGCAGACCAACGAAAAGCGCCTCGTGATCGAGCACCAGGACGCGGCGCTGCTTGCCTGGCACGGCACTGCCCAGGCCGAGGAAACGGCCCAGGTCCATCACGGGCAGTAGCCGGCCACGCAGATTGGCCACCCCGCATACCCAGGGTTGTACACCGGGTACTCGGCTACTGCGGGGCTCACGCAGCACTTCGGCCACCTCGCCCATGGGGGCGACGAACCATTGCCCGGCTACACGAAAACCGATGCCGCTCCACTGCTGCAACCTGTCACCCGAAGCTGGCTGGTCGGCCACCAGCAGCCGGCAGCGGCGATCGATATCCAGCAACAGTTCGAAGGCGGTCAGCGACGCCCCCTGCGGGCGTGTGGTCAAGCCCCCAGCACCTCTTGGAGCTTTTGCACCAGCGCATCTTCTTCCACGGGCTTGGTCAGGAAGTCACGTGCGCCCTGGCGCGTCGCCCAGATGCGGTCGGTCTCCTGGTCCTTGGTGGTCACCACAATGACCGGAATGGCCTTGGTCTCCGGGTCCTTGCTGAGCTGGCGAGTGGCCTGGAAGCCGTTCATGCCTGGCATCACGATGTCCATGAGCACTGCATCCGGCTTCTCTTGCCGGGCAAGGGCCACGCCATCGGCGCCGTTATTGGCCTTGAGTACCTCGTGCCCGTGCTTTTCCAGCCATTGGGTCAACTTATACATTTCTGTCGGCGAATCGTCGACAATCAGAACGCGGGCCATACTGGTTCCCCATCAGGATTCGTAAGACCGTGCCAGGGCAGGGCACGATCAGGGTGCTGTTTGTTGGGCTGTGGCAAACCCAGGCAC
The DNA here is from genome assembly GCF_002420785.1 of Pseudomonas sp. UBA5666. NCBI lineage: Bacteria > Pseudomonadati > Pseudomonadota > Gammaproteobacteria > Pseudomonadales > Pseudomonadaceae > Pseudomonas > Pseudomonas sp. UBA5666. The sequence goes on along the minus strand of NZ_DIIQ01000008.1, from coordinate 127,961 downwards.
ATGGGCCTGTATTGCCTCGATCAGTTCTTCCTTGGTAAACGGCTTGGTCAGAAACTGATCAGAACCGACCACACGCCCGCGGGCCTTGTCGAACAAACCGTCGCGCGACGACAACAGAATCACCGGGACGTCCTTGAAGGTGCTGTTCTGCTTGATCACCGCGCACGTCTGGTAGCCGTCCAGGCGCGGCATCAAGACATCGACGAAGATCACGGCCGGGTTGTGATCGACGATCTTGGCCAGGGCATCGAAGCCATCGCTGGCAGTGATGACCTCGCAGCCCACCTCACTGAGCAGCATCTGCGCCGTGCGGCGAATGGTGCGTGAATCGTCGATTACCATCACTTTCAGGGGTTGTTCCATAGACGCCTACCCGGGGGAATTGAGCTGCATGGTGCAAGCGGCACGCGACAGGAAAGCCCCATGGGCCCATGGCCGCTTTTCGCTTGAGGCGTGTAGCCAAAGGCTTGAAGCTGCATTTTTAGCACAGTCCGGGTAGCCATTCCATCTGCCGCGCCCCTTGACCGGCGGCGTTAGCGGCGCCACCCTGAGCCACTTTTCTTTCGATCCATCGCGGCCACGCCGCCAAGAGGAACCACCCCATGAGCGTTCGCCTCGGCATTGTCATGGACCCTATTGCGTCCATCTCCTACAAGAAGGACAGTTCGCTGGCCATGCTGCTGGCTGCCCAGGCACGCGGCTGGAGCCTGTTCTACATGGAGCAGCGCGACCTGTATCAAGGCGAAGGCAAGGCCCGTGCGCGCATGCGCCCATTGACGGTGTTCGCAGACCCGGCCCGCTGGTTCGAGCTGGGCGAGGAGCAGGACAGCGCCCTGGCTGAACTGGACGTGATCCTGATGCGCAAGGACCCGCCTTTCGACCTGGAATTCGTCTACAGCACCTACCTGCTCGAACAGGCCGAAAGCGAAGGCGTGCTGGTGGTCAACCGCCCCCAGAGCCTGCGTGACTGCAACGAAAAGCTGTTCGCCACGCTGTTCCCGCAGTGCACCCCGCCTACCCTGGTCAGCCGCCGCCCGGACATCATCCGCGCATTCGCCGCCGAGCATGGCGATGTGATCCTCAAGCCCCTGGATGGCATGGGCGGCACGTCGATCTTCCGTCACCGGGCGGGCGACCCAAACCTGTCGGTGATCCTCGAAACCCTTACCCTGCTGGGCACTCAACAGATCATGGCCCAGGCCTACCTGCCGGCGATCAAGGACGGTGACAAACGCATCCTGATGATCGACGGCGAGCCGATCGACTACTGCCTGGCCCGTATTCCGGCCAGCGGCGAAACCCGTGGCAACCTGGCAGCCGGTGGTCGCGGCGAGGCACGCCCCTTGAGCGAGCGCGACCGCTGGATCGCGGCCCAGGTGGGCCCGACACTGCGCGAGAAAGGCCTGCTGTTCGTCGGCCTGGACGTGATTGGCGACTACCTCACCGAAATCAACGTGACCAGCCCCACCTGCATCCGCGAAATCGACGCCGCCTACGGCACCGACATCGGCGGCCAGCTGATGGATGCCATTGATCGCCAGCTCAAGGCGCGTTGACCACGGACATTCGGTAACGGGCTGGCGTGGGGTATCATGCTCACCCGCAAGCGACAGGCTGCAAGCCCGGCACAACCGCCCCGTGCTTCTGCTGACTGTCGCGTGCCGTTTGTAGCTCGACGATGCCCCTGGATACCTGATGACGCTGCCCGCTGACATCCCCGCCGACCTGTTGCCGCCCCGCGTTCGTCCGGTGGACAGGCTGGGCTTCACGCTGTTTCTGGCGGCGCTGGTGCACCTGGCGTTGATCCTCGGAGTGGGCTTTACCGTGGTCAAGCCGGCGCAGATCAGCCGCACCATGGACATCACCCTGGCCACGTTCAAGAGCGAAAAGCCGCCGGAAAAGGCTGATTTCCAGGCGCAGGACAACCAGCAAGGCAGCGGCACCCTGGACAAGAAGGCCGTGCCCAAGACCACCGAGCTTGCGCCTTTCCAGGACACCAAGATCAACAAGATCACGCCGCCTCCTGCCGCCAGGCCCGAGGTACCGCCGCCTCCACAGAAGTCGGCGGTCGCGACCAAGGCCCCCAAGGCGCAGAAGGTCGAGCCCAAGCCCCGGGAAAGCAAGCCCCAGCCCAAGCCGAGCACGCCCGTGCGGGAGTTCGACAGCTCGCAGCTGTCCAGCCAGATCGCCAGCCTTGAAGCCGAGCTTGCCAACGAGCAGCAGCAATATGCCAAGCGCCCGCGTATCCATCGCCTGAATGCGGCCTCGACCATGCGCGACAAGGGCGCCTGGTACAAGGAGGAGTGGCGCAAGAAAGTCGAACGCGTGGGCAACCTGAACTACCCGGACGAGGCACGCCGGCAGCAGATCTACGGCAACCTGCGCATGATGGTCTCGATCAACCGCGACGGGTCACTCTACGAAGTGCTGGTGCTCGAATCCTCCGGTCAGCCCGTGCTGGACCAGGCGGCCCAGCGCATTGTGCGCCTGGCTGCACCGTTCGCACCGTTCACCGGTGACCTGGCCGAGTACGACCGGTTGGAAATCATCCGCACCTGGCGCTTCGCCAGAGGCGATCGGTTGTCCAGCAACTGAGCCGGCACGCTTGCAGCTGTGGCCGGGTGGCGCCACACTATCCCCCATGAAGAACCTCACGCCGAGCTACCTCAAGCACCAGTTCCTGATCGCCATGCCGCACATGGCCGACCCGAACTTCGCCCAGACCCTCACGTACATCGTCGAGCACAATGCTCATGGCGCGATGGGGCTTGTGGTGAACAAGCCGCAGGAACTGAACCTGGCCGACATCCTCGAGCAGTTGCGCCCGGACGAAACCCCGTCGGCCAGCACGCTGCAGGTACCCATCTACCAAGGCGGCCCGGTGCAGACCGACCGCGGCTTCGTGCTGCACACCAGCGAGTGCAGCTACCAGGCCACGGTGGAACTCCAGGGCCTCTCGCTCTCCACGTCCCAGGACGTGCTGTTCGCCATCGCGGAAGGCGTGGGCCCGGAAAAGAGCCTGATCACCTTGGGTTACGCCGGCTGGGAAGCGGGCCAGCTGGAGGCCGAACTGGCCGATAACGCCTGGCTCAACTGTGCGTTCGACCCGGATATCCTGTTTGCCATGACCAGCGAGCTGCGCCTGGAAGCGGCGGCCGCGAGCCTTGGCATCAACCTTCACCTGCTGACCAGCCAAGCGGGCCACGCCTGATGGCCGACGCACTTGCCGCACCCCGGCTGCTGCTGGGCTTCGACTATGGCACCAAGCAGATTGGCGTTGCTGTCGGCCAGGCGGTCACCGGCCAGGCCCGTGAGCTGTGTACGCTGCGCGCCCAGAATGGCGTGCCGGACTGGGCCCAGGTCGAGCGTCTGATCGCCGAATGGAAACCTGACGCCATCGTCGTCGGCCTGCCGCTGAACATGGACGGCACCCCCAGCGACATGAGCGCCCGCGCCGAAAAATTCGCCCGCCGCCTCAATGGGCGCTTCAACCTGCCGGTGCATACCCATGATGAACGCCTGACCACGTTCGAGGCCAAGGGCGAGCGCATGGCCCGTGGCGGCCAGCGCGGCACGTACCGGGACAACCCGGTCGACGCTATCGCCGCCGCCCTGCTGCTGCAAGGCTGGCTGGAGGCCAATACCTGATCATCTTCGCGGCCGGATGCCTCCGGCGCACCCTTCCGAGGAACCTGCAATGAGCCTACCTGATCCTGCCGCGCTGATCCGGCAGATGGCTGTCGACCTTCGCGCCCATCTGGCCCGCCGCGCCATCGCCGAGCCACGCTACATCGGCATTCGCACCGGCGGTGTGTGGGTGGCCCAGGCGTTGCAACAGGCCATGGACGACACCAGCCCCATGGGTACGCTTGACGTGTCGTTCTATCGAGACGACTTCAGCCAGAATGGCCTGCACCCGCAGGTGCGCCCCTCGGAGCTGCCGTTCGAAATCGAAGGCCAGCACCTGGTGCTGGTAGACGACGTGCTGATGAGCGGTCGAACCATTCGTGCCGCCCTCAACGAACTGTTCGACTATGGCCGTCCGGCCAGCGTCACCCTGGTCTGCCTGCTGGACCTGGATGCAGGCGAGCTGCCCATCCGCCCGAATGTGCTCGGCGCCACCTTGTCATTGGCGGCCCATGAACGGGTAAAATTGACCGGACCCACGCCGCTCGCCCTCGAGCGCCAGGACCTCGCCCCCGCTACCGCCCTTTAAGAGTCCCCCGCGATGACGCCAATCGACGCCAAGCGCCCGCTGCAGCTCAATGATCAGGGCCAGCTGCGCCATTTCCTTTCGCTTGACGGTTTGCCCCGCGAACTGCTGACCGAAATTCTCGACACTGCCGATTCCTTCCTGGAAGTCGGCGCCCGCGCCGTGAAGAAAGTGCCGCTGCTGCGTGGCAAGACGGTGTGCAACGTCTTCTTCGAGAACTCGACCCGAACCCGGACCACGTTCGAGCTGGCCGCCCAGCGCCTGTCGGCCGACGTGATCAGCCTGAACGTGTCGACCTCCTCGACCAGCAAGGGCGAGACGCTGTTCGATACCTTGCGCAACCTTGAAGCCATGGCGGCCGACATGTTCGTGGTGCGCCACTCGGATTCGGGCGCGGCGCACTTCATTGCCGAGCACGTGTGCCCGGAGGTTGCCGTGATCAACGGCGGTGATGGCCGCCATGCGCACCCGACCCAGGGCATGCTCGACATGCTCACCATTCGCCGTCACAAGGGCGGCTTCGAGAACCTATCGGTTGCCATCGTCGGCGATATCCTTCATTCGCGCGTGGCGCGTTCGGACATGCTGGCGCTCAAGGCGCTGGGTTGCCCGGACATTCGCGTGATCGGCCCCAAAACCCTGATCCCCGTCGGCATCGAGCAGTATGGCGTGAAGGTGTACACCGACCTGGCAGAAGGCCTCAAGGATGTCGACGTGGTGATCATGCTGCGCCTGCAACGTGAGCGCATGACCGGTGGCCTGCTGCCCAGCGAAGGCGAGTTCTACCGTCTGTTCGGCCTGACCACCGCCCGCCTGGCAGGCGCCAAGCCGGACGCCATCGTCATGCATCCCGGCCCGATCAACCGTGGGGTGGAAATCGAATCGGCCGTGGCCGATGGCAAGCATTCGGTGATCCTGAACCAGGTTACCTACGGGATCGCCGTGCGCATGGCCGTGTTGTCCATGGCCATGAGCGGGCAAAACGTACAACGTCAACTCGACCAGGAGATCGCCCAGTGAGCATCAGCATTCTTGGCGCCCGGGTCATCGACCCTCAAAGCGGCCTTGACCAGGTCACCGACCTGCACCTGGAGGGTGGCCGCATTGCCGCCATGGGCGCCGCGCCCGCTGGCTTTGCTGCCAGCCGCACCCTTCAGGCCGATGGCCTGGTCGTCGCCCCTGGCCTGGTGGACCTGGGCGTGTCACTGCGCGAGCCCGGCTACAGCCGCAAAGGCACCATCGCCAGCGAGACCCGCGCGGCCGTGGCCGGCGGCGTGACCAGCCTGTGCTGCCCGCCGCAGACCCGCCCGGCCCTGGACACCTCGGCAGTGGCCGAGCTGATCCTGGACCGCGCCCGCGAGGCGGGCAACAGCAAGGTCTACCCGATTGGTGCGCTGACCAAGGGCCTGGAGGGGGAGCAGCTGGCCGAACTGGTAGGCCTGCGCGACACCGGCTGCGTCGCTTTTGGCAATGGCCTTAAGGAAATACCCAACAACCGCACTTTGGCCCGTGCGCTGGAATACGCCGCCACGTTCGACCTGACGGTGGTGTTCCACTCCCAGGACCGCGACCTGGCCCAGGGCGGCCTTGCCCACGAAGGGGCCATGGCCAGCTTCCTGGGTTTGCCCGGCATCCCTGAAACTGCCGAAACCGTGGCCTTGGCGCGCAACCTGCTGCTGGTGGAGCAGACAGGTGTTCGCGCTCACTTCACCCAGATCACCAGCGCCCGTGGCGCCAGGTTGATCGCCCAGGCGCAAAGCCTTGGCCTGCCGGTGACTGCCGATGTCGCGTTGTACCAGCTGATCCTGACCGACGAATCGCTGCGTGAATTTTCCAGCCTGTACCACGTGCAACCGCCACTGCGTAGCGCTGCCGACCGCGATGGCCTGCGCGAGGCGGTGAAAACCGGCGTGATCCAGGCGATCGCCAGCCATCACCAGCCTCATGAGCGCGATGCCAAGCTGGCCCCGTTCGGCGCCACGGAGCCGGGTATCAGCAGCGTGGAAGTGTTGCTGCCATTGGCCATGACGCTGGTACAGGATGGCTTGCTCGACCTGCCCACGTTGCTGGCGCGCCTGACCTGCGGTCCTGCTGGAGCGATGCGGCTGCCGGCTGGCCAGTTGCAGGTGGGGGCAGCGGCTGACCTGGTGGTATTCGATCCACAGGCCTCGACCGTGGCGGGTGAGCATTGGTACTCCCGTGGCGACAACTGCCCGTTCATCGGGCACTGCCTGCCGGGTGCTGTGCGCTATACGTTGGTCGATGGGCGCGTCTGTCACGAGGCGTGAGCCAGGGGCCGGCCGATCAATGAGTTGTGTAGCGGTTTAGGGTTCAGCTTTACAGCTTGTAGCGTTGGGGCCGCGCAGCGGCCCACGCGGCCGGTCCGGCGCCCCGGCAAAGCCACCACAGGGATGGCGGTGCAGTCCGTATCTGAGAGGCGTACTCATTGCGGTGTGGGGGGCGGCCTCGTGCCGCGATGGACCGTTGCGCGGCCCCAACCTACGGGTTGCGAAGCCAGGATCCTGGGATGCCGCTTATCGCATCGAGGTGTTTCGCCATACGGTGTTTCGCCATACCTGGCACAAAAACCTCGTCACCCATTCTGAACCCCACTCCTCGAACCGTTCATCCCCCGCGGTTGAAATCCCGTCCTGCACCCCCATATGAGTTTGCAACAGGCATTTTCGCCCCGCTGCGTGGAGACTCTCCCTTGACCACCATCGTTTCAGTCCGCCGCAATGGCAAAGTCGTCATGGGCGGCGACGGCCAGGTATCCCTCGGCAACACCGTGATGAAAGGTAACGCCAAGAAAGTGCGTCGCCTGTACCACGGTCAGGTCATCGCGGGCTTTGCCGGCGCCACTGCCGATGCCTTCACCCTGTTCGAACGCTTCGAAGGCCAACTGGAGAAACACCAGGGCCACCTGATCCGCGCGGCCGTGGAACTGGCCAAGGAATGGCGTACCGACCGCTCCCTGAGCCGCCTCGAAGCCATGCTGGCGGTGGCCAACAAGGATGCCTCGCTGATCATCACCGGCAACGGTGACGTGGTCGAGCCCGAAGACGGCCTGATCGCCATGGGTTCCGGCGGCGCCTACGCCCAGGCCGCAGCCCGTGCACTGCTGAACAAGACCGACCTCTCGGCCCGCGAAATCGCCGAGACCGCGCTGAACATCGCCGGTGACATCTGCGTGTTCACCAACCACAACCTGACCATCGAGGAGCAGGACCTGGCCGAGTGATCAGCTGCTTTGGCGCCCCGTCTCGGTGACGGGGCTTTTCCACGCTGAATCATTCGTACGAGGACCCTATTGATCATGTCCATGACCCCCCGCGAGATCGTCCACGAGCTCAACCGTCACATCATCGGCCAGGACGACGCCAAGCGCGCCGTGGCCATCGCCCTGCGCAACCGCTGGCGCCGTATGCAGCTCCCTGCCGAGCTGCGCGCCGAAGTGACGCCCAAGAACATCCTGATGATCGGCCCCACCGGCGTGGGCAAGACCGAGATCGCCCGGCGCCTGGCCAAGCTGGCCAATGCCCCGTTTCTCAAGGTCGAAGCCACCAAGTTCACTGAAGTGGGCTATGTGGGCCGCGATGTGGAATCCATCATCCGCGACCTGGCCGACGCTGCTCTGAAGATGCTGCGTGAGCAGGAAATCATCCGTGTGCGCCACCGCGCCGAGGATGCCGCCGAAGAGCGCATCCTCGACGCCCTGCTGCCACCGGCACGGGCCAGCAGCTTCAGCGAGGAAGCCGCCCAGACCAGTTCCGATTCCAATACCCGCCAGCTGTTCCGCAAGCGCCTGCGCGAAGGCCAGCTGGACGACAAGGAAATCGAAATCGAGGTGGCCGATGCCGTGGGCGTCGAAATCGCCGCCCCCCCTGGCATGGAAGAAATGACCAACCAGTTGCAGAGCCTGTTCGCCAATATGGGCAAGGGCAAACGCAAGTCGCGCAAGCTGAAGGTTCGCGAAGCGCTGAAAATGGTGCGCGACGAAGAAGCCGGTCGCCTGGTCAATGAAGAAGAGCTCAAGGCCAAGGCGCTGGAAGCGGTCGAACAGCACGGCATCGTGTTCATCGATGAGATCGACAAGGTCGCCAAGCGCGGCAATGTCGGCGGCGCCGATGTCTCCCGTGAGGGTGTACAGCGCGACCTGCTGCCGCTAATCGAAGGCTGCACGGTCAACACCAAGCTGGGCATGGTCAAGACCGACCACATCCTGTTCATCGCCTCGGGCGCGTTCCACTTGAGCAAGCCGAGCGACCTGGTGCCTGAGCTGCAAGGTCGTCTGCCGATCCGCGTGGAACTCAAGGCCCTGACCCCGGAAGACTTCCAGCGCATCCTGCGCGAGCCGCATGCCTCGCTGACCGAACAGTACCAGGCACTGCTCAAGACCGAAGGGCTGAACATCGAGTTCGTCGAGGATGGCATCAAGCGTTTGGCCGAAATCGCCTACCAGGTCAACGAGAAAACCGAGAACATCGGTGCCCGTCGCCTGCACACCTTGCTTGAGCGCCTGCTCGAAGAGGTGTCGTTCAGCGCCGGCGACCTGGCCAGTGCCCATGACGAAGCGCCGATCCAGATCGACGCAGCCTATGTGAACAGCCACCTGGGCGAGCTGGCCCAGAACGAAGACCTGTCCCGCTACATCCTGTAACGGGCCCGCGCCAGGCTGCAAGCGCCCCGTGCGACGCTTGCAGCCTGGCGAAACAGGTTTTTTGCTCAAGAAGCTGGCGAGCATTTCGTGCAGCGGGTAGCGTGCGGTGTGTAACTCAAACAGAGATCACGCCCATGGCTCGCATGCCTACCGCCATCAACCTGCACAAAGCCTCCAAGACCCTGCGCCTCACCTATGGGCCCGATGAGGTCTACCACCTGCCCGCCGAATTCCTGCGCGTGCACTCCCCCTCGGCCGAAGTCCAGGGGCACGGCAACCCCATCCTGCAGTTTGGCAAGGTCAACGTCGGCCTCGTCGGGCTGGAACCGGCTGGGCAATACGCCCTGAAACTCACCTTCGACGATGGCCATGACAGTGGTCTGTTCACCTGGGAATACCTGGAACAGTTGTGTCTGCGTCAGGACGTCTTGTGGGCCGAATACCTTGAGGCACTGCACAAGGCCGGCAAGACGCGAGACCCTTCGGAATCCGTGGTCAAGCTGATGCTTTAACTGTTCTCCTGGCAAACGCCTTCGCCCGCCATGCCGACCCAACTGACAGTGATAAGGAACATACGACAGCGCCAGGTTGCTTCGCGCCTGAAACTCGGGTAACCAGTAGAGGTGGCCATTTACCAGCATGGCGCGGCAGGCGCCTGATCGCCCGTAGCAGTGCAGGACGTGGTCACGGATTACCCGAGTAGCGGTATCGGGGACACGTCGGTGCACCCCTCGGCAGCCGGTACTCGTCTCAGACAACGGAGCGTCGCGGATGAGTAACAAAAACAATGAAGATCAGCAGCAGGCCCCGCAACGCGCCGCGGGCCTGAACCCGATGGTCGGCGTTCAACGCAAGGACCTGTTGGGCACGGCCCAGACCGTGCTGCGTCAGGCCGTACGCCAGCCCTTGCACAGTGCCAAGCACGCGCTTGCCTTCGGGCTCGAACTGAAGAATGTGGTGCTGGGCAAATCGAGCCTCGCCCCTGCCAGCGATGACCGCCGCTTCAGCGACCCGACCTGGTCACAGAACCCGCTTTACCGACGCTACCTGCAAGGCTACCTGGCATGGCGTAACGAACTCCAGGCGTGGATCAGCAGCAGTGACCTGCCCCCTGAGGACATCAGCCGTGGGCAGTTCGTCATCCAGCTCATGACCGAAGCATTGGCGCCTACCAACAACCTGTCCAATCCTGCCGCACTCAAGCGTTTCTTCGAGACCGGCGGCAAAAGCGTGCTTGATGGCCTGTCGAACCTGGCCAGGGATGTGGTCCACAACGGCGGCATGCCCCGCCAGGTGAACATGGATGCTTTCGAGGTGGGCAAGGACCTGGGCAGCAGTCGCGGCGCGGTCGTGTACCGTAACGAGGTGCTGGAATTGATCCAGTACAGCCCCCTCACCGAGCAGGTGCATGAACGGCCATTACTGGTGGTGCCCCCACAGATCAACAAGTTCTACATCTTTGATCTGTGCCCGCAAAAAAGCCTGATGCGCTTCTGCCTGGACGCCCGCCAACAGACCTTCATGGTCAGCTGGCGCAACCCGACCAGGGCGCAGCGCGATTGGGACTTGTCCACCTATGTGCGAGCACTGGGCGAGGCAGTGGACGCCGTGCTGAGCATCACCGGCAGTGCGACCCTGAACATGCTCGGTGCATGCTCAGGGGGCATCACCTGCACCGCGCTGCTGGGCCACCTTGCGGCGCGCCATGAAACCAAGGTCAATGCCTTGACCTTGCTGGTCAGCGTGCTGGACGCCACGCTCGACAACGCGCTGGCGTTGTTCGTCGACGACCAGGCGCTGGATGCGGCCAAGCGTCAATCCCAGCAGGCGGGGGTGCTCGAGGGCAGCGATCTGGCCCGGCTGTTTGCCTGGATGCGTCCCAACGACCTGATCTGGAACTACTGGGTCAACAATTACCTGCTCGGCAACGAGCCGCCAGCGTTCGACATCCTGTACTGGAACAACGACACCACGCGCTTGCCCGCCGCATTCCATGCCGACCTGATCGAGATGTACAGGGGCAATCCGCTCACCCGTCCCGGTGGCATCACCGTTTGCGGTACCGCCATCGACCTCAAGCAGGTCAAGTGCGATCTCTTCAGCGTGGCGGGCAATGCCGACCATATTACGCCCTGGCAGGCTTGCTACCGCTCGGCGCGACTGTTCGGCGGCAAGGTCGAGTTCGTGCTCTCCAACAGCGGGCACATCCAGAGCATCATCAACCCGCCAGGCAACCCGAAGGCGCGCTTTCAGGCCGGCGGTGGCCAGCATGACGATCCGCTGGCGTGGCAAGAGGACGCCGTCAGGCATGTCGATTCATGGTGGCTGCACTGGCAGGGCTGGCTGGTCGAGCGGGCCGGGGCATTGATCGAGGCGCCGGGCCACCTGGGGTGCCCCAGTCATCCTGCAGCCGAGTCTGCGCCAGGCCGCTACGTGCACCAGCGTTGAACCCCTGCGCCGTGGCCACCTGCGCGGTGCCAAGGCGTTTACCTGCTCCAGGAGCCATGCGCATGCCGTCACCCTACGTGTTCAAAACGGTCGAGCTCGATGGCCTGTCCATCCGTACCGTCGTGCGGCCAGGTCAGTCGACCCTGGCGCCCTTGCTGATCTTCAACGGCATCGGGGCCAACTTCGAGCTGATATTTCCGTTCATCGAGGCACTGGACCCCGACCTGCAGGTCATCGCCTTCGATGCCCCGGGTGTGGGCGGTTCATCCACGCCGCAGCGGCCCTATCGGTTTTCAGGGCTTGCCCGGCTCGCCGCTCGGCTGCTCGACGCGCTAAATTACGGCCAGGTCAACGTCATCGGTGTGTCGTGGGGAGGTGGGCTGGCTCAGCAATTCGCCCATGACTACCCGCAGCGCTGCCGAAAACTCATCCTGGCCGCCACGGCGGCAGGGGCGGTGATGGTGCCTGGCAAGCCCAAGGTGCTGTGGAGCATGGCCAGCCCCCGCCGGTACGTAGACCCGGCGCATGTCATGCGCATCGCACCGCTGGTGTATGGCGGCGGGTTTCGCCGGGATCCGCACCTGGCGCTAAAGCACGCGGCCACGGCACGCTCGGCTGGCAAGCTGGGTTATTACTGGCAACTGTTCGCAGCAGTTGGCTGGACCAGCATCCACTGGCTGCACAAGCTCCGCCAGCCCACCCTGGTGCTGGCCGGGGATGACGATCCGTTGATTCCGCTGGTGAACATGCGTCTGCTGGCCTGGCGTATTCCCAACGCGCAGCTGCACATCATCGATGATGGTCATCTGTTTCTGATCACCCGGCCGCACGCCATCGCGCCGGTCATCATGAAATTTCTTGCCGAGCCCACCTGAAACGCCCCGTTCGCCATCACCCGGCGAACCGGGCCGAATGGCCGGTGTCCAGATTCAGGCAAGCGCCTTGTCCAGCGCCCGTTCGATTTCGCCCTTGATGGTGCCGCTCATCATCGACATCATCATGCCGAGCTTGAGATCGACACGGATGCTGTCCTGGCCGATGTGCACGCTGCCGTTCGCACCGCTGCGTGCCACATCGACGCGGTCGCCATCCCATGAGGCCTTGAGGTCATACTCGCGGCTGAGGCGATCCACCAGCGCCTGGGCCTTGGCACGGGCGGCGTCGCGCCCAAGGGTGTGTTTGCGTTCGACGCTGATCTGGGTCATGCGGGTGTTCCTGAACATGTAGACATAATCGACATTATGCCCGCCCCCGCCTGGCGGTACACCCCGCCAAGACAAATCCGCTCGTTCGCCCTAGAATGGCGTCAATTAATTTCGGTGAAGCGATATGAACGACCAGCGCAAAGGCGACCACGCCGAACCCACGACCCATTTTGGCTACCAGGACGTGCCTGAGAGCCAGAAGGCGCGCAAAGTCGCCGAAGTGTTCCACTCGGTGGCGGCCAAATACGACCTGATGAACGACGTGCTGTCCGGCGGCATGCACCGCCTGTGGAAGCGCTTCACCATCGAGCTGTCGGGCGTTCGCAGCGGCAACCGTGTGCTCGACATCGCCGGCGGCACGGGCGACCTGGCAGCCAAGTTCGCGCGCCTGGTGGGCCCGACCGGGCACGTGGTGCTGGCCGACATCAACGAGTCCATGCTCAAGGTCGGCCGCGACCGCCTGCTGGACCGTGGCGTGGCCGGCAACATCGAGTTCGTCCAGGCCGACGCTGAGAAGCTGCCGTTTCCGGACAACCATTTCGATTGCGTGACCATCGCCTTCGGCCTGCGCAACGTCACCCACAAGGAAGACGCCATTCGTTCCATGCTGCGCGTGCTCAAGCCGGGCGGCCGCCTGCTGGTGCTGGAGTTCTCCAAGCCGACCAACAAGCTGATGTCCAAGGCCTACGACGCCTATTCGTTCGCCTTCATGCCCCTGGCCGGCAAGCTCATCACCAACGACTCCGAGAGCTACCGCTACCTGGCCGAATCGATCCGCATGCACCCTGACCAGGAAACCCTCAAGGCCATGATGGTGCAAGCCGGGTTCGACCGGGTGACCTACCACAACATGACCAGCGGCATCGTGGCCGTGCACCGGGGGATCAAGCCCTGATGCTCATGGCCGGTCTGCTCGCCAGCGCCGAACATGGCCTGAACCGCGTCCTGCGCATGGACAGCACGGCATTGCCAAGGCTGGCGGCGCTGGAAGGCAAGGTCATCGAGATCGACTGCCGCCAACCGGCCATGCAGGTCTTCATCCTGCCCGACGAACAGGGCCTGATGCTGGCCAGTGCCTGGGAAGGCGAGGTCGACTGTCGGCTGCGTGCACCGGCAGCGAGCCTGGCGCACCTGGCGTTGTCGCGGGACAAGACAGCAGTCCTGCACAGCCCACAGGTGCAATTGCATGGCGACACCGCGGCCCTGCTCGATCTGTTCGGCATTCTCCAGGACCTCGAGCTGGACTGGGAGCATGAGCTGCAGAAGTGGCTGGGCCCGGTGCCCACGTCCCTGATCGCAGGGCACATTCGCCTGCGCACCCGCTGGACCCGCCAAGGCCTGGCGCGCTTGAGCCAGAGCCTGTCCGAGTACCTGGCGGAAGAATCGCGTACGCTGGTAGGCAAGCGCGAAGCCGAGGCCGCCTTCAGCGAACTCGATGCCATGAAGGTCGATACAGAACGCCTCGAGGCGCGCATCCTGCGCCTTTCCCGATCCCTTGATTCCAGCGATAACGCATGAAGCTGCTCGCCTTCCGCCGCCTTTTCCGCATCCAGCGCGTCGTCATCCGCTACCGGCTCGATGACCTGCTGTTCGACTACCCTCTGCCCTGGTGGTTGATGAGCCTGCGCCTGCTGTTGCCGTGGCGCTGGCTGCCGCGTCGGGCCTCCGAGCTGAGCCGCGGTGCGCGGTTGCGCATGGCGCTGCAGGACCTGGGGCCTATCTTCATCAAGTTCGGCCAGCTGCTGTCTACCCGGCGCGACTTGCTGCCCACCGATATTGCCGACGAACTGATGCTGCTGCAGGACCGCGTACCGCCGTTCGATCCGCAGAAGGCCGTGGCGCTGATCGAAGCCCAGCTTGGGGCCAAGGTGAGTGAGGTGTTCAGCCGCTTCGACGTGGAGCCCCTGGCCTCCGCATCGGTGGCGCAAGTGCACGCTGCACGCCTGAAAAGCGGTGAAGAAGTGGTGGTCAAGGTGGTCCGACCGGGGCTCAAGCCGATCATCGCTGCCGACATCGCCTGGCTGTTCCTGATCGCCAAGGGCGCCGAACGCATCTCTGCCGATGCACGCCGCCTGCACCCGGTGGACGTTGTCGGCGATTACGAAAAAACCATCTACGACGAACTCGACCTGCTTCGCGAGGCGGCCAATGCCAGCCAGCTGCGGCGCAATTTCGAGGATTCCGAGCTGATGTACGTGCCCCAGGTCTACTGGGACTGGTGCCGGCCGAAAGTGCTGGTGATGGAGCGTATCTATGGCGTACCGGTGACCGACATGGCCACCCTCGCCGATCAGCGCACCGACATGAAGATGCTGGCCGAACGCGGCGTCGAAGTGTTCTTCATGCAGGTGTTTCGCGACAGCTTCTTCCACGCCGACATGCACCCGGGCAACATCTTCGTGAGCACGGTCAAGCCGTGGAGCCCCAAATACATTGCCATCGACTGCGGCATCGTCGGCAGCCTTACCGATGAAGACCAGGATTACCTCGCGCGCAACCTGATTGCCTTCTTCAAGCGCGACTATCGCCGCGTCGCCCAGCTGCACATCGACTCGGGCTGGGTGCCGGCCAATACCAAGGTCAATGAGTTCGAAGCGGCCATTCGCACCGTGTGCGAGCCGATCTTCGAAAAACCCCTCAAGGACATTTCCTTCGGCCAGGTGCTGATGCGCCTGTTCCAGACCGCGCGCCGCTTCAACATGGAAGTGCAACCTCAACTGGTGCTGCTGCAGAAGACCCTGCTCAACATCGAAGGCCTGGGGCGTCAGCTGTACCCCGAGCTGGACCTGTGGAGCACGGCCAAGCCTTATCTTGAGCGCTGGATGCGTCAGCGCATGAGCCCCAAGGCGTTGCTGGGCAACCTGCACAGCCAGGCTGAGCAGTTGCCTCACCTGGCCAACATGACCCGGGACTTGCTCGAACGCCTGTCGCAACCGCACCTGCACGACCCCAAGATGCCCGAGCGCCGACATGGCGATCATTGGGCCCTGCGCCTGCTCGGTGCCGGCTTGCTGGGCGGGGGCGTGATCCTGGGCGGTGTCGCCCTGCAGGCCGGTAGCCTGGCGGCAGCCACTGCGTGGCCGGCCTGGTTGATGCTGGCCGCAGGCCTTTACCTGATCGTGCGCCAATAGCCAGCCGCGCCCGTGGCTGGCACACTAGCGCAAAAGGCCCGCGACGCAGACGGGCCCGTTTTGGAGTCGACGATGAAAGACTGGCTGGACGAGATCAAGTGGAACAGCGATGGCCTGGTGCCTGCCATCGCCCAGGACCACAAGACCGGACGCGTGCTGATGATGGCGTGGATGAACCGTGAAGCACTGGCGTTGACCGCTGCTGAGCAACGCGCCATCTATTGGTCGCGCTCGCGTGGCAAACTGTGGCGCAAGGGCGAGGAGTCGGGCCATGTGCAAAAGCTTCACGAAATGCGCCTGGACTGCGACGCCGACGTGATCATCCTCATGGTCGAACAGGTGGGCCACATTGCCTGCCATACCGGCCGGGAAAGCTGCTTCTACCGCGTCTATTCGAATGGCCAATGGGCCACCGTCGACCCGGTTCTGAAAGACCCGCACGCCATCTACGACGCAGGACACTGACATGAGCGACACCCTCAACCGGCTGGCCGCCGTGCTCGAAGAACGCAAGCAGGCAGCGCCGGACAGCTCCTATGTGGCCAGTCTGTACCACAAGGGCCTCAACAAGATTCTGGAAAAGCTCGGCGAAGAGTCGGTCGAAACCATCATTGCCGCCAAGGATGCTGCGCTTAGCAAGGACTGCAGCGACGTCATCTATGAGACGGCCGACCTGTGGTTTCACAGCCTGGTGATGCTCAGCGCCCTGGGTCAGCACCCGCAGGCCGTGCTCGATGAACTCGACCGGCGCTTCGGGTTGTCGGGCCATGACGAAAAAGCCGCCCGCCAGCCTTCGGCCTGATGTATGTTCAGGGCTGACGCCCGGTGACCTTCACACAATTTTCGGGAGTACGAAATGGGTATCTTTGACTGGAAACACTGGATCGTCCTGCTGGTCGTGGTCGTGCTGGTGTTCGGCACCAAGAAGCTGAAGAACCTGGGCAGCGACCTGGGCGAATCGATCAAGGGCTTTCGCAAGGCCATGAACGAAGAGGAAACCAAGCCAGCTGAACCTACCCCTCCTCCGGCCCAGCCCGTACCCCCTGTGCAACCGGTGCACACCACCGCCCAAGCCAGCCAGGGCCACACCATCGAAGGCCAGGCCCAACCGGTCCAAGAGCCGCAGCGGAAAGACTGACTTATGTTCGGCATCAGTTTCAGCGAGCTGCTGCTCGTCGGCCTCGTCGCCCTGCTGGTGCTCGGCCCCGAGCGCCTGCCGGGCGCCGCCCGCACGGCAGGCTTGTGGATCGGTCGGCTCAAACGCAGCTTCAACAGCATCAAGATGGAAGTCGAGCGTGAAATCGGCGCCGATGACATCCGCCGCCAGCTGCACAACGAGCACATCATGCACATGGAAGAGCAGGCCAAGCGCATCCTCAACCCCAATGCGCCGCCTGCCCAGCCTCCGGTGACCACGGCAACCGTGCAGCCGCCTGCCGGCCTGCCAGCCACATCAGCCGAAACCGATGCCACTGCGCACCCTACTCCCGTACCGCCCGAGCCGCCGCGAGCCCCATGAGCGAGAATCCGGAACACGACCAGCCCATGCCGCTGGTTTCGCACTTGACCGAACTGCGCACCCGCTTGCTGCGTTGCGTTGCCGTCATCTTCCTGATCTTTGCCGGGCTGTTTTCCTTCGCCCAGCAGATCTACACCCTGGTCTCGGCGCCGCTGCGTGATCATCTGCCCGCCAATGCGACCATGATTGCCACCGACGTGGCCTCGCCCTTCCTGACGCCGTTCAAGCTGACCATGATCGTTTCGCTGTTCCTGGCGATCCCCTTCATTCTGCAGCAGATCTGGGGTTTCATCGCGCCGGGCCTGTACCGCCATGAAAAGCGCATCGCCATACCGCTGCTGATGTCGAGCATCGTGCTGTTCTACGCCGGCATGGCCTTTGCCTATTTCCTGGTCTTCCCGTTGATCTTCGGCTTCTTCGCCAGCGCAACGCCCGAGGGCGTCTCGATGATGACCGACATCGCCAGCTACCTGGACTTCGTGATGACGCTGTTCTTCGCCTTCGGCGTGGCCTTCGAGATTCCGGTGGCCGTGGTGCTGTTGGTCTGGATTGGCGTGGTCGATGTGAAGTACCTGAAGAAGATCCGCCCCTACGTGATCATTGGCTGCTTCGTGGTCGGCATGGTGCTGACGCCTCCGGACATCTTCTCCCAGACCCTGTTGGCCGTCCCCATGTGGCTGCTGTTCGAGGTCGGCGTGCTGTGCGGCAGCCTGATTCGCAAGCGTGGCAGCGACGAACAGCCTGCCGATGATCAAGACCAACCACCCGCGACGCAGTCGTGAACCTGCTGCTGCTGGAGGAGGCCGATTTCATCGCGGCCGACCGCGTCGTATTGGCTGATCGGCGCTTCGTCCATATGCAGGATGTACACGGGGTCGCCGTCGGCGACACCCTGCGCGTAGGCCGCATCAACGGCCTGATGGGCCTGGCGACGGTGCAGCGCCTGGAGCGTCATGAAGCCGAGCTTCACGTCAGCTTCGACCAGGCGCCACCGGCCAAGCTGCCGTTGACTCTGGTGCTGGCGGTGCCACGGCCCAAGATGCTGCGCAGGCTGTTCCAGACCGTCGCCACCCTTGGGGTGCCTCGCCTGATCCTGCTCAACAGCTACAAGGTGGAAAAGAGCTTCTGGCAGACCCCCTTCCTTCAGCGCGACGTCATCCGTGAAAACCTGATATTGGGGCTGGAGCAGGCACGTGACACGGTGCTGCCGGAAGTCATCATCGAAAAACGCTTCAAGCCGTTCGTCGAGGACCGTCTGCCCGCCATCGCTGAAGGCACCCTTGGACTGGTCGGTCACCCAGGTGATTATCCTGCCTGCCCTCGCGCTGTAGAACAGCCAGTCACCCTGGCCATTGGTCCGGAAGGCGGGTGGATCCCCTACGAGGTCGATCTGCTGGGCAAGGCGGGTTTGGCCCCAGTGCAGCTCGGTGCGCGCATCCTGCGTGTGGAAACGGCCGTCACGGCCTTGCTCTCACGCATATTCTGACGAACTGGTCAGCTTTCCCCCATCAAGTTTCCGCTTCCCTGGCCGATGGCATTGGCAACAACAACGAATCGTGCTGCCAAGCCGCCAGGGAGTTTCTATGAATCGATGGTTAGCCCAGCTTTTGGGCAACGTGAGTGTAACCCGCAAACTGGCGCTGGGCTTTGGCCTGGTACTGCTGCTGACGCTGATCATCACCCTGACCGGTTGGCACGGCATGAACAGCATCACAGCCAGAGGTGACAAGCTGGGCAACATCTCGGTCATTCAGCAGTACGCCCAGGAGCTGCGCATTGCACGTCAGCATTATGAGCGCCAGCGCGACGACGCCTCGATCGGTGAGATGGAAAAGGCGCTTGGCACTCTGGATCGTCAGGTTCAGCTGATGCTCGGCCAGATCGACGAACCCGCCGATCACCAGCGACTCGAACAGCAGCGCGATGCAGTAGCGGCCTACCAGCAGGCCTTCGCGCAGCTCAAGCAGGCGAATGTGCGACGCGAGGCCAGCCGCGGCGTGCTGGGGGACAGCGCGGACAAGGCAGTCGAACTGGTAGGACGCGTTCAGCAGCGCCTGCTTCAAGCGGGCGATATCACCCAGTACCAATATGCCGTCACCGTCAACAGCCTGCTCCAGCAAGCGCGATTCCAGGTGCGTGGTTACACCTACAGCGGTAATGCCGATTATCAGCAGACCGCACTCAAGGCCATCGACCAGGCGCTGGACGAGTTGCGAGGGCTGCCCGCCAAGCTGCCTGCCGAATTCGCCGCCGGCCTGACCGAGGCCAGTACCGCCATGGGCGGCTACCGCGACGCCGTGATGCAGTTCGGCGAAGCGCAGAGCGCCAGCGCCCAGGCGTTGCAGCAAATGGCCGATCAAGGCGTGACCTTGATGCAGACCAGCCAGGCCATGACCACATCGCAGACCCAGGTGCGTGACACCGCCGCTGCCCAGGCAAAAGCGTTGCTGGGGTTGGCCACTGGCCTGGCCGTCTTGCTGGGCCTGCTGGCGGCCTGGGTGATCACCCGTCAGATCATCCTGCCGCTGCGCGAGGCGCTGCGTGGAGCTGAACGGGTGGCCAACGGCGACCTCACCCTGCATGAACCTTCGTTGCGTAGAGACGAGCTTGGCCAGTTGCAGGCCAGCATGCAGCGCATGACCCAAGGCCTGCGCGAGCTGATTGGCGGCATCGGTGATGGTGTAACCCAGATTGCCAGTGCCGCCGAAGAGCTCTCGGCGGTGACCGAGCAGACCAGCGCAGGCGTTACCAACCAGAAAGTCGAGACAGACCAGGTTGCCACGGCGATGAACCAGATGACAGCGACCGTTCACGACGTGGCACGCAACGCCGAGCAGGCCTCGGAAGCAGCCGTCATGGCCGACCAGCAGGCCCGTGAGGGCGATCGTGTGGTCAGCGAAGCGGTAGCGCAGATTGAGCGGCTGGCCAGCGAGGTGGCCAACTCCAGCGAGGCCATGAGCCAGCTCAAGGGTGAAAGCGACAAGATCGGCAGCGTACTGGATGTGATCAAGTCGGTGGCCCAGCAGACCAACCTGCTGGCGCTCAACGCGGCGATCGAAGCGGCCCGTGCAGGCGAAGCCGGGCGCGGGTTTGCAGTGGTGGCTGACGAGGTGCGCAGCCTGGCACAACGCACACAGCAATCCACCGAGGAGATCGAGGAGCTGATCGCCGGTTTGCAAAGCGGCACACAGCGCGCAGCGAGCGTGATGGACAGCAGCCGGCAACTCACCGACAGCACCGTCGAACTGACCCGCCGTGCAGGTAGTTCGCTGGAAAACATCACCCGCACCGTCTCCTCCATCCAGGCGATGAACCAGCAGATCGCCACGGCAGCCGAGGAGCAGACGGCGGTGGCCGAAGAGATCAACCGCAGCGTGATCAACGTACGGGACATTTCCGACCAGACCTCGGCGGCCAGCGAACAGACTGCCAGCTCCAGTGTGGAGCTGGCACGCCTAGGCACTCATTTGCAGGGTTTGGTGAGGCGTTTCAAGCTCTGACGGGCAGGCCTGTCGACACGGCCAATGACAGTGCCGGTCAATCGGCGCATTCAGACTGAGGCTGCCACGCAGCCTCTTTGAAAGACGTGCGGTTGCGCTCGAAAGGCTTATGTAACCGTAAAAGATCTGACCATATGGTCCGAATTTTCCTACGCGGGTTTCAGGTCAAGTCCTACAGGTCCTCCGCCGATGGGCAGGGATGGCTTGCACGCATTGCGCGTGCTCTTCATTCCTTCCACTTGCACGGAGAATCCCCATGCTCGGTTACCTCAACCGCAAGCTCGGCAACATCAGCGTCGCCGCCAAGTTGGCCCTCGGTTTCGCCGTGGTCCTGCTGCTCACGCTGGTCACCACGATCAGTGGCTGGCGCGCCCTGGACGGCGCCATCGTTCGTTCGCAGCAACTGAGTGAAATTGGCGAAATCAATGACCTGACCAAGGACCTGCGCGCTGAGCGCATCACGTACCGTGTGCTCGACGATGAGCAGAGCAAAACGCGGATCGGCCGCATCCTCGAGCAATTGAGCAACATGCTGACTACGCTGCAGCAGCGCAGCAATGTCGAAGAGTCACGGCAGATGCTGACCGAAAAACTGGGTTTGCTGCAGCAATTGCGCGATGACTTCGCCGAACTGCAGCGCACTGCCAACAGCCGCACCACCTTGCGCCAGGCGCTGCTCGTTCAGGGGCAGAAACTCAGCACGGCCATCGATGAACTTGAAACCCAGGCCCTGTTGAAGATGCCTGCCGATGGGCAGCAGACCAACGTGCTGGGCATGATGGACACACTGAGCCGGCATGTGGAGAGCGCCAACCAGCAAAGCCTGGTACCGGTCTACACCCTCTCCCCTGTCGAAGACTTCGCCAAAGTCGGTGAAAGCGCCTTGGAGGCCGCAAGTACCAGCCTGGCTCAACTGGTCAAGGGCCTGGCGCCTCTCGGGCTGCCGCGCACGGTGATCGAGCAACCAGGCACCGAATTGGCCCGATACCGCGCGACCCTGGACCAGTACCGCCAGGTCGCCGTCAAGGCCGAGCAACTGCAAAACACGATGGAGCGCCGCGGCGACGAGTTGCGCTCGGTGAGCCTGGAGCTTGGCAAGCGCAAAGTCGAACAACGCGACAGGGAAGCACTGGCCGCCCGCTCGCTGTTGACCACCGTGGCGCTGCTGGCGCTAGTGGTCGGTGTGATCGCCGGGTGGCTGATCACATTGCAGATCACCCAACCGCTGCGCCAGACCCTGGATGTGGCGGCACGTATCGCCAAAGGGGACCTGAGCCAGGTCGAACCGGTGCAGCGCCGCGACGAGATGGGCAAGCTCCAGGCCAGCATGCGTGAGATGACGATAAGTTTGCGCGAACTGATCGGCGGCATCGACCACGGTGTCGGGCAACTCTCGCAAGCCGCGTCGCAACTGGCCTCCAGCAGCGAAGACACCAAGGTGCGCATCAGCCAGCAGCGAGAAGAAACCGACCAGGTTGCCACTGCCATGAACCAGATGAGCGCCACGGTCCAGGAGGTGGCGCAGAACGCAGAGCAGGCATCGATGGCCGCCACCAATGCCGACCAACAGGCGCAGGTGGGCGATCAGGTGGTGACCGAAGCGATTGGCCGCATTGAACAGTTGTCCGGGCAGATGGACCATTGCCTGGCAGCCATGCAGCATCTGGCCGGCGAGAGTCAGCGCATCGGCAGTATTCTGGACGTGATCAAGTCGGTCTCCGAACAGACCAACCTGCTGGCACTCAACGCCGCGATCGAGGCGGCGCGGGCGGGTGAAGCCGGGCGGGGCTTCGCGGTAGTGGCCGATGAAGTGCGCGGCCTGGCCCAGCGCACCTCCACCGCCACCGAAGAAATCGGTCAACTGATCGACAGCCTGCACAACGGCACCGACGAAGTCACGCGCTTGCTGGACAGCAGCAAGAACCTCACAGAGCAAAGCGTGGAGTTAAGCCGCAGGGCAGGCGATGCGCTGAGCCAGATCACAGGGACGGTCTCGAGCATCCAAGGCATGAACCAGCAGATTGCCACGGCCAGCGAACAGCAGAGCGTGGTGGCCGAACAGATCAATCGCAGCGTGCTGAATGTGCGTGATGCGTCCGATCAGACCAGTGCAGCCAGCGAACAGACTGCAGCATCGAGTGGTGAGCTGGAGCAGTTGGGGCAGCAACTGCGGGGGATGGTAAGGCGGTTCAACATCTGAGCGCTTGGTTTGGGAGCCCTGTAGCGCACAATCCGAAGGCTACCCACTGCGCGAGGGTAGCCTTCACTTTCAGAGCACTTGCCGCAAAAACGCCTGCGCACGTGGGTCTTTCGGTGCGGCAAAGAATTCCGCGGGCGGCGAGTCTTCCAGCAGCTTGCCATGGTCGAAGAACAGCACGCGGTCGGCCACTTCTCGTGCAAAGCCCATTTCATGGGTGACGCAGACCATGGTCATGCCTTCCAGGGCCAGAGTCTTCATCACATCCAGCACCTCCCCTACCATTTCCGGGTCCAGCGCCGAGGTGGGCTCGTCGAACAGCATCACTTTCGGGTCCATGGCCAACGCGCGGGCAATCGCAACCCGTTGCTGCTGACCGCCCGACAACCGTGACGGATACTCGTTGGCTTTCTCCGCGATCCCCACCTTTTGCAACAAGGCCCGAGCCTTGGCCTCGCGGTCGGCCTTGCTGCGCTTGCGCACCACCTTCTGCGCCAGGCACAGGTTTTCCAGCACGGTCATGTGCGGGAACAGGTTGAAATGCTGGAACACCATGCCGACTTCGCGGCGATAGGCGTTGATGTCGGTCTTGGGGTGCGCCAGATCCAGGCCGGCGATGGCCACATGGCCCTCATCGAAATGCTCCAGGCCGTTGAGGCAACGCAAGAAGGTCGACTTGCCAGAGCCAGAAGGGCCGAGGACCACGACCACTTCGCCTTTTGCCACGTGCGTGGTGACGTTGTCGACCGCCCGTACCACATGGCCACGGGTGTCGAATACCTTGAGCAGGTCACGGACTTCAATCACTTTGCGCAAGCCTCCGCTCGAGCCGGCTGGCAATGTGCGACAGCGGCAGGTTGATCAGCAGGTACAAACCTGCCACGCAGAACCAGATCTCGAAGGTCGAGAACGAGGTGGTGATGGCTTCCCGTCCGCTTTTCGTCAGTTCGGTAATGGCGATCACCGACACCAGCGACGTGTCCTTGACCAGGCTGATGAACTGACCGGCCAGCGGCGGCAGTACACGCTTGAATGCCTGGGGCAGTATCACGTGACGCATCGACTGGCCGGCATTGAGGCCCAGCGAGCGCGCCGCTTCGTTCTGCCCCTTGGCGATGGACTGCACGCCAGCACGCACGATTTCGGCCACATAGGCGCCTGTGAACAGCGCCAGGGCGGCGACACCGGCGAACTCGCGGGACAGGTTCAGGACCGTGCCGATGAAGAAGTAGAAGATGAAGATCTGAACCAGCAACGGCGTACCGCGCACCAGTTCGACATACACGGTCGACAGGTCATGCAGCGTCGGGTTGGTCGACAACCGGCACAGGCCGGCCACCAGCCCGATCACCAGCCCCAGCGCACCGGACACCACCGAAATCCACAGGGTGGTCCACAACCCCCAGGCCAGTGGACCTGCGGCCCAGTGCCGGGTCACGCCAATCTGGTCCCCTTCGGCCACATCGTCGCCGCGGCTCAGTTGCAGGCTGTCCTTGGCCACGTCCAGGACCTGAAGCTCCCCGCTTTCATCCTTCAGGGTGACGCGGGCTTCATCACCGGAGATGACGATTTCCTGCACGGTGCCATAGTCGGTCGCGCGCTGTACGTCTTCGGCTTGGTAAGCGAAATACTGAGGGACGCGGTTCCAGCGCCACTCGTAGGAAATCATCGAGGTCGCCATGTACAGGCTGACGGCCAGGCCTACCAGGACCAGTGCAGTCAGCCCATGCCAGGGCCACTGGGCCTTCTTGTGTTTGATCACTTTGGATACTCCGGAAAACGGCAGGCCGCAAGCCGCAAGCCGCAGCCTGTAGCCGACCCCACAAGGCCGGTCACTGGCTACGGCCTGCAGCTTGCGGCCTGAAGTTGCCTTTTATTCCATGTCCTTGAGCCAGTCCTTGTTCTTGAACCACTTGTCGTGAATACGATCGTAGGTCCCGTCATGCTTGATCTGGTGCAGGAAATTGTTGATGAAGTTGATGCTGTCGTAGTCGCCTTTCTTCAGGCCGAAGGCCAGCGGCTCGTAGGTGAAGGGTTCTTCGAGGAACAGCAGCTTGCCAGCACCGGCCTTCTCAACGGCCACTACGTTGTACGGCGCGTCATAGACGAAGGCGTCTGCCTTGCCGTTGACCACATCCATGACCGCTTCCTGCTCATTGTCATAGCCGTGGTACTTGGCTTTGCCGATCAGCTTCTTGGACACCATCTCGCCGGTGGTACCCAGCTTGGAGGTCAGGCGGTACTTCTCGTTGTTCAGGTCCTTGTACGACTTGATCTCGCCGGCCAGGTCCTTGCGGATCAGCAGGGTCTGGCCCACGACGATGAAAGGCTCGCTGAAGTTCAGGCGCAGGTTGCGCTCCTGGGTCAAGGTCATGCCGCTGCCGATCATGTCGAACTTGTCAGTCAGCAGGGCGGGGATGATGCCGTCGTAGGCGGTGGATACCGCTTCGAACTTGACGCCCATCGACTTGGCCATGGCCTTGAGGATGTCGACCTCAAAACCAATGATCTCGCCACGCTTGTTGGTCATCTGGAACGGCATGTAGGTCGGGTCCATGCCCACACGCAGCGTGCCACGCTTGACGGCCTCGTCGATGGCCCCGGCCTGGGCGGCGGACACCGCCACCAGAGCGGTCATGCCCACCAGCAGCCGCGAAAGGTATTTCTTGAACATCACCAAGTCCCCTGAAAGTAGAAGTAGCGCGTTTTCTTATTGGTACGGCCGTGCGGGCCGCCATGAGCTATCGGAGAGGGATGCTAACGCATGGCGCGCTGGCGATATAGCATCGGGGGGGACTTTGTTGGCCTAAATCGGCCCGAGGGGCAAAAGCGTCGCGGGCCAACCCGGTCCGGCGCTACCCTGCAAACGTCGGCTGCAGGGTAGGTCGGAACGGGCTGGCCCGCTAATGGCGCAGGTCAGGAGCCTGCGAGTGCCGGTTGACCCTCATGTTCAGGATGCAGCGGCAACAACGGTGAATGCGGGTCGCCCTTGATCGAGGCGCGCCAGGCATCGATCCATGCCGCGTGCTGCTGCGACCATACCTGCTCGTGCAGGCGGGTCAGCGCCACGGGGTCGCTCAGCAATGCCAGGCGCGTGCCCAGGTCGAGTCCATGGGGGCCAACTTCCAGAGCTTTGACGATGCGTTCGGCACGCATGGCCTCGATGGGCGCTGCCTGACCGTGCCGGGCAGTGGCCATGGCACACGCCAGAGCATTCTGCCGCGGGTCCACTACCGCGCGCACAAAACCGTCGCGCAGGGCGTGCCAGCGATTCTCGTGGGTATACTGGTCCGTGGCCAGCAGCTCCTGCGGTGTGGCGTATTCCTCAGGAATCAGGAACAGCTTCTCGTCCTTGGCGGCCAGACCCAGGCGGGTACGGCTGGAAATGACCGAGACCGGAATGGACAGCATCAACGAGCCCACGATCGGCGTCAGCCACCACAGGAAACTGGGGTTCAGCCAGGCTACCAGACCTGCCCATGCCACGCCCAGCAAGGTCTGCGGACCATGACGCTTGACCGCTTCGCTCCAGGGTGTGGAATCGTCGTCGCGCTGCGGGGAGTTCCAGGTGGCGGCCCAGCCCAGGAACGCGGCCAGCACGAAGCGGGAGTGGAAGATCATGCGCACCGGCGCCAGCAACATGGAGAACAGCATTTCCATGAGCATCGACAAGGTGACCTTGATCCGCCCGCCGTACTCAACTGCGCCCTTGGCCCAGATCAGGATGACGCTGAGCAATTTGGGCAGGAACAGCAGCACGATGGTGGTGGAGAACAACGCCACGGCTTTTTCCGGGTGCCATTGAGGCCACAGCGGATACAGCTGGTACGGCTCGATGAAGTACTGGGGCTCCATCAGGGTGTTGGTCGCCAGCAACGCAGTGGACAGCACCAGGAACAGGAACCACAACGGCGCAGACAGGTAGGACATGACACCCGTCAGGAACACGGCACGGTGCACCGGGTGCATGCCCTTGACCAGGAACAGCCGGAAGTTCATCAGGTTGCCATGACACCAGCGACGGTCGCGCTTGAGTTCGTCGAGCAGGTTGGGCGGCAGTTCTTCGTAGCTGCCCGGCAAGTCATAGGCGATCCATACGCCCCAACCGGCGCGGCGCATGAGCGCGGCTTCGACGAAGTCGTGGGAAAGAATGGCCCCAGCGAACGCACCCTTGCCTGGCAATGGCGCCAATGCGCAGTGTTCGATGAACGGCTTCATGCGAATGATCGCATTGTGCCCCCAGTAGTGCGACTCACCCAGCTGCCAGAAGTGCAGGCCGGCCGTGAACAATGGGCCGTATACGCGCGTGGCGAACTGCTGCATGCGCGCATACAGGGTATCCATGCCCGACGCCTTGGGCCCGGTCTGGATGATGCCGGCATCGGGGTTGGCCTCCATCAGGCGCACCAGGCTGCTCAGGCATTCGCCGCTCATGACGCTGTCGGCGTCCAGCACCACCATGTACTTGTATTCGCTGCCCCAGCGGCGGCAGAAGTCGTCGAGGTTACCACTCTTGCGCTTCACCCGACGCCGGCGACGGCGGTAGAAGATACGGCCGAACCCCTTGGTTTCACGGCACACGTCCAGCCATGCCTGCTGCTCGGCAACGGCAATGTCGGTGTCGTTGGTGTCGCTGAGCACAAAGAAGTCGAAACGGTCCAGGTTACCGCTGGCTGCTACCGACTCGAACGTTGCACGCAGGCCTGCAAACACCCGCGGCACGTCTTCGTTGCAGATCGGCATGACCAGCGCAGTACGTGCATCGGGCGCGATGGGTTCGTTGCCGGCACTGCTGCCGGAAATCTTGTACTTGTCGCGCCCGGTCAGCAGCTCAAGGAAGCCCATCAGGGCAGTCCAGAAGCCGGCCGACACCCAGCAGAACAGAATCCCGAAGAGAATCAGGATGGACGTCTGCAAGGCGTACGGCCATACCTGCACCACCGTATCCCAGATCGGCTGAGCGAAGATTTCGTCCAGATCGACGAACGACCAGCCCTGGTAGGGCAGGATGCTCTTCATGTACCAGCCAGCGACCAGTGTCTGCCCGATCATCAGCGCCAGCAGGATGTATCGGCGGATCGAGCCGACAGTGCGCCAGCGGGCCGCCGGCAACTCACGCTTGGGTGGCTGCGGTGCGTTGGTACGCCCGGTCAGGCGCCGCCATACCCGCACCAGCAGGTTGGTACGCCATGGCTCGGGAACGACCTTGGTACGCGTGATGGGCGGCGCGATCTTCAGGCACAGGCGCCCGTTACCGTCCACCCCGAGCATCTCGGCCTCTTCCAGTTCACCCGCGGTGCCGACCGTCAGGCGCGAGCCCACCGAGGCCTGCACGGCCTCGGCTGGGCTGGCGTGCGAGTTGGCCGCCAGGCGCTGGTGCAGCTCACTGAACGATGCGCAATTGGCCAGTTCCGCGCGCTGCTCATCGCTCATTGGAAGGTGGGCCAGGTACTCGCCAAGCGATACCGGCTTTGGGCTCGAGTTACTCATCGGCAGGCAACTGATAGGTCCAGGTTTCGGTCAGCACCTTTTCGGTGGTGGCCGCAGCCTCGGCGGTGGGCGCCGCGTCGGCGGCAGGTTGTTCGGCCTTGGCGGTTTTCTCGGCCTTGGCATGCTTGGCAGACGCCTTGTCCTGCTTGGCGTCCGTGGCAGGCGCTGGAGCCTCTACGGGCACATCGCGCACCAGCGCTGCACGCATTTCGGTCGACTTGTTGGCTTCTTTGACCTTCAGACGCAGCGTCAGGCGCCAGCCCTTGGTTTCAGGGTTGTAGCGCAGGTTGTTCTCGACCACCTCACCGTTGTCGCCCACGCTGATCTGGCTGCGCACCGGGGTGTCTTCAGGCAGGGCGGCAAGTGCCGGGCCCGCGAAGTCGACCAGGAAAGCCACGCTGCCATCAGGCTGGCGGATCAGGTTGGACTGCTTGACGTCGCCAGTGGAGCGCAGGGTCTGCTTGACCCAGCCCAACTCAGGCGCCTGGAACTTGGGTTCGTCGATGGTCCAATGCAGGCGGTAGGCGAACTCGGCCGCCTCGCCAGGCTCGGGCAGCTTTTCCGGGCTCCAGAAAGCAACGATGTTGTCGTTGGTTTCGTCGGCCGTCGGGATTTCCACCAGGTCGACGGAGCCCTTGCCCCAGTCGCCTTTGGGTTCGATCCAGGCACTTGGGCGCTTCTGGTAGTTATCATCCAGGTCTTCATAGTCGCTGAAGGCGCGCTGGCGCTGCATCAGACCGAAGCCGCGCGGGTTCTCGACGCTGAAATTGCTGACCGACAGGTGCTTGGGGTTATTCAGCGGGCGCCACAGCCACTCGCCGTTGCCGGCATGGATGGACAGGCCTTCGGAATCGTGCAGCGCAGGACGGTAGTTGAGGACCTTGGACGGCTGGTTCGGGCCGAACAGGTACATGCTGGTCAGCGGCGCGACACCCAGGCGGCTGACATGATCGCGCAGGTACACGCGCGACTGCACGTCAACGACCGTGTCGTTGCCCGGACGCAGGGTGAGCTTGTAGGCGCCGGTTGAGCGCGGGGAGTCCAGCAGCGCGTAGATCACCAGGTGCTTGTCGGCCGGCTGCGGCTTCTCGACCCAGAACTCGGTGAACCGTGGGAATTCTTCGCCCGAAGGCAGCGCCGTGTCGATGGCCAGGCCACGGGCCGACAGGCCATACACATGGCCCTTGCCCACGACGCGGAAATAACTGGCGCCAAGCAGGGTCATGATTTCGTCCTGCTTGTCGGCCTTGTTGATCGGGTACAGCACGCGGAAGCCCGCATAGCCCAGGTTCTTGGTGGCATCGGCATCATGCGGCACGTCGCCGAACTCGAAGCGGCTCGGGTCGTACTTGATTTCCTGGACCTTGGTGGCGGTGACTTCGTTGATTTTCACCGGCGTATCGAAGTGCATGCCCTGGTGGTAGAACGACAGCTTGAACGGTGTCTTGTCGTTGGCCCACTCGGCCTTTTCCTGCAGGAAGTGGATCTTCTGGTAGTCCGCGAACTTCATGTCGCGGAACACGGCCGGCAGGTTGCTTTTGGGCGCTTCGTACTTCTGGCCGGCCAGATCCTTTGCCTTGGCTGCAACATCGTCAAGATTGAATGCCCACAGCTGGCCCGCGCTCATCAGGCCAACGATTGCCATGCTGGCCATCAGCGCCTTGCGCAGCCTGACGCCGGGGATTCTTGATGCTTTTTGGGGACTAACAATCACGAGCAACCCTCGCCGAAAACAGATCATGAAACCAACGGCCAGCGACAAATGCCGGGTTGGCGAGCACTGTTCGGACCCCGTAAGGGCGTAATGATTCCCCAAACGGCTACGGACAATGCTCGAGTCAGAGTGAAACGGACCTGCGAACGCAGGCCTCATGCAGCGCGCGATTATCCAGCAGGTCGCGTGACAACGCATCAGGCTGCAACAACTATTTATGGTATAGAACCGCTTATTTATTCAAGAAAGCGGCTTTTTTTAACCTTAAATTTGTAACAGCAATGTTACAGGGCCATCATTGACCAGGTGGACCTGCATGTCGGCACCGAACTGACCGGTAGCGACGTCGGCGTGGCGGTCTCTGGCTTGCGTCACCAGGTAGTCGAACAGCTCGGCGCCCAAGGCCGGCGGCGCCGCCGTGGAAAAGCTGGGGCGCATGCCGTTGCGGGTGTCGGCCGCCAATGTGAACTGCGAGACCAGCAGCAGCCCGCCCCCCACTTCTTTCAACGACAGGTTCATCTTGCCCTGCTCATCGCTGAACACGCGGTAGTTCAACAGCTTGTGCAGCAGCTTGTCAGCATGCTCGCGGGTGTCGTCCGGCTCCACGGCCACCAGCACCAGCAGGCCTTGCTCGACAGCGCCGATGACCTGGCCCTGCACTTCCACCCGCGCGTTGCGCACCCGTTGCAGCAGGCCCTTCATGCTTCTTCCAGTGGCAAGTCGAGCAGGCGCCTGGCCATCTGGTCGGCTGCGCGCACCAGAGCATCGGTAATGCCCGGCTCGGATGCGGCATGCCCGGCATCGCGAATGACCTTCAGTTCACTGTTCGGCCACGCCTGGTGCAGTTCCCAAGCGTTGTCCAGTGGGCAGATCACGTCGTAGCGCCCGTGCACGATCACCGCCGGCAGGTGGGCGATGCTGGGCAGGTCGCGCACCAGCTGGTTCCGCTCCAGGAAGGCGTTGTTCATGAAGTAGTGGCATTCGATGCGGGCGATGGACAAGGCCCGCTGCGGCTCGGAGAACCGGTCCACTACCAGGGGGTTGGGCCGCAGTGTGGCCGTGCGGCCCTCCCAAGTGGACCATGCCTTGGCCGCGTGCATCTGGGCAATCTGGTCGGAGCCGGTCAGGCGCTTGTGGAACGCGCTGACCATATCGCCGCGCTCCTCCGGTGGGATGGGCGCAATGTAGTCCTGCCAGTAGTCGGGGAACAGGCGGCTGGCACCTTCCTGGTAGAACCACTGTATCTCCTGGGGCCTGCACAGGAAGATGCCGCGCAGGATCAGACCATGCACGCGTTCGGGGTGAGTCTGGGCATAGGCCAGCGCGAGCGTGGAGCCCCATGAGCCGCCGAACAGTACCCACTTGTCGATACCCAGGTGTTCACGGATGCGCTCCATGTCCTCCACCAAGTGCCAGGTGGTGTTGTTTTCCAGGCTGGCATGGGGGGTGGAGCGGCCACAGCCGCGCTGGTCGAAGGTGATAATGCGGTACAGGGTGGGATCGAAATAGCACCGGCTCTGGGCGTCGCAGCCTGCACCCGGGCCGCCGTGAATGAAGACCACTGGCAAACCTTCGGGTGAGCCGCTTTCATCGACGTACAGCACGTGTGGCGCTTCCACGGCCAGATCGTGCCGGGCGTAGGGTTTGATCTGCGGGTAGAGGGTCTGCATTGCGCACTCCGTGTGAAGGTTGTTCGACCGTGAGCCATCATAAACCTGAATTGAGCGCAGAGCATGCTTGTACATCAACTCCATGCCTGGCCCGGTACAGTTGCCGGGCAGATATATCTACCTCCTTTCTCCTTCCCCGGCCCTACAGAGTCCTTCACCTCATCGTGCAGAGGACTGCTAAATGCCAACACCCACCAGCGACACCCTACCCTCACAAGGTGTCCATTACTCCACCATTGCCAAGCGCATCCCCCAGTGGCTGAAAAAAAGCCCGACCCACACGCACCAGGCCATGCGCAATTGGCGGCAGGCACCTGCCTGGCTGGCGTCAGCGATCACGGAGCAACCGGCCGTCGCGCGTGCCTGGAGCATCGAACACGCACAGCACCGTCAGCACCAAGCGCAGGTCGCGGCGCTGTTCGAGCAGGTTGCAGAGCTGGAGATCTATGCCAGAAAGGCGTTGACCGAAGCCATTGCCGAACGCTTTGGTCTACAGGTCGATGTCGACAAGAGCTACCTGGTGGACGCGCGCCTGATCGAGGAGCACAACGCCCTGGACGGGCGGCAGGCCGTGGAGCGGGCGACCCGTTCACTGCTTCAGGCAGCCCTGCATAACTTCGAGGCGTCCGCCGCCGTTGAAGGTGGCATGGATGCACCCGATGGGCTCCTGAAAAAATCGGTGATTCTCGACCACCGGCGTTTCATGGGCACCGTGCCTATCATCAATGCACTGGACATTCCGGCAGAAGCCTTCGCCGACCTGTGTCGGACGTTGGACATTGGTGGGAAATATCACGACCTGATACACGCGATCTACTACCCGGCCGCAACGGCTGACCGCAGTGCGGACGAGGTGGCCCTGGAGGTGTATCAAACACTGGGGCGGGCGGAGGAATCGGCTTGGCGACAGTCCCTGCACTACGCTCGCTTGAAGGGCGATATCAGCGAGACGTTCTACACCGCCGCGCTGGAAGTACCGCTCGATCAAAAGCTGGATCCTCTCGCATCGGGGTTCAGGTTCAGCGAGCTGCAACTCTGGGGCTGCGTACTGACGGGAGTAGTGGTCATCGAGAGGCAATCGGGTGCCGATAGCCGCATTGCGCTGTATATCCCCGACGACGAGGAAACACCCCTCAAGGCGTTCGCCGATACGCAGGCCATGCATGACGCACTGCGGGATCGGCTCCAGGCTGACATGGGCTACCTGGACAAGCATGTGCCCGAGCGCGACAAGGGGATGGTTAGACAGCGCCTGCAAGCGCGTCTGACACCACCGGGCTGGAGTACCCGCGGCCTGCACGAGCCCGTACGCGATCCACATGCCAGGCTCTACCCCGTTCAAACGCCTTTCACCCACGCGTTCCAGGGGCTCATGGCCTTTCGCAAGGTGGAACGTCATGAACAGGACGTGCTCTTCCACGCTGTCCCAACCCAGATCGTGGACCGGCGTACGGCCCAGGCTCACCGCGAGCTCATTGCCGGGCGCGCGTTGCTGGCATTGAACATCGCCGGCTTCTTCGTGCCTGGCCTTGGGGAGGCCATGCTTTTGGTGGGCATCGTCCAGCTGGCCCATGAGGTGTATGAGGGGATCGAAGCCTGGGAGGCAGACGAGCGCGACACAGCTTACGACTACCTGATCGATGTCGTCGAGAACGTGGCGGTCATGGCTGCGCTGACAGCTGCCGGCCATGCGCTCAAAGGCGCGCCGCAAATCCCAGGGGGCGACGAACCCATCGTCGAAGAACCCGACGACGAATCGGGTGATGCGCGCATTCCCGTCGAGACCCCGTCATTCATCGAAGAGCTGGAAGACGTGGACATGCCTGATGGGCAGGTTAGCCTGTGGAAACCTGATCTGACGCCCTATCAAATCCAGGACCCACTGCCACAGTCATTGGCACCGGATGAGCAGGGCCTGTTGTTGCATGAGGGTCAGCAACGGCTGGTGCTGCAGGGTCGCCAGTATCAGGTCGTGTCAGACGCCGACACTGGCCAATACCGGCTGCAGCACCCACAGGGCGAGCATCGCTATCAGCCACCGCTGCGCTACAACGGCGCTGGCGCGTGGATACAGGTCACCGACCGCCCCGCTACCTGGACAGGTTCGACCTTGTTGCAACGAATGGGGCACCTGAGTGCTGACTTCGATGAGCCGACGCTGCAACGGATGCTGCAGATCAGTGACACGGACGAAGATACCTTGCGCAGGGCGCTGGTGGAGAGCGAGCGATTGCCGGCGTTGCTGCAAGACACCCTCCAGCGGTTCAAGCTTGACCAGTCGATCAGCCAGTTGCCCGTCACGGCAGACCGCTCAACCGAATTTTTCAGAGCCTACAGGCGCATGGCATCGGCCCAGCTGCCCGACGCCGAACCGGTCATGCGGGCATACCCCGGTCTTCCAGCCGCCATTGCCGACGAGCTGGTACGCAGCGCGACTGCCAACGAACGGGGCCTGCTGGCAAGCGGTAGGGTACCGTTACGCCTGAGCGAGGAAATTCGTGTTTATCTGCAACAGGTCCGTCTGGCGCGGGCTTACGAGGGGCTGTTTCTGGTAGGGGCTCAGAGCTGGGACAGCGATCGACTCGTGCTGCATACCTTGCCGACACTCAGGCAATGGCCTACCGGTACCAGGCTACAAATCCTGCGAGGTGGGTTCTGGCCCACTCAAGCCGAGGCAATCGGCCCCAAGCAAGGTAACCCCTGCGTAACCATCATCCATGCCCCTGCAGGGTACATCGTCCAGGATCAAGCCGAGTCATCTCGGTTGGTAACGGCACACCCGGACCTTTTTACCGCGCTTCACGAGGCGCTGCCAGACGTCATGGCACAACTCGGCGCGGCTGACGCTGCGGCCCTGCGGCACCTGATGCAGGAAAGTCCGTTGCTGCCTCGCCCAGCCTTGCGCAGGGCCCTGGGCATGCGGCCGGTGCGCCCCGGCTATCGGTCACCCATGCGCCTTGCCGAGGGCCGCCTCGGGTATCCGCTGAGCGGCGGTGGCCCGCAAGCCCATGCGGTCTCTTATTCGCAGCTCCTTGCAGAGGTCGAGGCATTGGAGTTGGCGCAGCGTACCGGCCGCTCTGCCGATCAGGTGATCAATACGCTGGCCAGCAGCGGCCGCACGCGCCTGCAGATTTTCGAACACCTGCAACGTTTGGCCGAGCAGCGCACCGAACTGCAAAGCAGGCTCGATGACTGGAGCGAGGCCATTTCGCCGTCGACCGATGCGGCAGCACGCAACTACGATGCGTTGCGCGAGGCTATCGTGCAGTTCTGGTATGACACGGCGTTGGACGAAGGCGACCGGAGCACGTCCGTGTTACGCCTGGCGCTGATCTCTCTGGCCGATATTCCGTTGAACTTACCCGAGTTCTTCTACCAGCGAGTGCGCAGCCTGACCCTCTATGACCTGCCCTCAGGCGCGATGGCCAGCTGGGCGCAGAACGAGCGTTTGCTGCAACGCCTGCTCCGCCAGATGCCGCAACTCCAGGCATTGGAAATTGACCGGCCCTACACACCGCGGGCAACACCCTCGGCATTCATATTCAGCATTCCCACCATTCTGGAAAACCTGCCACAGCTGCAGCGCTTGGTACTGACCAACCAGAACATTGCCTTGTCCTCCAGTGACCTGGACATGCTGACCGGTGCCCGGCAGCTGCGTCATCTGGACCTTTCCGGAAATCGCTTGGCACAAGGCAACCGTCCGAGCTTCCACGCGCTCACACTCGATTACCTCGGGCTCGACCGCATGCATCTGTCGCAATGGCCGATGGGCATCGACAGCGATGCCTTGAGCCGCATCGGTGAGCTGTCCCTGCGCGCCAATAACCTGCTCACGCTGCCATCGTTCCTGCTGCACGAAGCCGAATCACTGCGACTCCCGCCGGTCATCAACCTTGAAGGCAACCCGATCAACGAAATTCACGTGCAGCGTTTGCTCATGAACGAGCAGCTGGATACTTCTGGTATTCGCGTGGACCAGCCGCCGTCGCTTATCGAGGGAATCACGCGCCTGCGCACCGAGCGCTCGCAGGTACGAGAAGCGCTGGAGGGCTGGGCGCAGGCATCGAGTTCCAGCAACCCCCTGACACAAACCGCCCTGGCCGAGCGTCAACGCATTGAAACGGCGATCAATGATTTCTGGACATATCAGGAACAGGGCCATCGATACCTCAGGCTGCATCTGGAAGACGTGTCGATCGAGCACTTCCCGAGGCGCCTGCCCCCCTTCTTTGGCGAGCGTGTTCGCGCCCTGGCCTTGACCCGCTTGCGAGGCACGACTGCGCAGCTTGATGAGCTGCTCAGTCGGTTTCCGGGTATCACGCGCCTGACCATAGACGGTCATCAAGCGCCGCAATCGACACTGCCTACCGCCTTGCTGCGCTTGCCGGAGCTGGAGTACCTGGAGTTGCGCAACATGGGTTTGGAAATCGATGAGCCTATGTTCGAGATTTTTGGCCGCCTGAACCACCTTACTTCGCTGGACCTTTCGGGCAACCGGGTGGGCACCATCAATCATGTTCCTGCACAGCTTGCAGCGAATCTCCAGTCCCTGGTGCTGAGCAACATGGACCTACAGGGCTGGCCGCACTGGTGCGACCTGTTGCTGCCGCTCGAGTTGCTCGACCTCAGTTCGAACAACATCACCGAACTGCCGGACCGTGTCCTGTCGAACCTGGATAGCACCATTCCGATTTCTTCTGTGTCCCTGTTGGACAACCCGCTGCCAGCCGAAACCATCCAGCGGGTCCGCACGTTTTCCGACAGCCACCACAGCTTTTCCTTCGCCTTGGACATTCCCACCGACCTGCTCACCGATGGTTCCAGTGATGGCTCTCTGGACCACCCGCACTTTCCGGTGTCCGGTGACGATACCCCACGGATGGAATCGTGGATGTTGGGAAATGCACTGCAAAATGAATCCCTGCAGGTATGCTGGGACGCGCTTGCAGGCAGTGACTTGCTGCGCCTGGTGGGCCGTCTGCAAAACGCAGCCCCTTACGTGGAGCCCGCTACTCGGGGCAGGTTTTGCGAACGGGTGCGACTGATGCTGGTCGCGGCGGTCAGCAACCCGACCGAGCGGCCATTGCTGGAAAGCATCGCTGTAGCGGCGCTGCCTGACGAAAATGGCGCACAAACCTGTCATGACGGCGCGCTTCAGGCGTTCAACAACATCGAGTTGTACCTGATGCATCAACGTGTCGTGATCGATGCAGGAGATAGCCTGCAGCAGATGCGCCAAAGGCTGTTGCAGCTGTTCCGGGTAGAGGAACTCGAACACCTTGCCCAGCACCGCTCGATACCGGGGGATCTGGTTTCGGTGCGCCTGGCTTATCGCCGCGAACTGGCCAAGGAACTCGAGCTGCCCATCGCCGACCGCATGCGTTTCCGAAGTGCTGCCAACCTGGCGGCCGATGAGCTTTCGAGCGTGCTCGAACACGTGCGCAAGCGCGAACACAGCGAAGCGTTCATCGACTATCTGCTGTCCAACCAGGACTGGACCCAGCGCCTTCGCGGTGAATACGCCGAGCGGTTCGAGGAGGTTGAAAACCGGTACCGCCAGCGGGTACTGGAACTGGCCAACACCAGCCATCCGCTGCAGGAAGAGGTGATCTTGCAACAAGGCTTGCAGATGGAT
This sequence comes from Pseudomonas sp. UBA5666, assembly GCF_002420785.1. Classification (NCBI taxonomy): domain Bacteria; kingdom Pseudomonadati; phylum Pseudomonadota; class Gammaproteobacteria; order Pseudomonadales; family Pseudomonadaceae; genus Pseudomonas; species Pseudomonas sp. UBA5666. The sequence goes on along the minus strand of NZ_DIIQ01000008.1, from coordinate 90,576 downwards.
CGGGAACTCGAGGAGCAGGCACTGCTGCGCGAACTCACGCTCAAGGAGGTCGCCAAAGGCTGACGATTGACCGGGCGGCGCGCGTACCCCGCGCTGCCTGGCCGATTGCCTTCAGTTGCGATAATGCGCCTGGCCCCACGCTAGCAGCGCCTGCAGAAGCTGCTTGAGCACCGTCTGGGTGGGGCCTGCCAAATCTTCACGGTAGCTAAAAGGCTCACGCTCTAGCATGTAGGTGCTTTGCGCAAGCTCGAGCTGGACGGCGTGAACGTGCGCGGCTGGGTTGCCGTAATGACGGGTGATGTGCCCGCCCTTGAAGCGCCCATTGAGCGCATGATCGTAACCGTGCGCCTGTTGGCAGACGTGCGTCAGCCGCTGGGCCAGACTGGGGTCGCAACTCGCATCATTGAAGGTCCCGAGGTTGAAGTCCGGTAGCTTGCCGTCGAACAACCGAGGAATGTGCGAGCGAATGGAATGGGCGTCCCAGAGCAGGGCATAGCCGAACGTCTCACGCAAACGTGCCAGCTCATGCCTGATTGCCCTGTGATAAGGGTGCCAGATGTGCTCAAGGTAATGCTTGCGCTCTGCCGGGCTTGGCGCCAGCCCCTCCTTGAACAAAGGTTCACCTTCAAAGAGCGTGTCCGGATAAAGCCCCGTGGTGGGCCCGGCATACAGCGGCTTGTCGTCCTCTGGGCGATTGAGGTCGATGACGAAGCGCGAATACTCGGCCGTCAGTACACTGGCGCCCAGCGCCTGGGCGAAATCGTACAGACGGGGAATGTGCCAGTCCGTGTCGGGCAAGCTGCGCGCCTGATCGACCAGGCCATCGGCCACTGCCGGGGTCAGCTTCAGGCCCGCATGGGGAATGCTGATCAACAGCGGCAATTGACCCTGGTGAAAGCTCAGTACCTTGTCCATCTCGCCTCGCTCAGATATCCAGTTCATGGCCGCCGCGCACGACGCGCTTGGGCAGGTCGCCGCCAAGCCAGTAGGCCAGGTCGGCAGGGCGTTCTATTTGCCAGGCAACGAAGTCGGCGGCCTTGCCCGCTTCAAGGGTGCCATGGCTGCTTCCCATGCCCAGCGCTTGCGCCGCATGGGTGGTGACACCGGCGAGGGCCTCTTCCGGCGTCATGCGGAACAAGGTGCAGCCCATGTTCAGCATCAGCCGCAGTGACAGGCCCGGTGAGGTGCCCGGGTTCAGGTCGCTGGCCAGGGCGATTTTCACGCCGTGCCGACGTAGGGCCTCCATCGGCGGAACTTGGGTCTCGCGCAGAAAGTAGAACGCGCCGGGCAGCAAGACGGCCACGGTGCCAGCCGTTGCCATGGCCACGGCATCTTCTTCTGTCATGAATTCCAGGTGATCGGCCGACAGTGCCTGGTAGCGGGCGGCCAAGCTGGAGCCGTGCAAGGAAGACAATTGTTCAGCGTGCAGCTTGACCGGCAAACCCAGTTGCTGTGCCTTGATGAACAGGCGTTCAACCTGGACGGGTGAGAAGGCCAGGTGTTCGCAGAAGGCATCCACCGCATCCACCAGCCCTTCTGCTGCCAATGCTGGCAGCATGTCATCACAGATGTGGGCAATGAAGTCGTCGCTGCGTTCGGCGTATTCCGGCGGCAAGGCGTGAGCCGCTAGGCACGTGGCCCGAACCGTGATACCCAGCTCGTCACCCAGACGCCGGGCTACACGCAGCATCTTGCGCTCGTTGGCCAAGTCCAGGCCGTAACCGGACTTGATCTCCAGGGTGGTCACGCCGTCGCGCATCAACGCCCGGACGCGCTGCCGGGCGCTGGCGAACAGCATGTCTTCACTGGCGGCGCGGGTGGCCCTCACGGTGCTGGCAATGCCCCCGCCCTGCGCGGCGATCTCGGCATAGCTCACACCTTGCAGCCGCTGTTCGAACTCGCCGCTGCGGTTGCCGCCGAATACCGCGTGCGTGTGGCAATCGATCAGCCCGGGGGTCACCCAAGTACCGCCCAGGTCCACCGTCTGCTCGGTCCCTTCGACTTGCCAGTCGGCACGTGGGCCGATCCACAGGATCCGCCCACCACCGGTCACGATGGCGGCGTCTTCGATGATCGAATAACGGCCTTGGGCCATGGTTGCCACGTGGCAGTGTTGCCAGAGGGTTTTCATGCAGGTTCTCCTTTGCTAGCGATGCAACTTGGCGGCTTCGGCCACCGACGCGCCCTGCCCTGTGCGCGGCTTGCACCACAACAGGTAGGACGCCACCAGAAAGACCAGCCAGACCATGCCGACCAACAACGCCGCCTGGGTGTCCGGGAAATAGCCAAGCACACCGAAGACGAAGACCATGAAGGCGATGGCCAATGCCGGGCCCCAGGGCCAGAACGGTACCGGGAACTTGAGCTCGGCCATCTGCTCACGGCTCATGCGCCGCCGCATCGCCACTTGAGTGATGAGGATCATCAGCCAGACCCAGACGGTGGCGAAGGTAGCGATCGAGGCGATCAGCAGAAACACGTTTTCAGGGATCAGGTAATTGAGCAGTACCCCAACCAGCAGTGCTGCCCCCATTACCACCACCGTCATCCACGGCACGCCATGCCTGGACAGCCGGCTGAAGCCCTTGGGGGCATGCCCCTGCTGGGCCAGACCATACATCATGCGGCCCGCACCGAAGATATCGCTGTTGATGGCAGAAACGGCCGCAGAGATCACCACCACGTTCAGCACCGCAGCCGCAGAGCCGATCCCCAGATTGCTGAAGATCTGCACGAAGGGGCTGCCCTGGCTGCCAATCTGCGGCCAGGGGTACAGGCACATCAGCACGAACAGGGTGAGCACATAGAACAGCAGGATGCGCAGGGGCACGGCGTTGATCGCCTTGGGAATCACCCGTTGCGGATCCTTGGCCTCGCCTGCGGTCACCCCGATGATCTCGATGCCGCCAAAGGCGAACATGACCACGGCGAACGAGGCGATCAACCCGGCGACACCGTTAGGCATGAAACCGCCATGCTCGAACAGGTTGCCCACGCCCACGGCCTGCCCGCTGCCCACCTGGCTGAAACCGAAGACCATGATGCCAAGGCCCGCCAGGATCATGGCCACGATCGCGCCCACCTTGAGCAAGGACAGCCAGAATTCCAGTTCGCCGAATACCTTGACGTTGCACAGGTTGAGCGCACCGATGACCAAGACGATGCCCAGCACCCATGTCCAACGGGCGACCTCTGGGAACCAGAAGCCCATGTAGATGCCGAACGCCGTCACATCGGCGATGGCGACGATGACCATCTCGAACGCATAGGTCCAGCCGAGGATGAAGCCGGCCATGGGGCCCAGGTAGGTGCTGGCGTAGTGACCGAATGAGCCGGCCACGGGGTTGTGTACGGCCATTTCGCCCAATGCCCGCATGACCATGAATACCGCAGCGCCGCCGATCAGATAGGCCAGCAATACCGCCGGGCCGGCCATCTGGATGGCCGATGCCGAGCCGTAGAACAGGCCGGTACCGATGGCAGAGCCGAGGGCCATGAAACGAATGTGGCGGGCAGTCAGCCCGCGCTTGAGACCTTGTGCAGGTTGCATGTCACGTCCTTGAATTGTTTTTGTGGTCGTGAGATACGGGGGCCGCCACCAAAGGCCCCCGAGCGCATTACAGACTTGGTAGCACGCCCGCTGGCAATAGCGCGGTCAGACTGCCTTCGGCCAGCATGTGCACGGCCTTTTCGATGTCCGGTGCAAAGAACCGGTCGCGGTCGTAGTGCGGCACTTCACGGCGTAATGCCTGGCGCGCCTGTTCGAGCCTGGCGGAGGTCTTGAGCCCCTTGCGCAGGTCCAGGCCCTGGCAGGCGCCCAACCACTCGATCGCCAGCACGCCCCGGGTATTTTCAGCCATTTCCCATAGGCGCTTGCCAGCAGCCGGGGCCATTGAGACATGGTCCTCCTGGTTGGCGGAGGTCGGCAGGCTGTCGACGCTGTGCGGGTGGGACAGGGCCTTGTTCTCGCTGGCCAGTGCGGCGGCGGTGACCTGGGCGATCATGAAGCCCGAGTTGACCCCACCGTTTTCCACCAGGAAGGGCGGCAACTGGGACATGTGCTTGTCCATCATCAGCGAGATGCGGCGCTCGCTCAACGCGCCCATTTCGGCGATGGCCAGGGCGATGTTGTCGGCGGCCATCGCCACCGGCTCGGCATGGAAGTTACCGCCGGAAACCACGTCGCCTTCGGCGGCGAACACCAAAGGGTTGTCCGACACGGCATTGGCCTCGACGCCGAGTACCTCGGCAGCCTGACGCAGTTGGGTGAGGCAGGCGCCCATCACTTGTGGCTGGCAGCGCAGCGAGTAAGGATCCTGGACCTTGTCGCAGTTCTGGTGCGAAAGCGATACCTCGCTGGTGTCCCCCAGCAGGGCCCTGAAGCAGGCAGCGGTGTCGATCTGTCCGCGCTGGCCGCGCACTGCATGGATACGGGCATCGAAGGGCGAGCGCGAACCAAGGGCGGCTTCCACGCTGAGCGCGCCGCAGGTGACCGCGGCGGCGAACAGGTCTTCGCCATGGAACAGCCCGCGCAGGGCATAGGCCGTGGAGGCCTGGGTACCATTGAGCAGGGCGAGCCCCTCTTTGGCGGCCAGGGTCAACGGCTCAAGACCGGCGATGGCCAGGGCCTCGGTAGCCGCAAGCCACTGGCCCTTGTAGCGCGCCTTGCCCTCGCCCAGCAGTACCAGAGACATGTGGGCCAGCGGCGCGAGGTCACCGGAGGCGCCGACCGAGCCTTTGAGGGGGATGTGGGGATAGACCTCGGCGTTGACCAGCGCGATCAGCGCGTCGATGACCTTGCGGCGAATACCGGAGAAGCCGCGGCTCAGGCTGTTGATCTTCAGCACCATGATCAATCGGACCAGCGCGTCATCGAGCGGCGCACCGATCCCGGCGGCATGCGACAGCACCAGCGAACGCTGCAGGTTTTCCAGGTCGTGGCTGGCGATACGGGTCGACGCCAGCAGTCCGAAACCGGTGTTGATGCCGTAGGCGGTACGGTCCTGCGCGATGATCTGCTCGACGCAGGCCACGCTGGCATCGATGGCCGGGCCGGCGCTGGCGTCGAGTTGAAGCCGTACAGGGCCTGCATGCACAGTGCGCAGTTGCGCCAGGGTCAGGCAGCCGGGCTTGAGGGTAAGTTCGGTCACGTTGCTACTCCAGTTCGCGAGGCATGACCGGCAGCGCCAGCCCGCCTCTTCTTGTTGTCGAGTATCACCCTTGTGGGGTGCATTGCAGAGGGAGGTGATCAGCCGGTGATCATCGGCAGGTCCAGCCCCTGCGCTTGCGCGCACTCAATGGCGATAGCGTAACCGGCATCGGCGTGACGCATGACACCGGTGCCTGGGTCATTGGCCAGCACGCGAGCGATACGAGCCGCCGCCTCGTCGCTGCCGTCACAGACGATGACCATGCCCGAGTGCTGGGAGAAGCCCATGCCGACACCGCCGCCATGGTGCAGCGACACCCAGGTGGCACCGCTGGCGGTATTGAGCAGGGCATTGAGCAATGGCCAGTCGGAGACCGCATCGGAGCCATCGCGCATGGCTTCGGTTTCGCGGTTGGGGCTGGCGACCGAGCCCGAATCGAGATGGTCGCGCCCGATCACGATCGGTGCCGACAGCTCGCCACTGCGCACCATTTCGTTGAACGCCAGGCCCAGCTTGGCCCGCAGCCCCAGCCCTACCCAACAGATGCGGGCCGGCAAGCCTTGGAAGCTGATGCGCTCGCGGGCCATGTCCAGCCAGCGGTGCAGGTGGGCGTCGTCGGGGATCAATTCCTTGACCTTGGCATCGGTCTTGTAGATGTCTTCGGCTTCGCCGGACAACGCTGCCCAGCGGAAGGGGCCGATGCCCCGGCAGAACAGTGGACGGATGTAAGCCGGCACGAAACCTGGGAAATCGAACGCATTGGCCACGCCTTCTTCCTTGGCCATCTGGCGAATGTTGTTGCCGTAGTCGAAGGTGGGCACGCCCTGCTGCTGAAAATCGAGCATGGCCTGTACATGCACGGCCATCGACTGCTTGGCAGCCTTGACCACGGCCACCGGGTCGGTCTGTGCGCGGTCGCGGTACTGCTCCCACGTCCAGCCGGCGGGCAGGTAGCCATTGAGCGGGTCATGCGCGCTGGTCTGGTCGGTGACCATGTCTGGCCGCACCCCGCGCCTGACCAACTCAGGCAATACGTCGGCCGCATTGCCATGCAAGGCGATGGAAATAGCCTTGCCTTCGGCGGTGTAACGGGCGATGCGCGCCAGGGCATCGTCCAGGTCAGTGGCCTGCTCATCGACGTAGCGGGTTTGCAGGCGGAAATCGATACGGCTTTGCTGGCACTCGATGTTCAGCGAACAAGCCCCGGCCAAGGTCGCGGCCAATGGCTGGGCCCCACCCATGCCACCCAGACCTGCGGTCAGCACCCACTTGCCCTTGAGGCTGCCGCCGTAGTGCTGGCGACCCGCCTCGACGAAGGTTTCGTAAGTGCCTTGGACGATGCCCTGGCTGCCGATGTAGATCCAGCTGCCAGCGGTCATCTGGCCATACATGGCCAGGCCTTTGGCGTCCAGCTCGTTGAAGTGCTCCCAGCTGGCCCAGTGAGGGACCAAGTTCGAGTTGGCGATCAGCACGCGTGGTGCGTTGCTGTGAGTCTTGAACACGCCGACCGGCTTGCCGGACTGGACCAGCAGGGTTTCGTCGTCTTCCAGACGGGTCAGGGTTTCGACGATCTTGTCGTAGCAGTCCCAGTTGCGCGCGGCCCGGCCGATGCCACCGTACACCACCAGTTCCTTGGGGTTCTCGGCGACCTGCGGGTCGAGGTTGTTCATCAACATGCGCAGTGGCGCTTCGGTCAGCCAGCTTTTGGCAGTGAGCGTATTGCCACGCGGGGCACGGATTTCAACGTCACGGTATTTGTTGTTGTCGGTCACGGGAATGTCCTTTGCGGTCGGCTGCAGCAGATGTGTCGTGGAACAATACAAACACATCTTTACTTGTATGTACAAGCATGGACAAGTGAAATTCGTAGACCTTGACGCCGCAAGCGATGCCAGCCCAGGGTCAGCTCAACGGGGATCGAGTTCGATCAGGCAGCACTGCCCCTGTACGTCCAACGCCAGCAACGCTTCGTTACCTTCCAGTTGCAGGCAGTCATGACGCCCCAATTGCAGGGCCTGGTGCCCCGCCGCCACTTCTACCGCTTGGCTGGCGGCAAACAGCAGCACGGTCGAGGCCGAGGTGTGCAAACGGTTGAAACCTTCCAGCCATTGCAAGCGCGCCCGATAGCGCTGCGGTGCGTAGATGAGGTTGAAATCACGAATCGGCCCGCCGATAAGGTGGCAATCGACCTCGCTTGCCCCCTCGAACGCAAACCCGTCGAATGGCAGCAGCGGCCGGCTGAGTTGGCCGTCTACCCACAGACGCATGCCATCGCCCTGCAGCACGGTGATGATCCGCTGGTAGCCGGCGAAGCTCGAAAAAGCGCCCGACGCCTGGATATCGGCAATCGACAAGCGCCAGCCAAAACCGTCCAGGCCCTTGCCGTGGTCACGGGCGATTTCCTCGGTGAAGCCAGCGCCGTTTTTCCAGGGCATGCGCGGATAGTCCCGCGCCTGCAACACATGCAATCGGCTCATTTGCCAAAACGTCCTTCCAGGCGATGGCGCGAACCGGGGTGAATCAGGCGCGCGGCCGTGACCGGCTGGCGCCCGGACCAGGTACGGCGGCGGATCAGCAGGCATGGCTCGCCGCGTTCGATTTGCAGGAGCTGGCATTCTTCAGGCTCTGCCAGGATCGCCTCGACCACATGCTCGCCCTCCGTCAGCGGAGCTACCTGGGACAGATAGGCATAAGGCGTCTGACGGGTGAAGTCCTGCAGAAGGTATTCGGGCGCCACGGCCGCATTGACGTAGCGATCTTCGATCTGCACCGGGGTATCGTTCTCGAAATGCACGATCAGCGAATGAAATACCCGCTGACCTTCGCGCATGTTCAAGGCCAGCGCTCGCTCGGAACCTGCAGCTTCCTCGGCAAGCACCACGACCTGACAGCTATGCCGGTGCCCGCGTGCGGCGATTTCGTCGGCGATGTTGTTCACTTCGAACAGCGCCGAGCGGCCTTTGGGCTCGGCTACGAAGGTGCCGACACCTTGCATGCGCACCAACAGCCCCTCGGCTGTGAGCTCGCGCAGGGCGCGATTGATGGTCATGCGGCTGAAGCCCAGTTGGCTGACCAGTTCGCTTTCCGAGGGCACACGGTGATGCGGCGGCCAGCTACCGTCGTCGATGTGCTGCTTGATCATCTGTTTGACCCGCGCGTACAGCGGCGCCGGGCCTTCGCCCATGGGGGCAACCAGCGCGTTGGCAGGAGGTGTCGGCACGGCCAGAAATCCTTGTGCATAAGAAATGAGCGTTAGCTTGCCGGAGTTTACCCGGCAGGCAAACGCCTGTATATGTATATACAAGATAACAAGAACAGGAGCCTGCAATGCCCGCCTATTTTGCCCAACGCGCCTTGTTGCCTACGGGGTGGGCCCGAGACGTGCGCTTAGACGTCGGTACGGACGGGTTCCTGACACGCATTGAAGCCGGCGCTTGCGCCGACGGCGCAGAGCATCTGGCGGGCCCCCTACTTCCCGGTATGCCGAATGTGCACTCCCACGCGTTCCAGCGGGCCATGGCCGGGCTTGCCGAGGTCGTCGGCGACCCCAATGACAGCTTCTGGACCTGGCGCGACCTCATGTACCGGCTGGTCGGGCAGATCACGCCTGAGCAGCTGCAGGTCATCGCCCGCCAGCTCTACATCGAGATGCTCAAAGCGGGCTATACCGCGGTGGCGGAATTCCATTACGTGCACCATGACCAGGTAGGCAATGCGTATGCAGACCCGACCGAGTTGTCTCGTCGGATCAGCGCAGCGGCCACGCAGAGCGGCATCGGCCTGACCCTGCTGCCGGTACTCTACAGCCATGCAGGGTTTGGCGGCCAAACGCCAAGCGATGGCCAGCGCCGGTTCATCCAGTCCACCGACCACTACCTGCGTTTGCAGGCGCAATTGGCGCCGCTGCTGGCCGCGCAACCGGCGCAGGGGCTGGGCTTGTGCTTTCACTCGCTGCGGGCCGTGACGCCTGGGCAGATCGCCGGGGTATTGGCGGCCAGTGACGGCAAATGCCCGGTGCACATTCATATTGCCGAGCAGCAACGGGAAGTCGATGACTCCCTGGCCTGGAGCGGCCTGCGACCCTTGCAATGGCTGTATGAGCACGTGGCCGTGGATGAGCGCTGGTGCCTGGTGCACGCCACACACGCCCAGCCGGACGAAGTGACAGCCATGGCCCGCAGCGGCGCCGTGGCGGGATTGTGCCTGACGACCGAAGCCAACCTGGGCGACGGCATTTTCCCGGCCACAGACTACCTGGCACAGGGCGGGCGCCTGGGGATTGGTTCGGACAGCCATGTCTCGCTAAGCGTGGTTGAAGAGCTGCGCTGGCTGGAGTACGGCCAGCGCCTGCGCGACCAGCGACGCAACCGCTTGCATCGCCGCGACCAACCGATGGTCGGGCGCACCTTGCTCGACGCTGCGTGGGCAGGGGGTGCACAGGCGCTGGGTCAGCCCATTGGCGAACTGGCTGTAGGCAAGCGCGCCGACTGGCTGGTGCTTGATGATCAGGACCCCTACATCGCCATGGCCGACGGTGATGGCATTCTCAATCGGTGGCTGTTTGCCGGCGGTGACCGGCAGGTTCGCGACGTGATGGTCAATGGCCAATGGGTGGTACGCCAAGGCCATCATCTGCAAGAGGAGCAAAGCCGCGCGGCATTCACTCAGGTACTGCGGCAGCTTTTGGGATGACCCGACCAAGGCCGCTTAGCGGCGGCCGCGATTCGAGCTGAGGCGCTACAGCAGGCCCCGGGTAGGCATGACGTTCGCTTCCGCCCACCACGCCTGCAACCCACTCAGTGCATCTTGACGATCTGCTGGTCGGAAGCTCGCCAGATCAACCGGCTGGTGTCGTAGCCCTGCTGGCGGGCCTTGGCCAGCAAGTGTTCGCGCTCCCAGGCCGGCAAGCTGGGCGTGCGTGACAGAATCCACAAGTACTTGCGGTCCGGGCTGCCGACAACCGCGGTGCGGTAGCGCTCGTCCACATACAAGATCCAGTATTCGCCCCTGGCAACGCCAGGGACCAGGCGTGTGAACCAGTTGTCGAATTCCACCCACAGCCTGTCGGTATGCCCTGGCGCCTCGATGTAGGCACGGCCTTCGGCACGCAGCCACTCGTCACCCAGGGTGCGGCAGCGGTTCAGCAAACCGAATGACCCATCGGGTTTGAGGTTGTAATGGGCCTCCGACTGTTCGCAGCCGGCCTGATAGCGCATGGGCAAGCGTGCAAGCTCGTACCACTTGCCCTGGTAACGCTTGAGATCCACCTGCCCCGCGGTCTTCGGTGCAAGCGGGTCGTTCATCGACCCCGCGCACCCGCCGAGCAAGAGGGTCAGGCACAGGCCCAACAGTAGACCGGCAGCCCTCATTTGAGACCCTGCCCCGAATACATCAAGACCTTGTCCGACGCGTACTGCACGCTGATGAAGCTACGCTCGTCCCCCCACGTGCAACTGCTCATGCCCAAGGCGCCAGAACACTCGGTCGGCGTGCCGAGCAATTGCTCGACCTCGGCCTTGCTCATGCCGGCCTTGAGTTTGGAATAGTTTTCCTGATTGATCTTGCTGCAGGCGGCGAGCACGACACACAGCGACAACAGGGCGAGGGAACGCAACGACATGAAGACACTCCTGAACGAGGGAGCAGGCGAGTGGCCTGCAGTGCCCTTCGACGGGAAAATGCCTCCCAGGTTCCCTGTTGGACCTGCCCAAGACCGCTACCGCTGATCGGGAAAATGGCTTATTCGAATGAGCCGCCCGGAGGTTGGTGGGTTCAGTATGGGGATTTACGTGCTGGGCCGGGTCTGAAACAGCAGACACTAATGGGGCCGCTGTGCGGCCCCATTAGTGTCAAGTCAATCGCATTAGCCCATGGAGGGCGGCCTCAGTCATTGAACGTAGAGCGCTGCTTCAGAACCTGGAACCCGGCTCGAGCAGAAAATCCATCTCTTCACTGGTACTGGGCCTGTCCAGCACGAGGTTACGGTGCGGGAACCGGCCAAACCGCTCGATTACCCGCTGGTGTTGCTGGGCATAATCCAGGAAGCCTTCGAACAACCGACGGTTGGCTTCAGGTTGCTCGTCAAGCAGCACCTGGTAGCGCTCGACGGACATGTTCTGCCAGTCCAGCACTTCGGCATGCTCGAGCACCAGCAGCACGAATACCCGCTGGATCGGGAGCAACTGATAATCCCAGTCCTTCTGCAACCCCTGCAGGGCGACCACTTGCGCACGCCGATCACCCTCGAACGCACGTGGCGTGTCGCGGTAGATCATGCGTGGCAGCTGATCGAGCAGTAGCAGAAGCCCAAGCCAGCCCTGAGGGCTCTGCTGCCACTCGTCGAGCCCACCTGCCAAGGCCTGGTCGACAAGCTCATCGAACAGCGCCTGGGCCTCGGCGTCGTGATGCTTGCCGAACCATTGGGCGCTCTTCTCGTCAGCCACGGCCTGGGCGCTGGTGCCCCAACCGAACCACCATTCCAGCAAAGGCTGCCAAGGTGCGAGCATGACTTACTCCTTGTGGTAGGCGGTGACGCGCTCAACCTCTTCCTTCGAGCCCAGGATCACCGACACACGCTGGTGCAGGCTCTCTGGCTGAATGTCGAGGATGCGGTCGTAGCCGTTGGTGGACGCGCCACCGGCCTGTTCGATGATGAACGACATCGGGTTGGCTTCGTACATCAGGCGCAGCTTGCCCGGCTTGCTCGGCTCACGGGCATCGCGCGGGTACATGAACAGGCCGCCACGGGTGAGGATACGGTGTACGTCGGCCACCATCGAGGCGATCCAACGCATGTTGTAGTTCTTTTTCAGCGGGCCGGTCTCGCCTGCCAGCAGCTCGCCCACGTAGCGCTGTACCGGGGCTTCCCAGTGACGCTGGTTGGACATGTTGATGGCGAATTCGGCGGTGGTTTCCGGAATGCTGATGTTCTCGTGGGTCAGCACGAAGCTACCCAGTTCGCGGTCCAGGGTGAAGCCCTTGACGCCGTTGCCCAGGGTCAGAATCAGCATGGTCTGCGGGCCATAGATGGCGTAGCCGGCCGCAACCTGCTCGGTGCCCGGCTGCAGGAAGGCATTTTCGTTCAGGGTTTCGTTCTGGCTCAGGTACTCGTTAGGGCAACGCAGTACCGAGAAGATGGTACCGACCGACACGTTGACGTCGATGTTGGAGGAGCCGTCGAGCGGGTCGAAGACCAGCAGGTAGGCACCTTTGGGGTAGCGACCCGGAATCTGGTAGGCGTTGTCCATTTCCTCGGACGCCATGCCGGCCAGGTGACCGCCCCATTCGTTGGCTTCGAGCAGGATGTCGTTGGAGATGACGTCCAGCTTCTTCTGGACTTCGCCCTGGACGTTTTCGGTGCCCATGCTGCCCAGCACACCGCCAAGGGCGCCCTTGGACACGTGATGGCTGATTTCCTTGCACGCACGCGCCACCACTTCGATCAGGAAGCGCAGATCGGCAGGGGTATTGTTGCTGCGGGTCTGCTCAATCAGATAGCGACTCAGGGTAACGCGGGACATGTATGGCTCCAACAGGATTGGGGATGGAAAACCCACGCAGTTTACAGGGAGAGCGGCGGGCTAGCGAGCGATGAGACTCGCCACGGCTGTCAGACGGCACAATGGATCGGGAGTTCAGCGCTCGCCAGGCCGACGGTCGGCACAGGGCTGCCCGGCCCCATGCTGGCGCCGGGCGGCCTGTGATCGCTGCTGCTGGCAACGTCGACGAGCCAGGTGGCGGTGCCCACCTGGCCTGCCCTGTGTCAGTCCAGCGCCTTCCAGATCTCGGTCGCGTACTCGCGGATGGTCCTGTCCGACGAGAACCAGCCCATGCGTGCCGTGTTCAGCACCGCCATGCGCCACCACTGCTGCGGCTTGTGCCACAGGTCTTCAACCCGCTGCTGAGCGTCCCAGTAGGCATCGAAATCGGCACAGACCATGAAGCGGTCGTAGCCAATCAGGCCATCGATCAGACCGGTGTAACGCGAAGGGTCGTCCGAGGAAAACACACCGCTGCGGATGGCCTGCAACACGTCGTTCAAGCGCCCGGAGGCCGCGATGGCAGCCGAGGCGCCGAAATCGCCGGCGCGCTTGCGCGCTTCCACTTGCTGCGCCGTCAAGCCGAAGATGAACATGTTGTCGGGGCCGACCTGCTCGCTCATCTCCACGTTCGCGCCATCGAGGGTGCCGATGGTCAGGGCGCCATTGAGGCCGAACTTCATGTTGCTGGTACCCGAGGCCTCGTAGCCGGCCGTGGATATCTGCTCGGAAAGGTCCGCCGCCGGGATGATGCTTTCGGCCAGGCTTACGTTGTAATTGGGCAGGAACACGACCTTGAGCAGGCCGCGCACGGTGGGATCGTTGTTGACCACCCGGGCGATGTCGTTGGTCAGCTTGATGATGAGTTTGGCCTGATGGTAGCTGGCCGCTGCCTTGCCCGCGAAGATCTTGACCCGGGGTACCCAGTGCGTACCCGGGTCGTGGCGAATAGCCTGGTACAACGCTACGGTGTGCAGCAGGTTGAGCAGTTGCCGCTTGTACTCGTGGATGCGCTTGACCTGCACGTCGAACATCGCTTCCGGGTTCACCGTAACGCCCACGCGATCCTGGATGATGCTCGCCAATGCACGCTTGCTGTGCAGCCGCTGCGCTGCGAACTGCTTGCAGAAACTGGCTTTGTCGGCGAACGGAACCAGCCCGGTCAGCAGGCGCTCAGGGTCGTCCAGCAGCTCGGGGCCCAATGCCTCCACCAGCATGCCGGTCAGTTGGGGGTTGGACTGATAGAGCCAGCGGCGGAAGGTGATGCCGTTGGTCTTGTTGTTGATCCGCTGGGGGTACAGCTTGTGCAGCTCGGAAAAGACCGTGCTCTTCATCAACTGGCTGTGCAGCGCCGATACGCCATTGACGCTGTGTGAGCCAAGGAACGCCAGGTTGCCCATGCGCACCCGCCGGCCGTTGTCTTCTTCGATCAAGGACACGGCACGCAGCAGGTCGAAATCATGCATGCCTTTGGCACGCAACGAATCGATATGGTAGGCGTTGATCAGGTAGATGATCTGCATGTGCCTGGGCAGCATGCGCTCCATCAGGGCCACCGGCCAGGTTTCCAGGGCCTCGGGCAGCAAGGTGTGGTTGGTGTAGGCCAAGGTGCCCACAGTCACTTCCCAGGCGGTGTCCCAGGGGATTTGATGTTCGTCGACCAGCAACCGCATCAGCTCGGCCACGGCGATGGAGGGGTGGGTGTCGTTGAGCTGGATAGCCGCCGCATCGGGCAGGTTGAGCAAGTTGTCGTGCATGTTCAGGTGCCGACGCAGCAGGTCTTGCAGCGATGCCGACACGAAGAAGTACTCCTGGCGCAGGCGCAGCTCCTGGCCAGCCTCGGTACTGTCGGCCGGGTACAGTACGCGGGAGATGCTTTCGGCGCGCGCCACCTCGGCAACGGCGCCCAGGTGGTCCCCTGCGTTGAAGCGCTCCAGGTGCAGTTCCTCCAGCGCCCGTGCACGCCACAGGCGCAAGGTATTGACGCTGGAGCCTCTCCAGCCAACGACCGGCGTGTCGTACGCCACCGCCCGGACGGTTTCGCTGGGAGACCACACCTGGCGCTGGTTGCCATGCGTGTCGCTGACCGTTTCGACGCTGCCACCAAAACTGATGGGGTAGATGACTTCGGCCCTCTCGAATTCCCATGGGTTGCCGAAATCCAGCCAGTTTTCCGTCTGTTCCTGCTGCCAACCGTCCACCATGGCCTGCCGGAACAGCCCGTGCTCGTAGCGGATACCGTAACCATGCGCGGCAATGCCCAGCGTTGACATGCTTTCCATGAAGCACGCTGCCAACCGGCCCAAACCGCCGTTGCCCAGCGCCGCGTCGGGCTCAAGCAGGCGAATGCGCTCCAGGTCCACGTCCAGGCCATCCAGCGCGTCGCGCGCGATGTCCAGCAAGCCCAGGTTGCTCAGGCTGTCATACAGCAGCCGACCGATCAGGAACTCCAGGGAGAGGTAATACACCCGCTTCTGACTGCGTCGGTAGGATTGCCGGGTATGGTCCATCCAGTGATCGACCATATGGTCGCGCGCAGCCAGGGCGATGGCTTCGAACCAGTCATGGTCGAAAGCATGCTCCGGGTCCTTGCCGACGGCATAGGTAAGTTTATCCAGCACTGCAGCGCGAAAATCCGCGACTTCAGCGTCACGCGCTTTGGGTTCCTGGGACATGCGTCATCCTCGGGGCAAATGGACAAGAGCAGAAAGCAAATGTTGAGCCTAGACGCTTCGACCGGCCGCAATCACCAGTGTTCGAGTATTTGCGTGGCCGCATGCAACCGGTCATAAAATTGTTCATAAATTGAGCAATTCCGGTATCATCGCGCGCCCTATACCGTGATCCGCCTCATAAAACGATGAAAACGACCCTGATCGCCGCTGCCGAAGTCGACCGCCTGGAGACTTGGCAGCGCTATGCCAGCCACATGTGCGGCGGCTGCCATTCAACTTGCTGCACCTTGCCGGTGGAGGTCAAGATCAAGGACCTGATCCGCATCGGCGTGGTGGATGAATTCGAAAAAGACGAGCCGCCTAAAAACGTGGCCAAGCGTTTGCAGAAAGAAGGCATCATCGAGCGCTTCAACCAGAAGTCGGGCATCTTCACCCTGACGCGCATGAGCAACGACGATTGCATGTACCTGGATCGTAAGAGCCGCCTGTGCACCATTTATGACAAGCGCCCCGACACCTGCCGCAACCATCCGAAGGTCGGGCCACGGCCGGGGTATTGTGCGTACAAGCCGAAGGTGGTTGGGCGCTAAGACCCAATAGGGGTCGATAACCTGTCGGTATTTGCATACCGCTGGAGCCTAGCTGGCCACCGACAGGACAACGAGTCGCCAGACAAACAAAAACGCCCCCGGCCTTTCGACGGGGGGCGTTTTCATTCAGCCTGAGCTAACTCAGTTCTTGGCTTTCTTGGCAGCGCGGGTACGCTCGCCTTCGTCCAGGATCTTTTTGCGCAGACGGATCGACTTCGGCGTGACTTCGCACAGCTCGTCGTCCTGGATGAATTCCAGGGCCTGTTCCAGGGTGTGACGCACTGGCGGTACCAGGGCGATGACTTCGTCTTTGCCCGAAGCACGCATGTTGTCGAGCTTCTTGCCTTTGGTCGGGTTCACACCCAGGTCGTTGTCGCGGCTGTTCAGGCCGATGATCTGACCACCGTAGATTTCCTGACCGTGCTCGACGAACAGCTTGCCGCGCGCTTGCAGGGTTTCCAGGGAGTAGGTCAGGGCCTTGCCGGTTTCGACCGACACCAGTACACCGTTCAGACGGCCGGACATCTGGCCCGACTTCATGGTGTCGTAGCGATCGAAGATCGAGGTCAGGATGCCTGCACCGTTGGTCAGGGTCAGGAACTGGTTACGGAAGCCGATCAGGCCACGGGCCGGGATGTTGTACTCAAGGCGCACACGGCCCTTGCCATCCGGAACCATGTTGGTCAGGTCGCCCTTACGCAGGCCCATCTCTTCCATGACCTTGCCCTGGGATTCTTCAGGGATGTCGATGGTGACGTTTTCGAACGGCTCTTGCTTGACGCCGTCGACTTCACGAATGATCACTTCCGGACGGCCCACGGCCATCTCGAAGCCTTCGCGACGCATGGTTTCAATCAGCACCGACAGGTGCAGCTCGCCACGGCCCGATACCTTGAACTTGTCAGGAGAATCGGTTTCCTGAACGCGCAGGGCTACGTTGTACAGCAGTTCCTTGTCCAGACGGTCCTTGATGTTCCGGCTGGTGACGAACTTGCCTTCCTTGCCGCAGAACGGCGAGTCGTTGACCTGGAAGGTCATGGACACGGTTGGCTCGTCAACGGTCAGTGGCTTCATCGCTTCGACGGCGGTTGGGTCGCACAGGGTGTCGGAGATGAACAGCTCGTCGAAACCGCTGATGCAGACGATGTCGCCAGCCTGGGCTTCTTCAACGTCGACGCGGTGCAGACCGTGGTGGCCCATCAGCTTGAGGATACGGCCGTTACGCTTCTTGCCATTGGTGTCGATGGCGACAACCGGGGTATTCGGCTTGACGCGACCACGGGCGATGCGGCCAACGCCGATCACACCCAGGAAGCTGTTGTAGTCCAGTGCCGAGATTTGCATCTGGAACGGGCCGTCACGGTCAACCGAAGGCGCAGGTACGTTGTCGATGATCGACTGGTACAGCGGGGTCATGTCTTCGGCCATGTCGGTGTGGTCCAGGCCGGCAATGCCGTTCAGGGCCGAGGCGTAGACGACTTTGAAGTCCAGCTGCTCATCGGTGGCGCCCAGGTTGTCGAACAGATCGAAGATCTGGTCCAGAACCCAGTCAGGACGCGCGCCCGGGCGGTCGACCTTGTTGATGACCACGATTGGCTTGAGGCCAGCTTCGAAGGCCTTCTTGGTCACGAAGCGGGTCTGTGGCATCGGGCCGTCCTGGGCATCGACCAGCAGCAGCACGGAGTCAACCATCGACATCACACGCTCAACCTCGCCACCGAAGTCGGCGTGGCCGGGGGTGTCGACGATGTTGATGTGGTAGCCGTTCCAGTTGATGGCGGTGTTCTTCGCCAGAATGGTGATGCCGCGCTCTTTTTCCTGGTCGTTGGAGTCCATCACGCGCTCGTCGTTGAGCTCGTTACGCTCGAGCGTGCCCGACTGGCGCAGGAGTTTGTCTACCAGGGTGGTTTTGCCATGGTCAACGTGGGCGATGATGGCGATGTTACGCAGATTTTCGATCACAACTGTATCTCGATCAGAGGATTCGGTTGCCGCCAGTGTAGGCGGCGAATAAGTACGTTTGAGGCTCAGCGGGCCCGCAGGTCGGGAGGGCGATGGCGGATGCTGCCGCCATACAGCCCTGGCGTCTTATGCCGGACGATAAACACGCACATTGGCATGTCCCTCACTGAGCAGGTGGTGTGCGTGCAGACGGCTCATCACACCTTTGTCGCAATACAGCAAGTACTGGCGCGTGGGGTCCAGGTGCTTGAACTTGCTGTTGATGGCATAGAACGGAAGCGCCTGGACTTCGATACCGTCGATCGCCAGAGGCTCGTCCTCCTGGGCGTCGGGGTGGCGGATATCGATGACGATCTGGCCCGGCAATGCCTCGGCCACTTCTTCGATCTCGATGTCCTTGCCCAGCTCATCGATCACATGGTCGATGGAGATGAACTTGGCGCGCTCGATGGCGCGCTCGAGTACCTGCATCTCGAACTGCTTTTCTTCGTGCTCCATGCGGTGACGCTTGGCATGGGTAGTCGGGTTCACCGAAATCACGCCGCAGTATTCGGGCATGTGCTTGGCGAAATCGGCGGTACCGATGGCGTTGGCCTGGTCGATGATGTCCTGCTTGTGGGTCGCCAGCAGAGGGCGCAGCACCAGCTTGTCGGTGGCCGAGTCGATGATCGACAGGTTCGGCAGGGTCTGACTGGATACCTGGGATATGGCTTCGCCAGTCACCAGCGCGTCGATCTCAAGGCGCTCGGCCATTCGCGCCGCGGCACGGAGCATCATGCGCTTGAGGGTGACGCCCATGTAGCTGTTGTCGACCTTGTTGAGGATCTCGCCGACCACTTCCTCGAAGGGTACGCTGATGAACAGCACGCGCTGGCTGCTGCCGTACTTCTTCCAAAGGAAGTGTGCCACTTCCATCACGCCCAGTTCGTGGGCACGTCCGCCGAGGTTGAAGAAGCAGAAGTGCGTCATCAGGCCGCGACGCATCATCTGGTAGGCGGCCACGGTAGAGTCGAACCCGCCGGACATCAGGACCAGGGTCTGCTCCAGGGCGCCCAGCGGGTAGCCGCCAATCCCTTGGTGCTGGTTGTGGATCACGAACAGGCGCTGGTTGCGGATTTCGATGCGTACCAGCACTTCCGGGTTCTTCAACGTGATGCCGGCCGCACCGCACTGCTGGCGCAGCTGGCTGCCCACGTAGCGGTCGACGTCCATCGACGTGAAGTCGTGGTGCCCACCGCGCTTGCAACGCACCGCAAAGTGCTTGCCGGCCAGCAGGTGGCCGAAGTGCTGCTTGCACTTGGCGACGATGTCGTCGAAGTCGCCCAGGGGGTACTCCTCGACCTGCAGGAAGTGGGTAATACCCGGTGTACAGGTCAGGCGCTCGACGATCTCGCGCTGAACCTTCTCGTCCTCGATGCGGGTGATTACCTCGAGGTTGTCCCAGACACCATCGACCACGAGCTCAGGATCCAGATCCTTGAGCACGTTGCGGATGTTCTTGGCGAGCTGACGGATGAAGCGCTTGCGCACCGGCCGGCTCTTGATGGTGATCTCTGGGAAGACTTTGACGATAAGTTTCATTGGTTTACAGCGCGCGCAGGGCCTGCCGAAAATGAGGGGCGCGAATTATATCGGAAATTGCTCAGGATTTGACCAACTTTTGAGCAGAAGCTTGCAGAAAAATGCAGGAAGCCAACTTCAGACACCGCGCGTCGGGGCTTGAAGGCGGTATCTGCGATCTTGGGCAGACGGCCCATTGCATCCAGTCGGCCTCATACGTCGAGTACGATCCCATTCAACGCCATTCGACCCAATGCACCTTATTGGTGCGACAATTAAAAAAATCGCATCGTAAGGGTGCACATTTCTCCCTGCAGCCCCAGCCAGATGCCCACAAACGCCCCCTTCTGTCCCGACCTCGCCATTTTCGGGCACTGGCATGCAATTTGCTCCCTTGTGAGGCAGGTAAGCTTGGCCGACTATCCGCGCCCGGCAACACCCTTTTTCCAGGGCGGCGGCCAACCGTGCCCTAGACCATCCGGAGGACAACATGTCGAAGTCGGTTCAGCTCATCAAAGATCATGACGTCAAGTGGATTGATCTGCGTTTCACGGACACCAAAGGTACTCAGCACCACGTGACCATGCCGGCGCGTGATGCGTTGGACGAAGACTTCTTCGAAGTCGGCAAGATGTTCGACGGCTCCTCCATCGCTGGCTGGAAAGGCATCGAAGCCTCCGACATGATCCTGATGCCGGTAGACGAGACTGCCGTTCTGGACCCGTTCACCGAAGAGCCGACGCTGATCATTACCTGTGACATCGTCGACCCGTCGAGCATGCAGGGCTACGACCGTGACCCACGTGCGATCGCCAAGCGCGCCGAGGAATACCTCAAGAGCACTGGCATCGGTGACACCGTGTTCGCCGGCCCGGAGCCTGAGTTCTTCATCTTCGACGAAGTGAAGTTCCAGTCGGACATCTCCGGCTCGATGTTCAAGATCTTCTCCGAGCAAGGCTCGTGGATGACCGGTGCCGATATCGAAGGCGGCAACAAAGGCCACCGCCCAGGCGTCAAAGGTGGCTACTTCCCAGTACCGCCATTCGACCACGACCACGAAATCCGTACTGCCATGTGCAACGCACTGGAAGAGATGGGCCAGCTGGTCGAAGTGCACCACCATGAAGTGGCCACTGCCGGCCAGAACGAAATCGGCGTCAAGTTCAACACCCTGGTGAAGAAGGCCGACGAAGTCCAGGCCCTCAAGTACGTCGTGCACAACGTTGCCGACGCCTACGGCCGCACCGCTACCTTCATGCCGAAGCCGCTGTACGGCGACAACGGCTCGGGTATGCATGTGCACATGTCGATCTGGAAAGACGGCAAGAACACCTTCGCAGGTGAAGGCTATGCCGGCCTGTCCGACACCGCCCTGTACTTCATCGGCGGCATCATCAAGCACGGCAAGGCCCTGAACGGCTTCACCAACCCGTCGACCAACTCGTACAAGCGTCTGGTCCCAGGTTTCGAAGCACCCGTGATGCTGGCCTACTCGGCACGCAACCGCTCGGCTTCGATCCGTATCCCTTATGTCGGCAGCCCGAAAGCCCGCCGTATCGAGGCGCGCTTCCCAGATCCATCGGCTAACCCGTACCTGGCCTTCGCGGCCTTGCTGATGGCTGGCCTGGACGGCATCCAGAACAAGATCCACCCAGGCGATGCAGCCGACAAAAACCTGTATGACCTGCCGCCTGAAGAGGCCAAGGACATCCCACAGGTGTGCGGCAGCCTGAAGGAAGCCCTGGAAGAGCTGGACAAGGGCCGTGCGTTCCTGACCAAGGGCGGCGTGTTCTCCGATGATTTCATCGACGCGTTCATCGAGCTCAAGAGCGAAGAAGAAATCAAGGTCCGTACCTTCGTCCATCCGCTGGAATACGAGCTGTACTACAGCTGCTGATCTGATCGGCGCCTGGCGCCGATGACTGGATCGAAACGGCCTCCCTTGGGAGGCCGTTTGCGTTTTGGACTTCAGGCATTTCGGAAGTTACCTACCTCGGTGCGTTGCCCATCCCTCTCAGAATCAGACCTCCACCCCTAGGAGGCACCCTGTATGCGCAATCGACTGCTTTGTCTGTTTACAGCGTTCAGCTTGACTGGCTGCACTGCTGCTGCACCGCAACACCCTGCTCTTGAGCCGTTGTTAGCTACCATTGAGCAGCGCCTGGCCATTGCGCAGGCCGTTGCCTTGCACAAGTGGGACAAAGGGCAACCCGTGCAAGCCACTGAACGCGAGCAAGAGGTCCTGATGCGCGTGCAGGTGGCTGCACCTGTGTTTGGCCTGGCCCCGCACGATACCGAAGCCTTTTTTGCCGACCAGATGGAAGCCAACAAGCTTGTGCAGTACACCCTGCTGCACCAATGGCGCTTGGCAGGACAAGCGCCGCACCACCTGCGGGCGGACCTGCAAACGGTCATTCGCCCGCAGCTGGACAGGCTCGAAAGTCAATTGCTTGAACAGCTTGCGGCATTCAGGCGTCAGGACGGGCAGGCCTGTGCGCAGCGCGTAGCTAGCGCTATTGCAAGCCGGCCAAGTGCACCGCTGATGAAGCAGGGCATGATCAGGGCAACTGGCCAGCTTTGCGATCCCTCGTAAAAGCCCTATGCTCCAAAATGGTGCAGCAATTACCTGGTTGCACCGTTATTTATTCCAAAATGAAGCACCTGAAACGTTAATGCAGCGTCTTCTGGTGCGAATCTGGGCGAAAAGTTACAGGATCCTGTTGAATCTGCCTCTTTTCGGCGCCTTGGTTTGTTTCTTGCATTTCCAGACCAACAGCAACCACTGGATGTGTCGCGCACAGCGCGGCTCCTTTGCCAGCAAGCACCGAAAGAGGTCGACGCCGCACCATGACCATCAGTGATGCACAACACCGTCTGCTTCTGGACAACCTGACCACGGCCACGCTGCTGCTCAACGCCGAGCTGCGGCTGGAATACATGAACCCGGCCGCCGAAATGCTGCTGGCCGTCAGTGGCCAGCGCAGCCACGGGCAGTTCATCAGCGAGCTGTTCACCGAGTCCACCGAAGCGTTGAGCTCGCTGCGCCAGGCCGTGGAGCAGGCACACCCCTTTACCAAGCGTGAAGCCCAGTTGACCTCGCTGACGGGGCAGACCATCACGGTGGACTATGCCGTTACACCGATCCTGCACCTGAGCCAGACCCTGCTGCTGCTGGAGGTCCACCCACGCGATCGCCTCCTGCGCATCACCAAGGAAGAAGCCCAGCTAAGCAAGCAGGAGACCACCAAGATGCTGGTGCGCGGCTTGGCCCATGAGATCAAGAACCCCTTGGGCGGCATCCGCGGTGCAGCACAATTGCTGGCGCGTCAGTTACCCGAAGAGAGCTTGCGCGATTACACCAACGTGATCATCGAGGAAGCTGACCGCCTGCGTAACCTGGTCGATCGCATGCTGGGCTCGAACAAGCTGCCGTCGCTGGCCATGACCAACATCCATGAGGTGCTGGAGCGGGTATGCAGCCTGGTGGAGGCCGAGAGCCAGGGCTGCATCACCCTGGCGCGTGACTATGACCCTAGCCTTCCGGACGTGCTGATCGACCGCGAACAGATGATCCAGGCTGTGCTCAACATCGTGCGCAACGCCATGCAGGCCATCAGCTCGCAAAATGAGCTGCGCCTGGGCCGCATCACCTTGCGCAGCCGGGCACTGCGCCAGTTCACCATCGGTCACGTGCGCCATCGCCTGGTGGCGCGCGTCGAGATCATCGACAACGGCCCCGGCATCCCTGCCGAGCTGCAGGACACCCTTTTCTATCCCATGGTCAGTGGTCGCCCGGACGGTACCGGCCTGGGCCTGGCCATTACCCAAAACATCATCAGTCAGCACCAGGGGCTGATCGAGTGTGAAAGCCACGCAGGTCACACCGCCTTCTCTATCTATCTGCCCCTGGAACAAGGAGCCACCGCCTCATGAGCCGAAGTGAAACCGTATGGATCGTCGACGATGATCGCTCCATTCGCTGGGTCCTTGAAAAAGCCCTGCAACAGGAAGGGATGACCACCCAGAGCTTCGACAGCGCCGAGGGCGTCATGGGCCGACTGGCCCGTCAGCAGCCAGACGTGATCATTTCCGACATCCGCATGCCTGGCTCCAGTGGTCTGGAGCTGTTGGCGCAGATACGCGACCAGCACCCTCGTCTGCCGGTCATCATCATGACCGCGCACTCGGACCTGGACAGCGCCGTGGCGTCGTACCAGGGCGGTGCTTTCGAGTACTTGCCCAAACCTTTCGATGTGGATGAAGCGGTTGCCCTGGTCAAGCGTGCCAACCAGCACGCCCAGGAGCAGCAAGGGTTGGAAGTGCCACAAAACCTGGCGCGAACCCCTGAAATCATCGGTGAAGCGCCGGCGATGCAGGAGGTGTTCCGCGCCATCGGCCGTCTGAGCCATTCCAACATCACCGTGCTGATCAATGGCGAGTCCGGTACGGGCAAGGAATTGGTCGCCCACGCGCTGCATCGGCACAGCCCGCGCGCAGCCGCCCCCTTCATCGCCCTGAACATGGCGGCGATCCCCAAGGACCTGATGGAGTCGGAGCTGTTTGGCCATGAAAAAGGCGCTTTCACCGGCGCGGCCAACCTGCGTCGAGGGCGCTTCGAACAAGCGGACGGCGGCACGCTGTTTCTCGATGAGATCGGCGACATGCCGGCCGATACCCAGACGCGCCTGCTGCGTGTGTTGGCCGACGGCGAGTTCTATCGCGTAGGCGGCCACATTCCGGTCAAGGTCGACGTGCGCATCATTGCTGCTACCCATCAGAACCTGGAAGCGCTGGTGCAGGCCGGAAAGTTCCGCGAGGACTTGTTCCATCGCCTGAACGTCATCCGCATTCATATCCCTCGGTTGGCGGACCGCCGTGAAGACATTCCCGCCCTTGCCCGCCACTTCCTGGCCCGGGCGGCCCAGGAGCTATCGGTAGAACCCAAGGTACTCAAGCCAGAGACCGAGGAGTTCATCCGCAACCTGCCATGGCCGGGCAACGTGCGACAGATGGAAAACACCTGCCGCTGGATCACGGTAATGGCTTCGAGCCGTGAGGTATTGATCGGCGACCTGCCACCTGAGTTGTTGAACCTGCCACAGGATGCCGCACCGGTTACCAACTGGGAGCAAGCACTGCGCCAGTGGGCGGACCAGGCACTGGCGCGCGGGCAGACCAGCCTGCTTGACAGCGCCGTTCCGAGTTTCGAGCGCATCATGATCGAGACGGCCCTCAAGCACACTGCCGGGCGGCGCCGAGATGCGGCACTGTTGCTGGGATGGGGTCGCAATACCTTGACGCGCAAGATCAAGGAACTAGGCATGAACGTAGCCGGTGGTGATGAAGAGGAAGGTGAAGACCACCAGGCGTAGACGACTGCAGAACACCTGAAAAGGGCCGCTTCGCGGCCCTTTTTCATTTAGGCGCATGGTTGCACCGTTTCTGTGCCAGACGCACCGCCCGAAGGCACAAATGGCCGCAAACACTGGCCGTTTTCCCCTTTTCACCCTGTTATAGCGGGGCTCAGAAGTTGGCACGGCACCTGCAACAGGACAGATAACATCCGTTTCGGGGGCCCTGGTACAGGCAGGCCAGGTGACCCCTCTTTTATTCGCTCACGCACACGTTTCGGGGACCTTGGTACAGGCAGGCCGGGAATCCCCTCTTTTATTCGCGCAGGTCCACCTGCACCCGCCAGCGTCCAGACACTTCTTCACTGGACCAGTGGCCCTGCAGCGTACGCGCAGCCACCACCGTCAACAGCAGGCCCTCCTGGCTGTCCTGCACCCGCCAGCTGACCGGCTTGCCACGCACGGTCAACTGCCCTCGCTGGGGGCGGCCCTTGGCCTGAAACAGCAACGCCACGGTACCTTCCACGTTCTCCCCATGCAACTTGGGTTCTGCGTTGAACCACAACACCAACCCATCTTGCGCCACGCTCACCTGCTGCAGCTCGCGCTCCACGGGCGCGGTCAGACGGCCAATCATCAAACCGATCATCACGCCCACGATTGCCAGTGAAAGCATCACCCGGGGGAAGGCTTTCGATCGCACGTCCGGTTCAGGGGTAGAATGCTCACCATCTTCATGCTTGGAGCCGTGCATGTTTCACGTCATCCTTTTTCAACCCGAAATTCCACCCAATACGGGCAACATCATTCGCCTGTGCGCCAACAGCGGATGCGCGCTGCACTTGATCGAGCCCATCAGCTTCGAACTGGACGACAAGCGCTTGCGCCGCGCAGGCCTCGATTACCACGAGTATGCCACGCTCAAGCGCCACCCGAGCTTGGCGCACTGCCTGGAAAGCCTGGGCCAGCCAAGGCTCTTCGCCTTCACGACCAAGGGTTCGCACCCTTTCCATGAAGTGGCCTACCAGCCTGGCGACGCATTTCTGTTTGGCCCCGAAAGCCGCGGCCTGCCGACGGATGTGCTGGACAGCCTGCCCGCCGAACAACGACTGCGACTGCCCATGCGCCCCGGGTGCCGGAGCCTGAACCTGTCCAACACGGTAGCTGTGACGGTATACGAAGCCTGGCGTCAGAACGGGTTTGCCGGTAGCTGACTTAGCGTCAGGCAGCCGCGCAATGCCCTACGGGGCCTGCCGGCGTGGGGCTGTACGCCAGACAAACAAAAAGCGCCCCTGAGGGCGCTTTTGGTGAAGCGGGCGATCACTGCACGGTGGGTGCTTCGCCGGCTTCCTGCATACGCTGCATTTCTTGCGCATACAGCGCGTCGAAATTGACCGGCGACAGCATCAGGGCCGGGAAAGAACCACGGGTCACCAGGCTGTCCAGGGTTTCGCGAGCATACGGGAACAGGATGTTCGGGCAGAACGCACCCAGGGTGTGGCTCATCGACTCGGCATCCAGGTTCTTGATCAGGAAGATACCCGCCTGTTGCACTTCGGCGATGAAGGCGACTTCGTCACCGTTCTTGACCGTCACCGACAGGGTCAGCACCACTTCGTGGAAGTCACCTTCCAGGGCCTTCTGCTTGGTGTTCAGGTCCAGCCCGACGCTCGGCTCCCAGGTCTGACGGAAGATCTGCGGGCTTTTCGGGGCTTCGAACGACAAGTCACGCACATAGATGCGCTGCATCGAGAACTGAGGGCTGTTGTCTTCTGCAGCAGCGCCGGTGGTCTGTTGGTCAGTCATGGCAGATCCTTATACTAATGTTTGGGAATGCAGTGCAAAAATCAGTCGGCCAGCAGTGCGTCGAGCTTACCGGCGCCCTCCAGGGCATGCAGTTCATCGCAGCCACCGACGTGGGTGCTGCCGATCCAGATCTGCGGCACGGAGGTGCGGCCGGCCTTCTGGGTCATCTCAGCGCGAACCTGCGGCTTGCCATCGACCTTGATTTCCTGGAATGCCACACCCTTGCTTTGGAGCAGGTACTTGGCACGCATGCAGTAGGGGCAGTAGTCGCTGGAATA
Organism: Pseudomonas sp. UBA5666; assembly: GCF_002420785.1. Taxonomy (NCBI): domain Bacteria; kingdom Pseudomonadati; phylum Pseudomonadota; class Gammaproteobacteria; order Pseudomonadales; family Pseudomonadaceae; genus Pseudomonas; species Pseudomonas sp. UBA5666. The sequence continues at coordinate 63,666 of NZ_DIIQ01000008.1, read as the reverse complement.
GACGATGACAGGCTTCATATCACTTCACCAAAGGCAGGTTGTCGGCTTTCCAGCTGGAAACGCCACCGCTGAGCTTGGCAGCGTTGTAACCAGCCTTGAGCAGGTCGCGGCACACGGTGCCGGCATGTTGACCCATCGCGTCCACCACGATCAGGGTCTTGTCCTTGTGCTTTTCGAGCTCGGTCATGCGGGTGGCCAGCTTGTCCTGGGGGATGCTGAGCGCACCGACGATGTGACCGGCAGCATATTCCTTGGCCGGGCGGATATCGATCACCAGCGCTTTGTCGGCGTTGACCAGGGCGGTGAGTTGCCCATTGCTCAGGCTCTGCCCGCCACGGCGGATTTCGTTGACCAGCAAGGCCGCCAGCAGAACGACGAAGATCGCCACCAGGAGGTAGTGGTTTGTCGCGAATTGAATCAGGTTAGCAACCATCTGGGGTGTTCCACGCGATTGAAAATGCCGGCCAGTATACACACCAGCCCGGTGCCACCAAAGCCTGACCGGAGCGCCGATCAAGCGCCGTTACACATTGCCGCATGGGTGCACCGGTCGGGTTCGAGGACGATTATTCGCCCATACCCGGCGCATTTGCCCTAAAATGCGTGTCTTTATCATCTTTGAACAACCGTGAGTTTGATTGATGACGAGCACGCCCAAACCCCTGGTCCTGATCATCCTGGACGGCTTCGGTTACAGCGAAAGCCCTGAATACAATGCCATCCACGCCGCCAATACGCCGGTGTACGACCGCTTGCGGGCTACCCAGCCGCACGGCCTGATTTCCGGTTCGGGCATGGATGTCGGCCTGCCGGATGGCCAGATGGGCAACTCCGAGGTCGGCCACATGAACCTGGGCGCCGGGCGCGTCGTTTACCAGGACTTCACCCGCGTCACCAAGGCCATTCGTGACGGCGAGTTCTTCACCAACCCGGTGCTCACGGGTGCGGTCGATGCGGCGGCGGGCGCTGGCAAGGCCGTGCACATTCTCGGCCTGCTGTCCGACGGTGGCGTTCACAGCCACCAGGACCACCTCGTTGCCATGGCCGAGCTGGCTGCGCAGCGTGGTGCCGAAAAAATCTACCTGCACGCCTTCCTCGATGGCCGCGACACCCCGCCGCGCAGCGCCCAATCCTCCATCGAGCTGCTTGACGCCACCTTCGCCCGGCTGGGCAAAGGCCGCATCGCCAGCCTCATCGGCCGCTACTTCGCCATGGACCGCGACAACCGCTGGGACCGGGTGAGCGCCGCTTACAACCTGATCGTCGACAGTGACGCGCAATACACTGCCGATACTGCCCTGGCCGGCCTTGAAGCAGCCTACGCCCGCGATGAGAGCGATGAGTTCGTCAAGGCCACGCGCATCGGCGAGCCCGTCAAGGTCGAAGATGGCGATGCGGTGATCTTCATGAACTTCCGCGCCGACCGCGCCCGCGAGTTGTCGCGCGTGTTCGTCGAGCCTGACTTCAACGAGTTCCCGCGCGCGCGCCTGCCGAAAGTGGCGGCGTACATCGGCCTGACCCAATACTCGGCCAAGATCCCGGCGCCGGCCGCCTTCGCGCCGGCCAGCCTGCACAACGTACTGGGCGAATACCTGGCGAACAACGGCAAGACCCAACTGCGCATCGCCGAGACCGAAAAGTACGCGCATGTCACCTTCTTCTTCTCGGGCGGGCGCGAAGAGCCATTCGAAGGCGAAGAGCGCATCCTCATCCCATCGCCCAAGGTCGCCACCTATGACCTGCAGCCGGAAATGAGCGCGCCCGAGGTCACCGACCGTATCGTCGAAGCCATCGAGCAGCAGCGCCACGACGTGATCGTGGTGAACTACGCGAACGGTGACATGGTTGGCCATACCGGTGTGTTCGATGCGGCAGTCAAGGCCGTCGAGGCCCTGGATGGTTGCATGGGCCGCATCGTCGCGGCGCTTGAAAAGGTCGGCGGCGAAGCGCTCATCACGGCCGACCATGGCAACGTCGAGCAAATGGAAGACGAATCCACCGGCCAGGCGCACACCGCGCACACCACCGAGCCAGTACCGTTCATCTATGTAGGCAAGCGCAACCTCAAGGTCCGCGAAGGCGGCGTGCTGGCAGACGTGGCACCGACCATGCTCAAGCTGCTGGGGCTGGAGAAGCCTGCCGAGATGACAGGCACTTCCATCCTGATCGACGCCTGACGGTCATGCCACACGCCACACGAAGCACGTGCCGGTTCACGGCCCCTTCCTGTGGCGTGTAGCGTGCAGCCTGCCGCTCATTCATACTAGGCCAGTCTCCATCCCCGGTATGCCAAACCCATGCTTCGCGCCCTGATCCTTCTCGCCTTGTCTTGCCTGCTCACCCCGGCGTTCGCCGATGAGCGCGCACAGACCCAGCAGCAACTGGACGCCACCCGCCAGGACATCGCCGAACTCAAGAAAACCTTGGGCAAGCTCCAGGAAGAAAAGGCAGGTGTGCAGAAAGACCTAAAGGCCACCGAAACCGACATCGGCAACTTGGAGAAGCAGGTGGAGGCCCTGCAGCAGCAACTAAAAAAGACCGAGGGCGAACTGGAGCGCCTTGATACCGAGAAAAAAAAACTCCAGAGCGCCCGCGTTGAACAACAGCGGCTGATCGCCATTCAGGCCCGTTCGGCCTATCAGAACGGCCGTGAGGAATACCTCAAGCTGCTGCTCAACCAGCAGAACCCCGAAAAATTTGCGCGAACGCTCACCTACTACGATTACCTCAGCAAGGCACGCCTGGAGCAACTGCGCGCCTTCAATGACACCTTGCGCCAACTGGCCGGTGTGGAACGCGACATCGGCAGTCAACAAGCGCAATTGCTGGCCCAGCGCGCCGACCTCGACACCCGCCGTCAGGCGCTGGAAGTCGAACGGGGCAAGCGCCGCGAGGTGCTGGCCAAACTCAACGGCGATGTGAAAGACCGCGACCAGAAGTTGCGCGCCCGCGAGCAGGATCAGGCCGACCTCTCCAAGGTGCTCAAGACCATCGAGGAAACCCTGGCCCGCCAGGCGCGTGAAGCCGAGCAGGCTCGTCAACGCGCACTGCTGGCCCAGCAGGAAGCGGAGAAACGCCGCCAGCAAGAGGCCCTCGCCGCCGCCGCCCGTGACAAGGCACCCGAGCCGGTCGAGCCACCTCGCAAGGCCCGCGCGACCCTCGGGCCCATGGTTTCGAGCGACGGTGCCAGTTATGGCGGTGCATTTTCTGCTTCCCGCGGAAAACTTCCATGGCCAGTCAATGGTCGATTGCTGGCACGCTTCGGGGATGCCCGCGGCGGTGATTCACGCGCCAAGTGGGACGGGGTGATGATCAGTGCCAACCCCGGTACCCAGGTGCGGGCTGTCCATGGAGGCCGTGTGGTGTTCGCCGACTGGTTGCGTGGCGCCGGTCTTCTGGTCATTCTCGACCATGGCAATGGTTACCTGAGCCTGTATGGCCATAACCAGAGCCTGCTCAAGAGCGCCGGTGACGTCGTCAAGGCGGGCGAAGCCATTTCGACAGTCGGCGACAGTGGTGGCCAGGAGGCTGCCGGTCTGTATTTCGCCATCCGCCAGCAGGGCCGGCCTTCCGACCCCTCCCAGTGGTGCCGCGGCTAGTCAAACTTATGTGGCGCAGCGTGTGCTGTGCCCATGCTCCGAAGGGAGCGTCTACAGGATCAGGAGTTCGTTCGACATGCTGCACTCGCCCCGTCTTACCCAGCTGGCCCTGTCCATCGCCCTGGCGGTCGGCGCACCCCTGGCCGTTGCCGCAGAGCCGACCAAGGCGGCAGCCGTGCCGGCCACAGAGGTAACGGCCAAGGCGCCGCTGCCGCTTGAAGAGCTGCGCACTTTTGCTGAAGTCATGGACCGCATCAAGGCGGCCTATGTCGAGCCTGTCGATGACAAGACCCTGCTGGAAAACGCCATCAAGGGCATGCTCAGCAACCTTGATCCCCACTCGGCCTACCTGGGCCCTGAAGATTTCCAGGAGCTTCAGGAAAGTACCAGTGGTGAATTTGGCGGTCTGGGCATAGAAGTCGGCCAGGAAGACGGCTTCATCAAGGTCGTCTCGCCCATCGATGACACGCCGGCGTCCAAGGCAGGTGTCCAGGCGGGGGACCTGATCGTCAAGATCAACGGCGCACCGACACGTGGCCAGACCATGACCGAAGCCGTGGACAAGATGCGCGGCAAGGTGGGCGACAAGATCACCCTGACGCTGGTGCGCGACGGGGGTACGCCGTTCGATGTGACGCTGGCCCGTGCAGTCATTCAGGTCAAGAGCGTCAAGAGCCAGCTGCTTGAGAACGACTACGGCTACATCCGCATCACCCAGTTCCAGGTCAAGACCGGCGACGAAGTGGGCAAGGCCTTGGCCAAGCTGCGCAAGGACAACGGCAAGAAGCTGCGTGGCGTGATCCTGGACCTGCGCAACAACCCGGGGGGCGTGTTGCAGTCGGCGGTGGAAGTGGCTGACCATTTCCTGACCAAGGGCTTGATTGTGTACACCAAAGGGCGGATCGCCAATTCCGAGCTGCGCTTCTCGGCTGACCCCGCCGATGCCAGCGAAGGTGTGCCACTGGTGGTGTTGATCAACGGCGGCAGTGCCTCGGCCTCGGAAATCGTCGCGGGCGCCTTGCAGGACCAGAAGCGCGGCGTGCTGATGGGCACCGACAGTTTTGGCAAGGGCTCGGTCCAGACAGTGCTGCCACTGGCCAACGACCGTGCGCTGAAACTGACCACTGCCCTGTACTTCACCCCCAACGGTCGCTCCATCCAGGCCCAGGGTATCGTGCCGGACATCGAGGTCCGCCAGGCCAAGCTTACGGCCGAAGCGGACAACGACAACTTCAAGGAAGCCGACCTGCAAGGGCACCTGGGTAACGGCAATGGTGGCGCCGACCGCCCCACAGGCAGCAGCAAGCGCAAGGAGCGGCCTCAGGACAACGACTTCCAGCTGAGCCAGGCCCTGAGTCTGCTCAAGGGCCTGAACATCACCAAAGGCAGCTGAGCCACCCATGCGTTATTTGCTGTATCTGCTGATCGGGCTGGTGGCGGGCGTGGCGCACGCAGCGCCCACCGGCCAGGCGTACATGAGCATCATCATCGATGACCTGGGTCAGAGCCCCGAACGCGACAGCCGAACCCTGGCGCTGCCGGGGCCGGTGACCATGGCCATCATGCCTGACACCCCGCATGCCACCGACTTCGCCCGCCAAGCGCACAAGGCGGGTAAAACCGTCATCCTGCACATGCCCATGGACCCGGCCACCGGGCCCTATGCCTGGCACCCCGGCGTGCCGCTGGCCGAGCTTGCCAGGCGTCTTGATGCAGCCCTGGCCAAGGTGCCTTATGCCGCTGGTGTGAACAACCACATGGGCAGCCGTATGACTGCACAACGCGACGCCATGACCTGGTTGATGGGCGAGCTACAGCGACGCGACCTGTTCTTCGTCGACAGCCGCACTAGCGCCGCGACCGTGGCCGCGGCACAATCTCAGGCACAGGGTACGGCGAACGTGTCCAGGGATGTGTTTCTGGATGACGAGCGCACGCCAGAGGCAATCACGCGCCAACTGCACCAAGGCATCGCCCTGGCGCGCAAGCAGGGGTCAGCGGTGCTGATTGGCCACCCGTATCCACAAACCCTCGAAGTGCTGGAGCGCGAGCTACCCACCCTCGCGCGACAGGGTGTGAAGCTGATCAACCTGCAACAGATGATTGCCGAACGAAGCAACCTGGCCATGCCCGCCCACGGCAAGCAAGGCCGTTACAGCAATCGTTGAGCAGCGTCGCGTGCGGGCCTGCGAAGCGAGTCGAGCGCGTGCCTTCATGCCAGCGCAGGCACGTCGGTGACGTCTGGACCCTGCCCCCCGGGCGGCGAGCAGAGCACAGGCCATCACAGTCAACAGCGTTACCCGAATGGAATGATGCCCTCTACATCGCCTTTGCGTAGCTGGCCACGGTAGATGGAGAGCACTTCCTGTTTCTTCGCGGCCCGCAACACGGCTTGATGCCCAAGCCTGCGCTGCTCCCACAATTTCAGATGCCCTCGAGAAAATTCTCGATCCGGCGTGTCGACGGCGGGGTAGTGAAAGTGAGCCTCCCAGATAGGCTTGCCTGACGCCCGTTTGATCTCGTAGGTGTCCAAGTAATCGTTTGCCCCCAACGGCACCCTGCGATCGGCTTGACTAATGCTGATCTCACCCAGTCCGTGAAGGAACTTGAGCGCGTTCAAGGTAGGGGTCTTGCAGGTCAGGTAATACGTTTTGAGCAGCTCCTGACGATGGTCTTCGAGCTCGGTGATTGCATGCTCGATTCGCCCTCTCAACGCACTCTCGGCATCCGTTCGGGGCAAAAGCGCCAGATTGCTTTCGAGGTCTTTGACGTGCTGGTCGACAATCGTGGTCAATCCCAGGGGCTCATTCTTGGCGAAAAATTTCTTTGCCATCGCAACCGTGGCATCAACGCCATCGATCAGCTTCTGCGCTTGTCGGCGTAGTTCGCTTAGCCTTATGGCAGGGCCAGGCGAATGTTCGGTCGTGCCTAAGGGCTCGACCTCTTGCCACTGGCTATTCTGCCGGCGAAAGGTTCGCAACACCTTCGCATGACTGTCCACTTGCTGCACCACGGGCAGGCCTGCGTCGTCGACGCTCTCGACACCCACAACGTTACGTCCCTGCTGGGTCCTGACCATTCGACGCACACCGCCGCGCGGCGCATAGACGGGAGCGCGTGGTGCAGAGGTCTTGGTCTGCTCGACCTCACGAAGATTGGCCTGCATTTCCTCGTTGGCCAACAGCTTCAACCGGCGTAGCTCTTCCAGATACTGCTGGAGCTTATCGAGCCGGATAGCTTCAGGTTTGGCGCCGGCCAGGTATTGCGCCATGCCAATGGTCTCTTCGTACGCATCGATCACGTCATTGAGCACAGCGACTCGCTCTTCGCCAGACAGGCTACTGCCAGCCAATTCACCATGTGCACTGCCCGCACTCTTGAGTGCCTTTCCAACCAACATTTCGTTGTACTCGTTGATCTGCTTTTCAGAGGCGCCCCGGAGACGATCAACTGACAGTTCGCCAAGGTCTTCAAGCAGTCGAAACTCAAGATCAATGGCGTTCAATTGGCGCTGTTGAATGATTCTGGTCAGTTCAAGATGCTTGTTTTCGCTCTTGCCATCCTCGTCCTGGAACACAATGTCATTGTCGGCTCGGGTGCTCTCAAGTAGAGGATCAAGTTTAGCGGCCAAGGCCAGCATGTCTTTGGCCCACTGCGTCACGCGTTCGAGCGAGGCGGTCAATTGCTTGTAGCGTTGCTGCTCCTGCTCAGTGGTAGGGAGGACTGCGATTTCCTCAAGCTGTGCGTCTATGGACTCCTCATTGATCATATCCGCCAGCAAGTTGTAATACATCTCGCAGGACCTCAACAGGCCACGTCGGATAATACTGCGTTGATACGCTACCGTGGTCGAGACGAGCTGACTGGAAGGTCTTACCGATCCGCCCGACATGAGCAGAGCGTCGTGCTCGCTGTCGTGTTTGATGAGTGCGTCCAGGTCTTTGCACACATACTGGCGCTGCCTCCTTCTGACTTGGCGCAGTAGACTGATCATTTCCAGCTGCTGTGCATCGGGCGTTTCGACTCGCTCGAGTTCCTCAAGTTTTTCGGTGGTCTTATCCACTTCAGAAGCATGTCGGTCATAGGTCTCGGCCAATGTTTCGCGCGCATACGTCAAGCGCGCATCCTCTTCACGCATGCTCTCTTCGCGGCGCATGTTCTCTTCGCGCACAAGCTGAAGACGGCTCTTGGGCATACCGCCGAGCAAGCGCTGGCCCGAGTCGATACGCCACGCTCCCCCCACATACCTCAACCACGGGCCAGGCTGGCCCTGCGCATCAACGATCCGCACACCTTCGGTATCAACCGATACAGCAAAGGTGCCCATCAGCATTTTTGCGTAGCGCTGCCCATCGACCGTGTAAAGACCTGCGGCCTCCCCGCTGGAAGCGGGCGAGTGCTCTTCCAGATCGATCTGAACGCGCAACCCCAAGACCTTGCTGCGCATTTCGGCCGGCAAGGCATTGAACCCTTCCCCACCAGAGAAGGAGAAATCCATGATCGCCTGCGGCTTGGTGACCGGCCCAGGAAGGTAGACTTTGCCTTGCGTGGGCATATCGGCATCGGCCAGCACTGGGAGTGTCGACCCCGGCGCCAACGTTGAAGGGCGTATGGCATCGGGTAACTCTACCGGCTTGGCGGCAGTTTTTGGTCCGAACACATGCCCCAGGGCCATTACCAGGTTGAGCACGATATCCACAATGGCAGCCGAGCGCTCGAACGCCGTACCTTCTCGGATGGCTTTTTCGTCGGCCGCCGCGGCATTGAGCGTTTGGACCATCCAGGCTATGGCGCCGACGGGCCCTGTTACCACCATAGAAGCGACATCGAACAGCAACCAGGCACCTTGAGTGAGAATCGCCCACTGGCTTTCTGCGTTGGAAACCGAGCTGCGCTCGGCCAAATCGACCAGCAAATCGCGGTTGGCTCTGTACAGCTTGAGATCGACAGCATCCAACCAAGGCTTGGCCCAGAACTGAGCAGGCGCTACACGCCCGGGCAAGATCGAGGTATCGATGATCGAATGCCCCAGATGAGGCTCGCTGAAGCCGCCGTGGTCGTATACCGGGCGCACTTCAGGCGTGAGCCAGTCAAGGATGCTGGTCTGCAGCTCAGCATCGTCGCGCACCTGAGCCATCAAAGCGTCCGTACTGGTGAATTCCAGCACGGCCTTCCCGCCGTAGAGGGGCCTGTACAGCACAACGGTCCCTGGGGTTTGATTGACCAGGACATACATGCCATGCACCCGATCGTATTGCTCACTGTCCGGCGCACGTCGCAATGCGAACGGCATCAGTGTGCTGGCCGGTTGCGCTGCGTCCAGCCTACCGCCGCAATAATCGGAAATAGCCTGCAGGCCGATTTCGCTCAACTGTTGCGTCAATTTCGCCAGCAAGGCGCTATTGAGGAATGCGCTTCGCCATTCTCCTGCGAAGCGTTTGACCCGCTCAGGTTGGCGCTGCGCGTCGTCGAGATGGGTGACCACATACGCTGGGTAAGTAGCACCGATATCCACTCGCCAGACAAGCTGCTTGAGGTAATCAACGGTCAACCAATCCATGATCAGCTGATCTTCACGGTGGCCGATGGCGGTGATGGTCGCTTGCCCGAGCGAACTCAGGTTACCAATGGCAAACTCCGTCAACGTGATAGTGCGCTTTTCCACAACGCCGTCGCCGGCGCCTGTACCTGCCCCGCCAGGAACCCCGTAGGCAGTGCTCAATTCCAGAAGCACATCATCGGGAAAGTAATTGGCATCAACCGGATGGTCCTGCAACAGCTGCTTTCGCAATTGCTGACGGGTGTAGCTGTGAAGATCGAGAATCCCGGACAGTGCCCCTTCCCCGTCCGAGTCGGCCTGGGCCAGGGCAATTTCGAAAAAGGCGCTCTGGCAAGCGAAGCTGTCGGCTGCTGCCACCCGAAATACACCTACCGGCGCTTTCTTGAAATCGGACGGGTCGACATAACCTTCGATGAACCATTGCGCAGGATCGCTCAATGCAAAGTAGCCGTTTTCCAACTGCGTGACGTCGGTCAATGGCGCCTTGTACAGGTCGTTCACTTGCCCCAGCATGAGTTCCTGCATCATGGCCGTTTGCTGCGCAAAGGGATCCCCTTCAAGCTCATGCCGATGCCAGGCCATCTCTAGCTCGTCCACAAGGCCGGGATATTCCTGCTGCAGGGCCTGCGCGAACTCATCCAGCGTGTCGAACGCCCAGACCACGCCGGACGGTTTGCACCACAGCACTGTCTCACCCTCATCCCACTGCCCTTGCACGATAAGATCGGGCAGGAATCGGCTAACGGTGGTGTTCTGATAGGGGCGGGTCATCTCCACCATGAACACCGTCGGCCGCTCACTGGGGCTGCCCAAGAGTCCACGCAAACATGCCTGCTGCCGAGCGCTCAAGCCTTGAAGTGACAGGTTGTGCAGCAGCGCCGTCTTCAAGACCAGTTGCAGCCAGCGGTCACGGCTGACCCCCATGCTGCCGACAGCACGCCAGTACTCGACCTGCGCCGCGTTGAAGTAGCCATCCAGTAAAAGCAGCAGGTCTTCGAAGGCAGGTTGCAGAGCGAAGAGATCGATTTGATCGCCCTCTGCTGTCTCAAACGGATCTGGGATGGCGAAGAAATGTTTGCCGTCGAGCAGCAGATACTGGTTGAAATTGGCCACTGGCGCGAAGTCCAGCACCCGGTTGTGCAGCTTTGCCTTGAGGATCTCGTCCACGAGCGGAAGGGTCGATACGCTTTGCCCATCGGGGTTAGCTCTGACCAGGCTCAGCTGGTTGGCATCCTTGAGCGTGGGGCGATGGACGGCGATCAGGGGGTAGTGCTCGATCAGCAGACCCATGATCTGCCGGCTGGCTACTTGCCGTAATGTAGGCCTGCCTGAAAATTGCGCGTTGACCTGGGCTTTGAGGTCGTATGAAGCGGCTCGAGCGGTGGGCATGGTGGGCCTTCTTGAATCGGGAGACCCACCGTAGCCACGCACGTGTGGTCATCGGCCGTACATATTGCTAGGCCAGGACCAAGCGTCAGCTGTATACCCGCCCCAACACTTGCCGATGGCTCTCGAACTGGTCCAGTACATCGCGCACGATCTGTTCAGGCGCAAAGCCCATCAGGTCATACTCCTGGCTACCGTCGTGCAAATACACTTCGGCACGGTAGAAGCGTTGCCGTACCTCGGGCTCACCTTCGACCGGGGCTTCTGTCGGTGCAGCCATGTAGCCGTCGAGGCTGACTTCATAGACGAAGGGGTTACCTTCTTCCATCATCACCCGCAGGCCCATCATGTTGCGCGATTGGCCGACCCGGGTCTCGACGTCGAATCCCTGGGTTTGCAACTGAGCCGCAGCATCCTTCAGCGCAGGGCTGACCTGCTTGTCCATGAAGCGCTGCACCACAGCCTGGGTCGGTTGCAGTTCGAGCTGGGTCAGGCGCTCACTGAAGCCTCGACGGCCACGTGCGGCCAGTTCGGCCCGCTCCTGCTCCATGGTCACGTCCTGTCGCATGGCCTTGTACAAGCCGAACATGAACAGCACCAGCACCACCGAGAACGGCAGGCCTGCCAGTACCACCATGGTCTGCATGGCTTCGAAGTTGCCGGCGAACAACAGGCCGATGGTGACCAGGGTGATGATCACCGACCAGAACACCACCATCCAGTGCGGGGCGTCCTCGTCGACCTTGCCGCCTTTGCACGACAGGTTGGCCATCATGACTGCGCCGGAATCCGCTGGGGTCAGGAACAGGACGAAGCCCACGAACACGGCCACGCCGATCACGATCTTCGCGGCCGGGAAATATTCCAGCAGCTGGTAGATCGACATGGACGGCTGCTCGAGGGCGGTCTTGCCCAGTTCGACGGCGCCATGGTTGATCACCAGGTCCAAGGCTGTGTTGCCGAAAATCGACAGCCACGCCAGGGTGAAGCCCAGCGGGATCAACAGCACACCGCTGACCAGCTGGCGCACGGTACGGCCTTTGGAGATCCGGGCAATGAACATGCCCACGAACGGGCCCCAGGAAATCCACCAGGCCCAATAGAACACTGTCCACAGGCCCAACCAGCGCTCTGACTTGCCCGACTCACCCTCATACACATAAAGGTCGAAGGTTTTCAGCACGATGCCGTTGAGGTAGTCGCCCACGTTCTGCACGAAGCCGTTGAGCAGGTGCAGGGTCTGGCCGCCCAGCAGTACGAAGATCAGCAGCCCGCTGAACAGCGCGATGTTCAGGTTGGACAGGCGGCGGATGCCGTTTTCCACACCCGAGACCGCCGCCACCGTGGCAACGCCAGCCATTACCAGGATCACTACCAGCAGGTTGGTCTTGCTGTGGTCCATGCCGAACAGGTATTCGAGCCCCGATGCGACCTGCATCGAGCCGATCCCGAGGTTGGTGACCAGGCCCAGCAGGGTCACGAACATGCCGAAGATATCCACAGCGTTGCCGGCAGCGCCCTTGACCCAGCGCTCGCCTACCAGTGGATAGAGTGCCGAGCGCAGTGCCAGCGGCTGGTTGTGACGGTAGGCGAAGTACCCCACGGCCAAGCCCACCAGGGCGTAGATCGCCCAGCCGTGCAGGCCCCAGTGCAGGAACGTCAGTTGCAGGCCCTGACGCGCCGCTTCCAGGCTGGCCGGCGTGCCTTCGGGCGGATTGAAATAGTGATCCAGTGGCTCGGATGCGCCGAAGTACAACAGCGAAATACCGATGCCCGACGAGAACAGCATGCCGGCCCAGGCGCCATAGCTGAAGTCAGGCTGATCTTCCTTGCCGCCCAGCTTGAGCTTGCCGTAGTCGGAAAACGCCAGGTAGATGACGAACAGCAAGTAGCCGCAGATCACCAGCATGTAGTACCAGCCGAAACTGCGCGTCAGCCACTGCTGGGCGACGCCCAGTACGCGGCCGGCAGTTTCAGGAACAGCGATAAGCAAGGCAGTCAGAACGAGGATCATCAGCGCCGAGGTGTAGAACACCACGCGGTTGACCCGTACCCTCTCGGCGGGGGGTTTGGTTAGTGAGGCAGAACTCATTGCAAGAAGGCTCCGGGCAGAACGGCAGTGGAGGCTAATCGGTCTTCCTGAGCATTTGGTGGAATACCCCCACTGCATCAGGTGTTATAAAAGCACCCTGGGAATCGCGGTTTCGAACCGATCCGCTGCAACACATACGCCGTTACCACCGCTTCAAACTGCTGCGCAGGGTTGCACATGCGCGCATTGGTCACAGGGATATCGCCCGATCCTGAGGCATGTCGCAGGTTGTTCACGCTGCGACGGCGTCTGCGTCCTTTATCGATCGCCCCCTTACAAGCCTTGCCGGCTCTGGGTTTGCGCGATTTCCTAAGGTTTTAATCGATGCCGCTGGCGCCGCCACATGGGCTGTCAATGGCACAAATTGTCGCAGAGCTTATTCTTTATTGATTGAACGTTCAATCAAAACAAAATAGACTGGTCTTCGCCGAGTCAGACGCTTGTCGTCTGCTGGCAGACCTGAGGAGAAAGCAAGATGCCCAAGGTCGGTATGCAACCCATCCGCCGTCAGCAGTTGATCGAAGCCACGCTACAGGCGGTCGATCAGGTCGGTCTGGGGGACGCCAGCATTGCGCTCATTGCCCGTTTGGCCGGCGTGTCGAACGGCATCATCAGTCACTACTTTCGGGACAAGAACGGCCTGATCGCAGCGACGATGGGCTACATCATGAGCATGCTCAACGAAGGCGTGCGAGCGCGCCGCCAGGCGTTGACGGACGATGCGCCGCGCGCCCACCTGAAAGTGATCATCGAGGGCAACTTCGATGCCAGCCAGGTGAATGGCCCGGCGATGAAAACCTGGTTGGCTTTCTGGGCTTCCAGCATGCACCAGCCCGATCTGCACAGATTGCAACGGATCAATGACCACCGTTTGTACTCCAACCTGTGTTGCCAGTTTCGCCGCGTGCTGCCGCTTTACCATGCACGCAAGGCAGCCCGCGGGCTGGCGGCCCTGATCGACGGCCTGTGGCTGCGTGGCGCCTTGTCGGGGGATGCCTTCGACACTGACCAGGCGATACGGATCGCTTACGAATACATGGATCTACAACTGGCCAAGCAGCACACACTGGGCACCGACCCCGCTGCTGAAAAACGGCGCACGGCCTCTGCCAGCACGGCAGGAGCGTGACGCCCGGCCTACTCACACATTGCACTTGCGAGGACACTATGGCCCGTTTCGGAACGCAAAAACTCTACATCGATGGCGGTTATGTCGACGCTGGCACCGATGCCACCTTCGAAGCCATCAACCCGGCTACCGGCGAAGTGCTTGCCCACGTGCAACGCGCCACCGAAGCTGACGTCGAGAAGGCTGTCGAAAGCGCCGAGCGCGGCCAGAAAGTGTGGGCGGCCATGACCGCCATGCAGCGCTCGCGCATCCTGCGCCGCGCCGTGGACATCCTGCGCGAACGCAACGACGAGCTGGCCATGCTGGAAACCCTGGACACCGGCAAGTCCTACTCCGAAACACGCTACGTCGACATCGTCACCGGCGCCGACGTACTGGAATACTACGCAGGCCTGGTACCTGCCATCGAAGGCGAGCAGATTCCGCTGCGCGAATCGTCCTTCGTCTACACCCGCCGCGAACCGCTGGGCGTGACCGCAGGTATCGGTGCCTGGAACTACCCGATCCAGATCGCCCTGTGGAAATCCGCACCGGCCCTGGCTGCCGGCAACGCGATGATCTTCAAGCCGTCGGAAGTCACTTCGCTGACCACCCTCAAGCTGGCCGAGATCTACACCGAGGCCGGCCTGCCGGACGGCGTGTTCAACGTACTGACCGGCAGCGGCCGCGAAGTCGGTAGCTGGCTGACCGAGCACCCGCGCATCGAGAAGATCTCCTTCACCGGCGGCACCACCACCGGCAAGAAGGTCATGGCCAGCGCCTCGAGCTCCTCGCTCAAGGAAGTGACCATGGAGCTGGGCGGCAAGTCGCCGCTGATCATCTGCGCCGACGCCGACCTGGACAAGGCCGCCGACATCGCCATGATGGCCAACTTCTACAGCTCGGGCCAGGTGTGCACCAACGGTACCCGCGTGTTCATCCCAGCCGAGCACAAGGCCGCTTTTGAAGCCAAGATTCTCGAGCGCGTGGCGCGCATCCGTGCCGGCAACCCGGAAGATGAAAACACCAACTTCGGCCCGCTGGTCAGCTTCCAGCACATGGAAAGCGTGCTGGGCTACATCGCCAAGGGCAAGGAAGAAGGTGCCCGCGTACTGTGTGGCGGCGAGCGCCTGACCGAAGGCGACTTCGGCAAGGGTGCCTTCGTGGCCCCGACCGTGTTCACCGATTGCCGCGACGACATGACCATCGTCAAGGAAGAGATTTTCGGCCCGGTCATGAGCATCCTCAGCTACGAGACCGAGGAAGAAGTGATCCGCCGCGCCAACGACACCGAATACGGCCTGGCAGCCGGCGTGTGCACCAACGACCTGAACCGTGCCCACCGCATCATCCATCAGCTTGAAGCGGGCATTTGCTGGATCAACGCCTGGGGCGAGTCCGCAGCCGAAATGCCGGTGGGTGGCTACAAGCAATCGGGCGTTGGTCGCGAGAACGGCATCAGCTCGCTGGCCCAATACACCCGCATCAAGTCGGTACAGGTCGAGCTGGGCGACTACGCGTCGGTCTTCTGACCGCCCGTAGCACGCCAGCCCATGCTGCAGGACAGCGCCGGTCGTTGACCGACCGGCCCTTGCAGCACTCATCCATTTGCGCGTGAGGCCAGGCTGCACCCAGGTGCAGCGCCAGACGCGCAACTGCTTCCGGAGGAAGCTTCCCCATGGAATACGATTACATCATCGTTGGTGCCGGCTCTGCCGGTAACACCCTGGCTACTCGCCTTACCGAAGACGCAGGCACCACCGTACTGCTGCTCGAAGCGGGCGGCCCTGACTATCGCTTCGACTTCCGCACCCAGATGCCAGCCGCCCTGGCCTTCCCGCTGCAAGGCCGCCGCTACAACTGGGCCTACGAGACCGACCCGGAGCCGCACATGGACGGCCGCCGCATGGAATGTGGCCGTGGCAAGGGCCTGGGTGGCTCCTCGCTGATCAACGGCATGTGCTACATCCGCGGCAACGCCCTGGACTTCGATGGCTGGGCTGAGCTGCCAGGCCTGGAAGACTGGGCCTACCTGGACTGCCTGCCGTACTTCCGCAAGGCCGAAACCCGCGACATCGGCCCCAACGACTATCACGGTGGCGACGGCCCGTTGAGCGTGGCCACGCCCAAGGCGGGTAACAACCCGCTGTTCAACGCCATGGTCGAAGCTGGCGTACAGGCCGGCTACCCGCGCACCGAAGACCTCAACGGCTACCAGCAAGAAGGCTTCGGCCCGATGGACCGTTCGGTGACCAAGAATGGCCGCCGCTCCAGCACTGCCCGCGGTTACCTGGACCAGGCCAAGAAACGCCCCAACCTGACCATCGTGACTCACGCCCTGAGCGACCGCGTACTGTTCGACGGTAAGCGCGCCATTGGTGTGAGCTACCTGGTGGGCGACAGCGAAGAGCGCGTCGAAGCACGTGCGCGCAAGGAAGTGATCGTCAGCTCCGGCGCCATCGCCACGCCGCAACTGCTGCAGCGCTCCGGTGTAGGCCCGCGCGCCCTGCTCGAAAGCCTGGACATCCCGGTCGTTCACGACCTGCCAGGGGTTGGCGAAAACCTGCAGGATCACCTGGAACTGTACCTTCAGTACGCGTGCACCCAGCCCGTATCGCTGTACCCATCGCTGCTGTGGTGGAACCAGCCGGCCATCGGCGCGGAGTGGCTGTTCAACGGTACCGGCATCGGGGCCAGCAACCAGTTCGAGGCCGGCGGTTTCATTCGCTCGCGCCCTGAATTCAAATGGCCGAACATCCAGTACCACTTTCTGCCGGTTGCCATCAATTACAACGGCTCCAAGGGCGTCAAGGAACATGGCTTCCAGGCGCACATGGGCTCGATGCGCTCGCCTAGCCGCGGCCGCGTGCAGGTCAAGTCCAAGGACCCACGCCAGCACCCGAGCATCCTGTTCAACTACATGGCCACCGAGCAGGACTGGGAAGAATTCCGTGACGGTATTCGCCTGACCCGCGAAATCATGGCCCAGCCGGCGCTGGACCCGTACCGCGGTCGCGAAATCAGCCCAGGCGCGCATGTGCAGACCGATGAAGAGCTGGACAAATTCATCCGTGAGCACGCCGAAACCGCCTACCACCCATCCTGCTCGTGCAAGATGGGTACCGACGACATGGCGGTGGTCGATGGCGAAGGCCGCGTGCATGGCATGCAGGGCCTGCGTGTAGTGGATGCGTCGATCATGCCGATCATCATCACCGGCAACCTCAACGCCACCACCATCATGATTGCCGAGAAAATCTCGGACAAGATCCGTGGTCGCAAGCCGTTGCCGCGCAGCACTGCCAAGTACTACGTGGCCAACGACGCGCCGGTCAAAGGCAAGCCCATGCGCGAAGTGAAGCAGGGCTGATCAGCAAAAGGGGCTGCCTGGCAGCCCCTTTTTTTTCCGGTCAGCGAACGACTATTCCGCGCGCTGCCATATAGGCCTTGGCCTCAGGCACCGTGTACTCCCCAAAATGGAAGATGCTGGCAGCCAACACGGCACTGGCATGCCCTTGCAAGATGCCATCGGCCAGGTGCTGAAGGTTACCCACCCCGCCCGAGGCGATCACCGGGATGCTCAACGCATCGCTGATGGCACGGGTCACGCCCAGGTCGAACCCGTTCTTCATGCCATCCTGGTCCATGCTGGTCAGCAGGATCTCGCCCGCGCCCAGGCCTTCCATCTTCTTGGCCCACTCTACCGCGTCCAAACCGGTCGGCTTGCGTCCGCCGTGGGTGAAGATTTCCCAGCGCGGCGTTTCGCCAGGGCCGGATACCTGCTTGGCATCGATGGCCACGACAATGCACTGCGAGCCGAAACGGTCGGCGGCCTCGCCCACGAATTCCGGGTTGAACACGGCGGCAGTATTGATCGACACCTTGTCGGCACCGGCATTGAGCAGGTTGCGGATGTCCTGCACGGTACGCACGCCACCACCGACGGTCAGCGGGATGAAGACCTGGCTGGCCATGCGCTCGACGGTGTGCAGCGTGGTGTCGCGGCCGTCAACGCTGGCCGTGATATCGAGGAACGTGATTTCGTCCGCACCCTGCTCGTTGTAGCGCCGGGCGATTTCAACCGGGTCACCGGCATCGCGGATGTTCTCGAACTTGACGCCCTTGACCACACGGCCGTTGTCCACGTCCAGGCAAGGGATGATGCGTTTAGCTAAAGCCATGAGAGGGCTCCTGGGAAGCAACTGCAAGCTGCAAGCTTGGGGCGGCAAGGGATACGCACCGAACGGGCCCCCTGCCGCAGACACTTAGCGCTGGCCAATGCTCGGGTAGGTGTCACAGAAGGCCTGGGCCTCGGCGACGTCGAGGGTGCCCTCATAGATGGCACGGCCGGTGATGGCGCCAATGATGCCAGGCGCATTGGCCTGTAGCAGTGCCTTGATGTCGCCCAGGTTGTGAATGCCGCCCGAGGCGATTACCGGTATCGACGTGGCTTCTGCCAGGGCCTTTGTGAAGGGCACGTTGCAGCCCTGCATCATGCCGTCCTTGGCGATGTCGGTGTAGACGATCGCCGAGACGCCATCGGCCTCGAAGCGCTTGGCCAGGTCAATGACCTGCACCGTGCTCACCTCAGCCCAGCCGTCGGTGGCGACGAAACCGTCCTTGGCGTCCAGGCCGACGATGACCTTGCCGGGGAAGGCCTTGCAGGCCTCGGCCACGAATTCAGGCTGCTTCACCGCCTTGGTGCCGATGATCACGTAGCTGACGCCAGCCTTGACGTAGTGCTCGATGGTTTCCAGCGAGCGAATGCCGCCACCGATCTGGATCGGCAGGGTCGGGTAGCGCTTGGCGATGGCGGTGACCACTTCACCGTTGACCGGCTGGCCTTCGAAGGCACCGTTGAGGTCGACCAGGTGCAGGCGACGGCAGCCGCCCTCGACCCACTTGGCGGCCATGCTCACCGGGTCATCGGAAAATACCGTGGAATCTTCCATACGGCCCTGGCGCAGACGCACGCAGGCACCGTCCTTCAGATCGATAGCGGGGATAATCAGCATCTTGGGAACCTGTCCGTTCTTGGGGTTTCAGGGCTTCTCGAGCGCCCACAGATCGCTTTCGATGCTCTCGAACCGCTCCTTGAGGTGCAGCTGAACATCGGCGATCGCCCTGTTGTAGTAATGGGGTGCAATGTGATGGGTGAACAGTTCGAGTACCTCGGCGACTTCGAACGACCCCAGCTCCAGCTCGAAACGGTCTTCGAGAAAGCGCTTGAGCGTATCGAGCGCTTCACGCTCCTGCTCGGGGGCCAATGTGAGGATCGGCGCCTTGGTCTTCGAACGGCTCATTTACCAGCGCCCGTCCCAGGCCACGAAGTTCTGCAGCAGCTGCAGGCCATGGGTATGGCTCTTCTCCGGGTGGAACTGGACCGCGAAGCGCGAACCATCAGCCAGCGCCGCGGCGAAATCGACGCCGTAGTGACCGCGCCCGACCACCTGCGTGGGTTTGCCGGCGGCAATGTAGTAGCTGTGCACGAAATAGAAACGCGCCCGGTCGCTGATGTCGTGCCACAGGGGGTGGTCGACGCTCTGGCTGACTTCGTTCCAGCCCATGTGCGGCACCTTCAGGTGCTCGCCCTCTTCTTGCAGGCCTTTGCCGAAGAAGCGCACCTGGCCCGGAAACAGGCCGATGCAGTCGACGCCGTCGTTTTCTTCGCTGTGCTCAAGCAGTGCCTGCATGCCCACGCAGATGCCCAGAAACGGGCGATCCTGGCTCACTTCACGCACCAGGCTGTCAAAGCCCAGGCGGCGAATTTCGGCCATGCAGTCGCGAATGGCGCCAACGCCTGGGAACACCACCCGGTCCGCTTCGCGGATCACCGCTGCATCGCTGGTGACCAGTACCTTGCCGGCGCCGACGTGCTCGAGCGCCTTGGCGACCGAGTGCAGGTTGCCCATGCCATAGTCGATTACCGCTACCGTCTGCATTTACAGGCACCCTTTGGTGGACGGCATCTGCCCGGCCATGCGCTCGTCGAGGGTAACAGCCATGCGCAGTGCGCGGCCGAAGGCCTTGAACACGGTCTCGATCTGGTGGTGGGTGTTGTGCCCACGCAGGTTGTCGATGTGCAGGGTGACCAGGGCGTGGTTGACGAAGCCCTGGAAGAATTCCTGGAACAGGTCGACGTCGAAGCCGCCTACGCTGGCACGGGTGTAAGGCACATGCATCTGCAAGCCAGGGCGGCCGGAGAAGTCGATGACCACGCGTGACAGCGCTTCGTCCAGCGGCACGTAGGCGTGGCCGTAACGGAAGATGCCTTTCTTGTCGCCGATGGCCTGGGCAAACGCCATGCCCAGGGTGATACCGACGTCCTCGACGGTATGGTGATCGTCGATATGCAGGTCACCCTTGCACTCGATATCCAGATCGATCAGCCCATGGCGAGCGATCTGGTCCAGCATGTGTTCAAGGAACGGCACGCCGATATCGAATCGGGCCTTGCCACTGCCATCGAGGTTGATCGAGCACTTGACCTGGGTTTCCAGGGTATTGCGCTCGACGGAAGCCTTACGTTCGACCATCACCAGCTCCGCAAAATCATTAGGCGAAAGGGCTGCATTATAGGCGCAGATGGCCGCTGCTTGGAACGCGCAAGATAGATGGCAAGCCCAGCAATGACGGGCTCGGATACCACTACAGGTCTATACAACCAGGAGCGGGGGATCGCTTGTGGGGTATCTGAAGGGCCGCCACTCAACGCGGCCCTGTCGCACGTGCTGGTAGCACCGACGCCACGGAGCCAGGCGCGACGGCCCCGTGGCAAGGCTTCGACCAGTCCGGATCAGTGGAACAATACGGCGGTCTTCTGCAGGGTCACCCAGACGCCCCAGGCCAACGGCACCACCACCACGGCCCAGGCCAACAGCACCAGCGGCAGGCTGCCAGGCGCAGCCTTCCACTCGAGGGACCGCGCGCCGTCAGCGCCCTTGTCGTGGCTCAACGCACGTTCGGCGGCCAGTTGCGCATCGGTCATGAAGTGCTTGTCGGCCACCGGGCGGATCAGCATGTTGCAGATGAAGCCCAGCACCAGCAGGCCGGCGAGGATGTACAGGGTCATGTCGTACGCTGCCGCACGTTCAACGCCAGCCGCCAATTGAGATTCGCGCAGGTAGGTGATCAACACAGGCCCCAGCACCCCGGCGGCCGCCCAGGCTGTCAACAGACGCCCGTGGATGGCGCCGACCATCTGTGTGCCGAACAGGTCGGCCAGGTAGGCGGGTACCGTGGAGAAGCCACCGCCATACATCGACAGGATGATGCAGAACGCCGCCACGAACAGCGCCACGTTGCCCAGGTGACCCATGTTCGGGATCAGGCTGTACAGGCCAACGCCCAAGGCGAAGAAGGCGAAGTAGGTATTCTTGCGCCCGATGTAGTCGGAGAACGACGCCCAGAAGAACCGCCCGCCGATGTTGAACAGGCTCAACAAGCCGGTAAAGCCCGCCGCGATGGCGGCAATCTGCGCCAATTGCGCGGCATTGAGCTGACTGAAAGTGAGTTCATTGCCCAGCAACTTGCCAGCGAACACTTCCTGCAACAGCGGCGAGGCCATGCCGAGAATGCCGATACCGGCCGACACGTTCAGGCACAGCACCAGCCAGACCAGGACGAACTGTGGGGTTTTCCAGGCTACGCTGACGTGCACATGGCGATCGGTGACCATGCCGTTGCCCGCCTTCTTGGCCGGCGCGGTCCAGCCTTCAGGCTTCCAGCCGGTGGGCGGAATGCGATAGGCCAGGGCGCCGGCCGTCATGAACACGAAGTAGATCGCGGCCATGACCACGAAGCTCTGCCACACGCCCACTTCTTGCGCGCTGCCAAAATGACCCATCAGCGCCGTGGCCAACGGTGCACCCACCATGGCACCGCCGCCGAAGCCCATGATGGCCATGCCGGTGGCCATGCCGCGCTTGTCCGGGAACCACTTGATCAGGGTGGACACGGGCGAAATGTACCCCAGGCCCAAGCCAATACCGCCAATCACGCCGGAACCCAACCACATCAGCCACAGCTGATGGGTTTTCACCCCGATGGCGGAGATCAGCATGCCGCCACACCAGCACAGCGCCGAGACCAGCCCGGCCTTGCGCGGGCCGGCGTGTTCCAGCCAGCCGCCCAGCACGGCGGCCGAACAGCCGAGGAAGACGAAGAACAGGGTATAGATCCAGCTGAGCATCGAAATGGGCCAGTCGCACTCGGCGCTGAACAATCGGGCGACGAAGCTCATGTCTGGCGCGCACGCCACTGGCGCCGTGATGCCCAGGGCTTGGGACAACGGCAGCCAGAACACCGAAAAGCCGTAGGCCATGCCGATGCACAGGTGGATGGCCAAAGCAGCCGGAGGCACCAGCCAGCGGTTGAAGCCCGGCCGGGCGATGATGCGTTCCTTGGAGAGGAAGCCTGGCGCACTGGCCAAGGCATCCGCCGTCATGGTGCGGCTCATGGGGATGATCCTTTTTTATAAGTTGTGGAGGCAGGCAAAGCGGCGCAAGGGTAGCAGTATCCGATCACATGAAAGCAATCTGATATCGCCTATTTTAGTTCGGCTGAAACGGTAACGCGCTGTAGCCGATCTTTCTGAACTGCCAAGATCACCGCTGTCGAAAGCCGTAGCATCTACTGAGCACGTGGGAAATGGCCGGTATATCCAGCCGAATCAGCAGGGACGGCCGCTGCGGCGCTATACTCTCGCGCTTGAATTCACATTCCGATAGTTAAGGACTCGCCCATGAAAGCGTTCGGCAAAATCCTGGGCCTAGGGCTTCTCGGGTTGTTGCTGATCATCGTGGCGCTGGGCTTTGCCCTGACCCACCTGTTCGATCCCAACGACTACAAAGACGAGATTCGCCAGCTGGCGCGCGACAAGGCTCACGTGGAGCTGACTCTCAACGGCGACATTGGCTGGAGCCTGTTCCCATGGCTGGGGCTTGAGCTGCATGACGCCAGCATCGCCACCTTGAATGCGCCCAAGGCGCCGTTTGCCGACTTGCAGATGCTGGGCCTGTCGGTGCGGGTGCTGCCGCTGCTGCGCCGCGAGGTGCAGATGAGTGATGTGCGCGTCGAAGGGCTGAACCTGATCCTGACACGTGACGAACAAGGGCATGGCAACTGGGAGGACATCGGCAAGCCTTTGCCTGCGTCGGCCGAGGGCGAAACCCCTGCACCAGGCAATGCGCAAGGCCCCGAAAACACCGATCAGCGCTCCGGCACTGCCAACGCAGACCGACCGGTCAAGCTCGATATCGACAGCCTGACCGTGAACAACGCACGCGTGCAGTACACCGACGCACGCAGCGGCGTCAGCTACAACGCCGAAAGCATTCAACTCAGCACCGGCGCGGTACACGAAGGCGCCACTATTCCACTCAAGGCCAGCGCATTCATCAGCGCCAGCCAGCCCAACATCAAGGCGCGCACCGAAGTGGCCGGCGAGCTGCGTCTGGACCGTGCGCTCAAGCGCT
This sequence comes from Pseudomonas sp. UBA5666, assembly GCF_002420785.1. Classification (NCBI taxonomy): domain Bacteria; kingdom Pseudomonadati; phylum Pseudomonadota; class Gammaproteobacteria; order Pseudomonadales; family Pseudomonadaceae; genus Pseudomonas; species Pseudomonas sp. UBA5666. The sequence continues at coordinate 40,445 of NZ_DIIQ01000008.1, read as the reverse complement.
ACAGCTTCGAAGACATGCGCCTGTCGGGCGAAACCTCTGGAGAGCCCACTGGCGGCAAGACCGTAACCTTCGCCGCCCAGGGCCAGTTGCTGCTCGACCAGGCCGCCAACGTGGCGTCATGGAACGGCCTGAAACTGTCGGCCAACCAGCTGCGCGCCCTGGGCGAACTCAACCTGCGCGAGCTGGACAAGACGCCGCAGCTAAGTGGCGGCCTGTCCATTGCCCAGTTCGACCTGCGTACCTTCCTGGACGGTATCGGCCACCCGCTGCCTACCACTCAGGACCCGGCTGCATTCGGCAAGCTCGAGCTGGTCACGCGCCTGCAAGGCACGCCTGCCAGCATCGCCCTGGAAGACCTGTCGGTGAAACTGGACAGCAGCACCTTCACCGGACGCGTGGCGGTTGAAGATTTCGCCAAGCAAGCCCTGCGCCTGCAACTGAAGGGCGACAGCTTCGATGCAGACCGGTACCTGCCGGCCAAGAGCGAAGAGGCCAAGGGCGCCACTGCTGCGCGCAAGGCCCAGGTACAGCAGCAAGAAGCCAGTGCCGTGGCCGGTGCAGGCAGCACACCCCTGCCCGACGCCCCCACCCAGGGCGCCTGGAGCACTGACAAACTGCTGCCGGTGGACCGTCTGCGCGCCCTCGACCTGCAGGCAGACCTGAGCTTCGGTTCGCTGACGCTGGACAAGCTGCCCATCGGCAACGCCCGCCTGACGGCCAATGGCCAGGGTGGGCTACTGACCCTGCAAACCTTGCGCGGTGACCTGTACAACGGCACGTTCGAGGCCAAGGGTACGGTCGACGTGCGCCCCGCCGTGCCACAGCTGGGGGTCAACACCCGCATCCAGCGAGTACCCGTCGAGCATTTCATCAAGACCGACGACAAGGACAAGACGCCGCCGGTCAAGGGTTTGCTGACCCTGTCCAGCGACCTGACCGCCACCGGCAACAGCCAGAAAGCGCTGGTGGACACGCTCAACGGCACGGCCAACTTCACCATCAATGACGGTGTGCTGGTCAACGCCAACCTCGAACAACAGCTGTGCCAGGCCATTGCCACGCTCAACCGCAAGTCGCTCAGCGGCGAGCCGCGCGGCAAGGACACCCCGTTCCAGGCGCTGCGTGGCAGCGTGGTGATTCGCAATGGCGTGGCCAGCAACCCTGACCTCAAGGTGCGAATTCCAGGCCTGACCGTCAACGGCCATGGTGACGTGGACCTGCGGGTACTGGGCATGGACTACAACGTGGGTGTTATCGTCGAGGGCGATCAGCGGGCCATGCCCGACCCGGCCTGCCAGGTCAACGAGCGCTACGTGGGCGTGGAAGTGCCGCTGCGCTGCCGTGGCCCGCTGGAGCTGGGCGCCAAGGCCTGCCGTCTGGACAAGGACGGCATGGGCAAGGTCGCCGCCAAACTCGCAGGCAACCGCCTCAAAGACAAGATCGACGAAAAACTCGATGAAAAACTCGGAGACAAAGTGAGCCCGGAACTCAAAGACGCGCTCAAGGGGCTGTTCAAGCGATGACACCCGAGCAGTTTTCCAGCGCTGTGCTGGAGTGGTACGACACGCACGGCCGGCACGATCTGCCCTGGCAACAGGGCATCAACCCGTACCGGGTGTGGGTGTCTGAAATCATGCTGCAACAGACCCAGGTCAGCACCGTGCTGAACTATTTCGACCGCTTCATGCATGCGCTGCCGACCGTGCAAGCGCTGGCCGAGGCGCCCGAGGACGAGGTGCTGCACTTGTGGACGGGCCTGGGCTACTACACCCGCGCCCGCAACCTGCAGAAGGCTGCACGCATCGTGGTCGAGCAGCATGGCGGGGTGTTTCCGCGCAGCGTCGAGCAGCTCACCGAGCTGCCCGGCATCGGCCGCTCCACAGCCGGGGCCATCGCCAGCATCAGCATGGGCATCCGTGCGCCGATCCTGGACGGTAACGTCAAACGAGTCCTGGCGCGCTTCACCGCCCAGGCCGGTTACCCGGGTGAGCCGAGGGTAGCCAACCAGCTGTGGGCCACTGCCGAGCGTTTCACGCCCATGGTTCGTGCCAACCACTACACCCAGGCGATGATGGACCTGGGCGCGACGCTCTGCACCCGCAGCAAGCCCACCTGCCTGCTCTGCCCGGTACGGCGCGGCTGCGAGGCGCACCTGCACGGCGAAGAAACCCGCTACCCCGAGCCCAAGCCGCGCAAGGCGCTACCCCAGCGGCGCACGCTGATGCCGCTGCTGGCCAACGACGACGGCGCCATCCTGCTGTACCGTCGCCCGTCCAGTGGCCTGTGGGGCGGGCTGTGGAGCTTGCCGGAGCTCGACGACATCGCCCAGCTTGACGACTTGGCCGATCAGCACGGCCTGCGCCTGGGCCGCAGCCACGCCCTGGACAACCTGACCCACACCTTCAGCCACTTCCAGCTGGCCATCGAGCCTTGGCTGGTGCACGTCGACCCGGTTGGCGAGCACATGGTCGAGGCCGACTGGCTCTGGTATAACCTGGCCACCCCACCGCGCCTGGGCCTGGCCGCCCCGGTGAAGAAGCTGCTCAAACGCGCAGCCGACGAACTGATTGCAGGAGATGCCTGATGACCCGCACCGTGATGTGCCGCAAGTACAACGAAGAACTGCCCGGCCTGGACCGCCCACCCTATCCAGGGGCCAAGGGCCAGGACATCTTCGACCACATCTCGCAGAAGGCCTGGGCCGACTGGCAGAAGCACCAGACCATGCTGATCAACGAAAAGCGCCTGAACATGATGAATGGCGAGGACCGCAAATTCCTCCAGGCCGAGATGGACAAGTTTTTCGCTGGCGAAGAATACGCTCAGGCAGAAGGCTACGTACCGCCCTCGCAATGACCCGGGGGCACGTAAGCGACGGAATTAATTTAATATTTTTTTCAAAAAGTCGTTGACGAGCGGTCTGAAAGTCTATTTAATTCACCTCGTCGCCCAGATAGCTCAGTCGGTAGAGCAGAGGATTGAAAATCCTCGTGTCGGCGGTTCGACTCCGTCTCTGGGCACCACCTTCAGCTTCTGGTGGTTGCAAAGTTACCCGAAGCGACACAAGAAACCCGCCCAGTGCGGGTTTTTTGTTGCCTGTCGAAAAGTGCTGGTGGGTCGCCCTTCGTCGTGGGTAGCCTTCGGTCAGCAGCACTCATCCCGGCCGGGTTGATCAACATCAAAGAGCCAGCGCCCTGTCGTCCTTAGCATTCAAGGTGAACATTCGAACCACCTTGCAAGGACCTCCATGAGCGACGACGCCCCTCTCCAGACTTCCCCACCCCCCAAGAAGGCTACCCCCACGGCCAAGCCCCGCACTCGCCGCCCCCGCCCGCGCAAACCCGAACCGGCCATCACCGCGATCAGCCAGGCACCGACCGCACTGGAAGTGGCCAGCGCTCCCAAGGGCAGCAGCGAAGACAGCACATCGGCGCGCTTGCCATCCGGCTACCCTTACCCGCAGCGCCTGCGTCGACAAGAGTACGAAAGGGCCAAGCACGCCCTGCAGATCGAGTTGCTCAAGGTGCAAAGCTGGGTGAAAGAAACCGGGCAGCGGGTGGTGATTCTGTTCGAAGGGCGTGACGCTGCAGGCAAGGGTGGGACCATCAAGCGGTTCATGGAGCACCTGAACCCCCGGGGCGCTCGCATCGTGGCGCTGGAAAAGCCGTCGGAACAAGAGAAAGGCCAGTGGTATTTCCAGCGCTATGTGCAGCACCTGCCCACGGCGGGGGAAATGGTGTTCTTCGACCGCTCCTGGTACAACCGCGCGGGCGTCGAGAAGGTGATGGATTTCTGCTCCCCCCTTCAATACCTGGAGTTCATGCGCCAGGCACCGGACCTTGAGCGGATGCTGTGCAACAGCGGCATACTGCTGTTCAAGTACTGGTTTTCGGTGAACCGCGAGGAACAACTGCGCCGCTTCATCTCGCGCCGGGACGACCCCCTCAAGCACTGGAAACTGTCGCCCATCGACATCAAGTCTCTGGACAAGTGGGACGACTACACCGCCGCCAAGGAAGCCATGTTCTTCCACACCGACACCGCCGACGCGCCGTGGACGGTGATCAAGTCCGATGACAAGAAGCGTGCGCGCATCAACTGCATCCGCCACTTCCTGCATTCGCTGGACTACCCGGACAAGGACTTGAGCGTGGCCTACGCGCCGGACCCACTGCTGGTCGGGCGGGCATCGCGCGGGTTCGAGGAGGACGACGCGATCGCCAGCTGACCGCCGGCGGTGCGTGCATGGCACTTGGGTTTCGCGGGTAACTGCGCTTCAATACGCGCACTTTCAAGCCCCACCCAAGGATTGCCCATGGCCACCTCCAGCAAGCAACAAAAACGCGCCAAGCGCGCCGCCACCAAGGCCAAGCAGAACCGCATGGTGCGCAGCGGCCAGGCCGTGAAGGCCAGCGCAGGCGATAGCGCCAGCGTCGAGCAGGTGTTCGATAAGGCCATGGCGTCGGCCAGTTACGACCCTTTGTTCAAGAAGATGAAGGAAGCCCAGGAAGGCGGCCTGGTGCCGATGATCTCGGTGTTCCTGGTTGACCCGCTGCTGGCCCTGGTGCTCAAGGGCCACAAGGAAGAACACGCGACCGACTATATCGTGATGGTATTCAACGCCTACCGTGCATGGCTCGATGGCGCGGACGAAGACACGACCATGGCATGGCTGGAAAGCGATGAGTTCCAGGAGGCTTACCTGGCTGCGTCCGAGCTGGTGGCCAAGCAGCAGCAACAGCAGAAGCAGTTTGGTTGATTAGGGTGGCCGGGCTGACGGCTTGGAAACAGCCGACTTGCCCCGCTCCTAAAGACGACCGAATACCTGCGTGAGCGGCCTTGCCGGGGCGCTGGACCGGCCGCGATGGCCGGCCCTGCACGCAGGCAAATGGAGTGGCGGCCTTACTTGGCCACCGCTGCCCGTCCACCGGCTTCGCGCTTGCGGTGCACCAGCAGCCCCGCAGCCACCACGGCGATGCTCAGCAGTGCCGTCGCGATGATCTCGATGCGGTGGTCCTCACGCAGTGCCATTACCCCCAGCACCGCCACAATGAAGGCGATGGTCGCCCAGGTCAGCCCTGGGAACAGCCACATCTTGAACGCGATCTGCTCACCACTGGCCTCGCGCTTGGCACGCATGCGCAGTTGCGAAACGGCAATCACCAGGTACACCAGCAACGCGATGGCGCCGGAGCTTGCCAGCAGGAACTCGAAGACCTGGGCTGGCGCAAGGAAGTTGGCGAAGACGCACAGGAACGCCGCCGCAGTGGACAGCAGCACCGCCACGTAAGGGGTAGCCGCCTTGGTGGTGCGTTGGGCCATGGCCGGGGCATCGCCACGCTTGCTCAGCGAGAACAACATGCGCGAGGACGTGTACAGCGCCGAGTTCAGGCAGCTGGTCACGGCGATCAGTACCACGATATCGACGATCAGCTTGGCGTTGGGTACACCGATGCGGCTGAGCACGGTCTGGTAGGAACCGACTTCGGCCAACGCCGGGTCATTCCATGGCACCAGCGCCACGACCAGGAAGATCGACACTAGGTAGAACAGGCAGATACGCCAGATCACCGAGTTGGTGGCGCGGCTGATCTGCTTGCCCGGGTCCTTGGACTCGGCAGCGGCGATGGTGACGATCTCGGTGCCCATGAATGAGAACATGGTCGTCAGCATGGCAGCCAGCACGGCGCCGAGGCCGTTTGGCATGAAGCCTTGGGTATCGAACAGGTGGCTGGCACCGCTGACCTGGCTGTTGGGTACCAGGCCGAACATGGCCACACAACCGACCACGATGAACGCGATGATGGCCAGCACCTTGAGCAGGGCGAACCAGAACTCGAACTCACCGTAGTTCTTCACGCTGAACAGGTTGGTCACGGTCAGTGCCAAGGTGATCAGCAGGGAGAACGCCCACAGGTCAACGGCTGGGAACCAGGCATGCAGGATGGCTGCAGCGGCGTTGGCCTCCAGTGGAATCACCAACACCCAGAACCACCAGTACAGCCAGCCGATGGTGAAGCCGGCCCAGCGCCCGATGGCGCGGTCGGCGTAGGTGGAGAACGAACCGGTGTCGGGCGAAGCCACTGCCATTTCACCGAGCATGCGCATGACCAGCACCACCAGCGTACCGGCGGCGGCATAAGCCAGCAGTACCGCCGGGCCCGCCGCTGCAATGGCGTGTCCGGAACCGACGAACAGGCCTGCGCCGATGACGCCAGCAATGGACAGCATGGTCACATGCCGTTGTTTAAGCCCCTGAGCGAGGTCATTGGAATTGTTGCCGCTCATAAAACTACCTTTGCAAGGAGTAGATCACATCGGTTGCGCAAGCGCGGCTCGCGTCTGGAGCATGCACAGCGGCAACCATTGATTGGACACTGGCAATAACCGCGCCATGTGCTACGCGCACTCGGCCCGACCACGCCGGAAGCCAATAACGGCGGGGGCCACGGCAAAAAGGGCCATTGAATGGCCGATTAGCCATCAAAAGCGCTCATTACCGAAATACTCACTTACAAATGCACCAAAGGTGCCCCTCGGTAACACCTGCGCACCATCACAAGGCAAACAGGGCGCAACCCTTCGGTACAACCCTGGACCGCGGCGGGGTTCAGAAAGGCTGCACCGGAGCGCCTCGACAGGCTGCCCGGACAGTCAGGTTTGACGGGCACATGGTCCGAAAGCGCTTCCCTGAGACCGTCAAAACTGGCACCATCGCGCCTTTTTTCATCATGGCTCTGGTGCCGGGTAACCTCCCTTGTGGACATCTGCGCGACGTTGCGCTGCAACGATGCGACAAACTGCCCCACCAATGCCCAGAGCGCCCGGCGACCCTGTTGGCCGTCATAATGCCGCTATGCTAGCTTGGCGCACGCCAGGAAGGCCGCCAACAGCTGGGAACGCACCCGAACACATGAGGACCGCACATGGCTCAGGCCACGCCCGCGCTGGAAATCCGCAACCTGCACAAACGTTATGGCGAGCAGGAAATTCTCAAGGGCATTTCGCTGACCGCACGCGACGGTGACGTGATCTCCATTCTGGGGTCGTCCGGCTCCGGCAAGTCCACCCTGCTGCGCTGCATCAACCTGCTGGAAAACCCGCACCAGGGCGAAATCCTCGTGGCCGGTGAAGCCCTCAAGCTCAAGGCCGCAAAGAACGGCGACCTGATGGCTGCCGACAACCGCCAGATCAACCGACTGCGCAGCGAAATCGGCTTCGTCTTCCAGAACTTCAACCTGTGGCCGCACATGTCGATCCTCGACAACATCATCGAGGCCCCACGCCGCGTACTTGGCCAAAGCAAGGCCGAGGCCGTCGAGGCAGCCGAGGCGCTGCTCAACAAGGTGGGGATCTACGACAAGCGTCACAGCTACCCCGCCCAGCTGTCCGGTGGCCAGCAGCAGCGCGCCGCCATTGCCCGTACCCTGGCCATGAAGCCCAAGGTCATCCTGTTCGACGAGCCCACCTCGGCCCTCGATCCGGAAATGGTCCAGGAAGTGCTTAACGTTATCCGCGCATTGGCCGAAGAAGGCCGTACCATGCTGCTGGTGACGCACGAGATGAACTTTGCCCGCCAGGTGTCCAGTGAAGTGGTCTTCCTGCACCAGGGCCTGGTCGAAGAGCAGGGATCGCCGCAGCAGGTCTTCGAGAACCCGACCTCGGCGCGTTGCAAGCAATTCATGTCCAGCCACCGCTAACGGAGCAATACATGCACACCTACAAGAAGTTTCTCCTGGCAGCCGCTGCCACCCTGGTCATGTCGGCCAATGCCATGGCCGCGGAAAAACTGCGCATGGGTATCGAAGCCGCCTACCCACCGTTCAACAACAAGGACGCCAGCGGTAATGTCGTCGGTTTCGACAAGGACATTGGTGATGCCTTGTGCGCCAAGATGAAGGTCGAGTGCTCGGTCGTCACCTCCGACTGGGACGGCATCATTCCAGCCCTGAACGCCAAGAAGTTCGACTTCCTGGTCTCGTCGCTGTCGATCACCGACGAGCGCAAGCAGGCGGTGGACTTCACCGACCCGTACTACTCCAACAAGCTGCAGTTCATCGCACCGAAGAACGTCGACTTCAAGACTGACAAGGACTCGCTCAAGGGCAAGGTCATCGGCACCCAGCGCGCCACCCTGGCTGGCACCTACCTGGAAGACAACTACAGCGGTGTGGACATCAAGCTGTACGACACCCAGGAAAACGCCTACCTGGACCTGGTTTCCGGCCGTATCGACGGCATCCTGGCCGACAAGTACGTGCAGTACGAGTGGCTCAAGAGCAAGGACGGCATGAACTACGAGTTCAAGGGCGAGCCAGTGATGGACAGCGACAAGATCGGTATCGCCGTGCGCAAGGGTGACACCAAGCTGCGCGACGACCTGAACAAGGCCCTGGCCGAAATCAAGGCCGACGGTACGTACAAGAAGATCAACGACAAGTACTTCCCGTTCAGCATCGAATGATCCGCCCCGATTGGCGCGCCCCGGTGGCGCGCCTCTCCCTAGAATGACCTGCCCATGAATATCGACTTGCACGGATTCGGTCCGGCCATGATGGCCGGCACCCTGATGACCGTAAAACTGGCGCTGTGCGCCTTGCTGTTAGGGCTGGTGCTGGGCCTGCTCGGCGCCCTGGCCAAGACTTCCCCGCTCAAGCCCTTGCAGTGGCTTGGCGGTTTCTACTCGACCCTGGTACGGGGTATTCCCGAACTGCTGTGGGTGTTGCTGATCTACTTCGGCACCGTGGGCCTGATGAACGCCCTGGGCGAAGCCCTGCACATGCCAGGCCTTGAGCTCAGCGCCTTTGCCGCAGGCGTCATTGCCCTGGGCCTGTGTTTTGGCGCCTACGCCACCGAGGTGTTCCGGGGCGCTATCCTGGCCATCCCCAAAGGCCACCGCGAAGCCGGGCTGGCGCTGGGCATGTCCAAGGGCCGCATCCTGTCGCGGATCATCCTGCCGCAGATGTGGCGCATCGCCCTGCCCGGCCTGGGCAACCTGTTCATGATCCTGATGAAGGACACCGCGCTGGTGTCGGTGATCGGCCTTGAAGAAATCATGCGCCATGCCCAGATTGGCGTGACCGTGACCAAGGAGCCGTTCACCTTCTACATGGTGGCGGCCTGCATCTACCTCAGCCTGACCGTCATTGCCATGACCGGCATGCATTTCCTGGAACAACGCGCCGCTCGCGGCTTCGCGAGGGCCGAACAATGAACTGGGAAGTGATCATCAAGTGGCTGCCGCGCCTGGCCCAGGGCGCCACCCTGACCCTGGAGCTGGTGGCCATCGCGGTGGTGGCCGGTTTGATCCTGGCCATCCCGCTGGGTATCGCCCGCTCTTCGCGGCACTGGTACGTGCGCGCCGTGCCCTTCAGTTACATCTTCTTCTTCCGCGGCACCCCGCTGTTGGTGCAGCTGTTTCTGGTGTACTACGGCCTGGCCCAGTTCGACGCCGTGCGCGCCAGCGCGCTATGGCCGTACCTGCGCGACCCGTTCTGGTGCACCGCGCTGACCATGACCTTGCACACCGCCGCCTACATCGCCGAAATCCTGCGCGGCGCCTTGCAGTCCATTCCCAAGGGCGAGATCGAGGCTGCGCGGGCGCTGGGCATGTCCCGGGCCAAGACGCTGGTCTACATCATGCTGCCCCGGGCTGCCCGCATCGGCCTGCCGGCCTACAGCAACGAAGTGATCCTGATGCTCAAGGCCAGCGCGCTGGCCAGTACGGTCACCCTGCTGGAACTAACCGGCATGGCGCGGACCATCATTGCCCGCACGTACTTGCCGGTGGAGATCTTCTTCGCCGCTGGCCTGTTCTACCTGCTGATCTCGTTCATGCTGGTGCAGGGCTTCAAGCTGCTGGAGCGCTGGTTGCGCGTGGACGCCTGCCAAGGGCGCTGATCCGTTACCGGCTGCAGCCGGTTGGCCCTTTTTTACCCGGCATGTGGATGCCTGGGTGAAAGCGGGTTCAGCCGGCAGCAAGGCCTGACCACCCTTTATCGACAGCGCTCCCAATGCCTACCTCCCTCCACAGCCACCTTTTGCTCGAACGCTTTCAGGCGCTTGACCGGTTTTTGACCGAGCATCAGGCGCTGTGGAAACCCAGGCCGTTCACCCATCTGCACCTGGATTGGGAAAGCACCTACCCGGAACTTGCGCGGCATCTGCGCCAAAGCACCTTGGCCGAGGCCGAAGGTGACGTCGACCCACACGCACTGCCCGCACCTTATCCACAGTTGGCTGATGCCGCCCAGGCGCTCAGCGCGCTGGGTGCCCTGCCCACCTGTGCGCTCCCCGCCGCCGCCCACCGGCTTGACGTCAATGTACCCGGCCGCAAATGGCACCAGATCGAAGCCTTCGCCCGTCACCTCGCCTTCCGCGCGCCCTCGCGCCACTGGCTGGACTGGTGCTCGGGCAAAGGCCACCTGGGCCGGCGTTTGCTGCACCCCGGCCAGCGCCTGACCTGCCTGGAGTACGACACCGCGCTGGTGGCTGCCGGGCAGGCGCTCAGTGCCCATCACCATTTGCCCGTGCAACACATCCATCAGGACGTGATGGCCCCTGGCAGCGTCGAGCATCTGGATGCAGACACCAGCGTGGTCGCCCTGCACGCCTGCGGCGACCTGCATGTCCGGCTGCTGCGCCTGGCCAGCCAGCAACATTGCCCACAACTGGCCGTGGCCCCGTGCTGCTACAACCGCATTGCCACCGCCCAGTACCAGGCGTTATCCACAGCTGCTCGCGCCTCGGCCTTGCACCTGTCGCTGGATGACCTTGGCCTGCCCCTGAGCGAAACCGTCACCGCCGGCGCCCGCGTACGCCGCCAGCGCGACACGTCCATGGCCCGCCGCCTGGGCTTCGACCTGCTGCAACGCCAACAGCGCCAGACCGACCAGTACCTGCCCACGCCATCGCTGCCGGTGGCCTGGTTGGCCAAGCCCTTCGAGCGGTATTGCCGTGACCTGGCTGCGCTCAAGCAACTGGACCTGGATGGGGATATCGATTGGGCGGCGTTGGAATCGGCAGGATGGAATCGCCTGGCGCAGGTACGCAACCTCGAACGCCTGCGCAACCTCTTCCGCCGCCCACTCGAACTCTGGCTGGCACTGGACCGTGCCCTTTTTCTGACCGAACAGGGCTATGACGTACTTTTGGGCGTGTTTTGCGACTATGCCCTCACCCCACGCAACCTGATGATCCTCGCCGAGCGCGACAGATAGCCGCAGAAAAGCCTGTGGATAAGTCTGTGAACAAGCTTGGGGTTACCTGTTGGTGTACGGGGCCATTCGGACGGATTGGCTTATTCCAAAATGACGTTCAAGACCAGCAAAAACAGGCATTTGCGCAAATTTGGTTTATTGCGGGCGGGGTTATGCCATTGGCACAAACATTCGATGCCGCTTGTGCATAAGCAATTTTTCAGGGGCGATTTTTTGTTGATTTCAGAGACGTTTGGTGCGTAGGGGATCGAGCTGCCATGCCGGAACTGTGAATGCTTCAGTACTCGCGTGTGGCTTTGAAATTCCGAAGTCTGTTTTCCTTGAGCAGTGATGAAAGCATTGGACGGGTGCCTGAGAACGGTTTGTCTATCCGCTTGGCACCCTGGCCCATTGTCATCCATGCCGCCGAGGTTCTGGTTGGCTAGGGGCGTTTGCCTTTGGCGATTTCGATGTCATTCAGCAAGGCGTTGGCCATGTCACAGAGGTAATCCGCCGCACCGAGCAGCTTGTGGTCATCCTCCATGTCCCCCTCACGCACCAGGTGCTTGATGTAACCCATCAGGATGGAGACGTGCTCGTACGCAGCATCCACCGGGATGCCGGGCTGTACGCGAAGGAGGTTTACGGGTGGGGTGCCGGCTTGGAGGAAGGTTTCTACGCCTGCGGTGGTGATAGGGTCCGAATTGCTCGTATCCATGACTTGGTTCCTTATTCGAAAACAGGAGCCGCCACGCAGACCTTCTCACGGATAGGGTGGCAGCCGTACGCAGGGTGAGAAACCGAGTGAATAAGGAACCCCGGCCAGACCAAAGCCTGCCCGCGCACGGCCACCATTGCAGGTAGCGCTTATTCGAAGTCGGGTTCTCACACCCGGTCGCCAGAGCGACGGGGCAAAGGTATCCGTGAGGTATTTCCCAGACAACGGCGATACTTCGGCAGAGCGCGTAGGATACGTCCGATACGTAAATTTGCAGAAGCCTCCAGCAGAAGAGTCCAGACATTTCCTACAAAACCAAGGCCCTCAGACTACAAACCACTCATCCCGTACCATCAATCAAACACAAAACTCCAGCCCAACGTATCCCGGTGTGGGAGCGGCCTCGCGCCGCGATGGGCCGCAAAGCGGCCCCAGCAACTCCACCCCAAACCCCATATCCACAGCCCCACACACCCCCGCCTCCCCCAAAAACCCACTCAACTTCCAATTCCATGACCCACCGCACACTCCCCGCAACATCCCACCCCTAATCCCCGCCCCCACAACCGTGTATCATGCGCCCCCCAAAACATTAAAAAGTGACGTCGCGCGCTGCCTGCCAGCCCTGCGGCCATCTGGCGTTGCGCCAGATTCGACAACGGACCTGACTCTCGTGACCCAAGCCAAGCCCCTCGCCCTGCTCGCCTTCGCCCTGGCCCTCACCGCCTGCGCCAGCGGCCCCTCGCACCCCGCCCCCGGCAACCTCGGCTGGAACCACCCCGGCATGCAGCTGGGCGGCGACCGAGGCCTACCCCTGCGCGCCGACAACACCTGCCGCAAGCGCGGTTGCGACAACGACAAGCTGTTCTTCAACCCCGGCAAGACCGAACCAAACGTCACCACCCTCCACCGCGGCTGGTAAGAAAATTTCCCTTTTGGGTCGGTGAGTTAGGTCATTTTCAAACAATCGCAAGGAAGTGGTTTACACACGCCAAACGATCGTTATAATGACGCCCCATTGCCGGTATAGCTCAGCTGGTAGAGCAACTGACTTGTAATCAGTAGGTCCCGGGTTCGATTCCTGGTGCCGGCACCATATAAGGTTCCAGAGAAGGTTTTCAAAATCTCTGGAACCCCCGGAAAACCCGCCTTCTGGCGGGTTTTTTCGTTTTGGCGTGCCGTCGGATTTCGGGAGTGGCCAGCGCTAATAAGGCTAGTTTTAAGGGTAGAGGTCCGTTTCGATATCGGAGACTATCCTTGCGGCCCGCAAAACTGCCCCGCCTACCGGTACCCCCTGTCGCACGGCAAAGCCCAGAAAGCGCGAGTACAAGCTCTTCGATGGGGGCGGTCTTGACCTGCTTGTGCAATCCAACGGCCGCAAGGGCGGGCGGCTCAGGTACGTGAAACCCGATGGCCGAGAAGGCCTGACTGCCCTAAGCAGTTATCCAGTGATCCGTCTCTTTCAATGGGAAGAGCCGGGCGCTCTTGACAGTGCTGCAGCCCTTATCGCATTTGGTTTTGCAGCAACTTCACTCCTGACATAGGCGTGACAGACGCCAATGGCTCTAGCAGCAGCGATGTAGGGGATGGTGCCGCAGACCAAGGAATGGGGTGCACCTGACTAACAGTCGGGCATGCCCCGGTCATCGCATTGCTGCATTTCATCCAACTCAGGATCTCGCAGCACTGGTCTCGTCAGCCAATGCAGCCTCTACCCGCCCACCTTTAACGGCTTCAAGAGGCCAGATCATGAGATGCCCTCGCTCCAGGACGTCAGGAGCCGCCAGCCACAGACTAGAGGACATCCCCCACAGGTCGCAGGGGCCATCCCTGATAACGCTCAGCATTCTAGGCAGGATACGGTGGGGCGAGGATTAGCAAACGGAGGTGAAGCGTATGCAAATACGGTCGATGTGAGCTCATCCCCCTGCTCTGGGGAACAAGCGTTGGGTTGTCGGATCTTAGACATTGTGTACTAGTGTGTACAATCCTCTGAATCGTTGTGTAGCATACACACAACCGCGGCAAGCTTTGAGGAGGTACCCGTGCACAGCCGAGACATCATCAAGCGGCTGAAGGATGACGGTTGGGTCAGAGTCAAAGGGACTGATGGGAGCCACCAGCAGTTCAAGCATCCAACCAAGAAGGGGCGGGTTACGGTTCCTCATCCAAATAAGGATGTGGCAACCGGGACGCTTCGAAACATTTGGAAGCAAGCCGGTCTCTGACCGGTTTTACCCTTGCGGGTAGATCGTAAGCTTGCTGTTAGCAATAGTGAAATCGAATCGCCGAAATTTTTCGGAGGGATATTTAAAATGAAATACCCAGTTGTTTTGCACAAAGATGAAGGCTCCGACTACGGAGTGACAGTTCCAGACGTACCGGGCTGCTTCTCTGCTGGCGAAACGATCGATGAAGCATTGAGCGAAGTCCAACTGGCGTTAGAGATGCACTTTGAAGGTTTGGTAGAAGATGGAGAGCCTCTGCCGCAACCTCAAAATATCGAAATCCATAGGAAGGACCCGGCTTATGCCGATGGCATCTGGGCTTTCGTAGAATTCGACGTCACCCCCTACTATGGGAAGTCGGTTCGCTTTAACGCGTCTTTACCAGAAGGTCTCCTCAAACGCATAGATGATCGCGTGAAAGAAGACAGCGCTTATGCGTCCAGATCAGGATTTTTAGCCGCGGCGGCGCTGCATGAGCTGGCGAAAAACTTAAACGAAGGCATAGACGCTTTAAAAACCAGAAAGACAGTATGACTTGAAAATATTAAGGGCGCCCTAGGGCGCCCTAATAATGACCAGGTATACGGGCAAGAAACGCAACTGAAGCACTGAACCAACTTTGCGAAACTTGAGAGCTCACAGGGTATTCATCGAACTTCTGAAACGCCTTATTGGGGCTGCTGTGCAGCCCATCGCGGCGCGAGGCCGCTCCCACACTGGGATTCGCTCGGTTCCGGATGCGGTGTTGGGGGGTTGCTCGTATGGAACGGCGCTTACGCAAGATACGGGTTAGGATTCCCGGCGAATTGAACGCACCTGCCCAAGCCCCCTCACCCCAACCAAACCTCAAACCGTGTGCCCAACACCCCATCCGAGCACATATTCACACTCCCCCCATGCGCCTCGGCGATCTTCTTCACGATGAACAACCCCAGCCCCACCGACCGCACCGTGTCCTGGCAATCGCTGCCTCGGGTCATCGGCTCGAACAACGTGGGCAGCAGCGCGTCATCGATGGCAGCACCATGGTTTTGCACAGTCACCACCGCCCCGTCATCCGAGAAATCCGTGGTCACGGTAATGGGATAGCGAAGGTCGCCATAGGCGACAGCGTTGGCCACCAGGTTACCCATCAACTGCTGCAACCGATCCGGGTCGACCTGCACCACGCGCCGGCCGCGGGCGTAATGCCGAATCTGTGCGTCAGGGAAGGCCACCTTCAGCTCACTTATCGAATAATCCACGGCACGCACCAGGTCCACTCGCTCGCGGCGGATGGTCATGCCGGGGCCGAGCCTGACCGAGGCGAAGTCGAGCAGGTCGACGATCATGCGCAGCGCGCGCTCGGTCGAGGTATCGATGCCCGCCAACAAGCGCCGAGCACGGTCGCTTGGTAGATCGCGCTTGAGCATGGACGCGGCCATCTGGATGGCGGTCAGGGGGTTCTTCAGGTCGTGGCTGGCAATGGCGACCATCTGTTCGGAGAAGACGGCACGGCGCTGGACTTCCTGGTAGGCGGCGGCGAGTTCAGCCTGGGCGCGCTGAAGGGCGCTTTCGGCTTCTATCTTCTGCGCCAGCATTTCTTCGGCGCGTTGCATGGCTTCCAGGGCAGCCTTGCCACTGCTGGTGCTTTCGAGCGCGCTGAACAGCGCCAGATGGTAACGAATGCCGTCATCGCTTTCGCGGCGCACGCCGCTGAGCAGCATGGGCAGCTTGCGGCCGTCGCGGTGGCGCAGGGCGATCTTCACTTCGGAGATCGACCCCTGCATGTTCAGCAGTGGGCCCCAGTGGGTCAGCAGGAACACGCGGCCGTCGGCGGGCAGCAGTTGGTCGAAGCTCATCGCGTGCAGGGTGGCGCTGTCGTACCCCAGCCAGTCGGCCAGTGTCTGGTTGCAGCGCACCAGGGTGCCGTCGGGCGCCATCACCACCAGGGCACAGGGTGCGTGCTCGAAGAAGGCCTGGGTGGACAGCAGCGCCGTGTTATCCATGGTCGAGGCCAAGGTGGGTGAAGAACTGGTCCATCGCGGCCGCACAAGCGCCTGACGCGCTCAGCTGGGGGTAATGGCCCATGTTCTCGATGATGCTCAGCTGGCTGCTGGGCATGACGGCGTGCAGGTAGTTGCCTACCGCTAAAGGCAGGACGGGGTCCCCGGTGCATTGCACGATCAGGGTGGGCAGCTGCAGGCCTGTCACGTCCTTGCGGTGGTCGGACAGGAAGATCACGCGGGCGAAGTGCCGGGCGATCTGGGCGTCGGTGCGGCTGAAACTGCTGGCCAGTTCCTGCTCCAGGGCCGGCTGGCCGGGGGTCCCCATCAGCACGGGGGCCATGGAGCTGGACCAACCCAGGTAGTTTTCGTCGAGGGTGGTCAGCAGGTCGTGCACTTCATCGGGGGTGAAGCCGCCGGTGTACGCCTCGTCGTCGACGTAACAGGGCGAGCCGCCCACCATGACCAGCCCCATCAGGCGGCCTGGCCGCTGGCGCTCGGCCAGGGCAGTGATCATGGCGCTGACCGAGTGGGCGACCACGATGACCGGGCCTTGGGCGTATTCGTCGATGATTTCGTTGAGATCGCTCGCGTAGCCCCACAGCGTGGAGTACTTGTCGTGCTTGTAGGCACTCAGGTCCGAGTGCCCCGCCCCGACCAAGTCGTAGGTCACGACCCGGAAGCGTTCGAGAAAGTGCGGGAGCAGCAGCCGCCACATGGATTGGTCGCAGCCGAAACCATGGGACAGAACGAGGGTCACGTCACCGGCTCCGGCAACCTGGACGTTGTTACGTTTTTGCAGGGTCATACCTCTCCCCAATACCGTTCAACGTCATGCTGAGCTGTCACGATCCGTTCAAGTCCTTGCTGAGAATAGTTGAGGGAAGCCCTACAGAAAGGTGCCGTTGAGCGACGCGTCATCGCCCCGCTAATGACTTAGTGGGGTCTTGTGCTGTAACAGTTCACGGATCGGGACGCCCACATTACGCTATATAGGCAAGCGACGTAGAAGTTTCTGCCAATTTTCTGGGGACAGACGGTCAGGCGATGATCAGGATGCCATTGGCTGGTGTTTGACTTCGGTCAACTCGAATAGCGCTGCGAAGGTTAGGCTCAGGTCATGTACCGCCTGCCGGAGGCACCTCATGGCCAAGAAATTCCCGAAGCACCCCAGCCACCCCGAGCGCATTTGCTGGGGCTGCGATCTGTATTGCCCAGCCAAGGCGCTGGCATGCGGCAATGGTGCCGACCGGACCATGCACCCGATGGAGCTGTTCGGCGAGGACTGGGACAGCTTCGATGACAGGTTCGAGCCGCCCGCTGTGGATAACGCGAAGCCCCCCACCCTCTGACCGCGCCTTCAGCCCTGCATGAACCACCTCACCCGCCGGGCGCGGGTGAGGTGTTCGTCCTTGCAACGTGGATCAGAAGGTGGTGTTGACGGTCATCGACAAGCTGCGCGGGTCACCGTAAACGGCCCCTGCATAGAACCCGTAGCGGGTGTAGTAGTGCTTGTCGAACAGGTTGTTGGCATTGAGGGTCACGCTGGTGTCGTCGGTCACCTGGTACTTGGCCATGGCGTTCCAGATGGCGTAGCCGGACCAGTTCACGTCGGTAGCACCACTGCTCACGCCGTTGACGGGCTGGCCCGCCGGGCTGGAAAGGGCGCGGATATTGGACTGCGCGGTAACGCCGGCGCCGACCGTCAGGCGGTCGAGTGGGCCGCTGAGGTGGTAGGTGGTGGAGGCCTTGAACAGGTGCGAAGGGTCGCTGCGCCCGTCGCTGTCAACGCGGCGGAAGTGCAGGTAGGTGTAGCCGGCGTACACGTTCCAGTCCGGGGTGAGGGCGCCGGCGATTTCCAGGTCGATACCGTCGGTTTCCTGGCCTGAGCCTGCTTTGTAGGCATCGCCACCGGTCGGGGTCGACAGGCCGCCGTCCAGCACGGCCTTGTTTTCCTGCTTGGTGCGGAAGTACGCCGCAGAGGCGTTCAGGCGACCGTCGAACCAGGCACCTTTGATACCCGTCTCGTAGCTTTGCCCACGGATCGGCTCGACCCGGCTGCCGGCACTGGTTTCCTGGGTTTGCGGGTTGAAGATGTCGGTGTAGCTGGCGTACAGCGAGTAGGTGTCGTTGAGGTCGTAGACCGCGCCCAGGTAGGGAGTCACAACGCCGTTTTCTTCCTGGCTGGTGCGCACGGCATCCACGCTGCGGGTGATGGCCGAGTAGTCAGTGGTGCGCACGCCCAGGATCACCGACAGTGGGTCGGTGATGCTCAGGCGGGTCGCGGCGTACATGCCTTGCAGGCGGGTGGTGGTCTTGCTGTGCTTGCCGGTCTGCGAAGCCAGCATGGCATAGTCCCCGTCCACGCCATTGCGCCAGTCGCTGATGGGCAGGCCATTGTTGGCGCGGAACAAGCAGCCCACCACTGGATCGGTGGCCTTGCCGCCACCGACCATGCTGCAGCGGTATTCCGGGGACCACTGCACGCTACGGCTGTCGTTGTAGCCGACCATGGCCTGGTGCGTACGGCCAAACAACTGGAACGGGCCGGACAGGTCGATCTGCGCCGACTGCTGGGTGGTGTCGCTCGAGCTGTGCAGGCCGTTGAGCACCGCGCCGCTGCCGTCCTGATTCCAGTAGCCGCCGAACCGGCCACGCCCTGCCGAGTTGACCTTGCCCAGGCCTCGGTGGTTGAGGGCATCGGTCGTGCTCTGGGATGCCTTCAGGTCCAGCGACCAGTCGTTGTCGAAGCGGTGCACCAGCGAGCCGAAGGCGGTGCGGGTGGTGTACTCGCCAAAGCTCCAGCTCGGTACCAGGTTGGAGCTGCGTGGCAGGTCGGTCTTGCTGCCGTCGCGGTACCAGATGGGGATGTTCGCGCCCCAGCCACCGCCCACCACCTTGTTGTACTCGTACTGATAGCCGGCACCTAGGGTGGTGGCGTCGTCCAGGTCGAACTCGAAGTTGGCCAGGGCCGCGCGTGAACGGTCGGACTGGTAGTCGCGGAACGAGTTGGCGTCCTGCTGGGTCACCACGAAACGCGAGCGCAGGCGGCCGTCTTCGGACAGCGGCAGGTTCAGGTCGGCGCCCAGGCGGCGTTTGTCCCAGCTGCCGTAGGTGGCATAGGCGCTGCCGCCGAAGGTGCGGGTGGGCGCCTTGCGAATCAGGTCGATGGTAGCGGACGGGTCACCGGTTCCGCCGAGCAGGCCGTTGGCACCGCGCACGATGTCGATGCGCTCGTACAGGTCCATGTTCAGGGCGTTGCCGCTACCGCTGAAGTCGGACGCGCCGGGTGCCTGCAGGCCGTCGATTTTCCAGTTGGTGATGGAATAGCCACGGGCGCGGTAATCGGTGCGTCCGCCCACTTCGGATTTGCTGGCGGTTACCCCGGGGGTGGTTTCCAGCGCCTGCTCGATGCTGTGGATGGCGCGGTCATCCATCTGCTGGCGGGTGATGGTGGTGACCGACTGTGGCGTTTGCCGTGGGGTCAGCGCCAGGCCGGTGGAGCTGCGCGTGCGTTCGACGGTGTAGCCCAGCTGGCCGGCATCGTCCTGGGGCAGCAGGGCACTGTCTTCGATTTGAGTGGCATCGAGCACCAGAGGTGCGCTGCCGGCGGCCATGACGCCACCGCTGATGGCGAGGCCGACGAAGAAGGCAATTGGCTTGAGGCGGGTGCCGCCACAGGTGAACGCGGTGAAGGTGTTGGCGATGCTTGAGGGATTCATTTGGGAAGGCTTCGTATTTGCAGATGATTTTTTGTTAGGATTCTAGGGATCAGTCCTCCGGGCTCTACACCCGACATGTACGGGGATGTAATGCAACGTAACGGGCGTTGACGACGCCCGCCTCACAGGTGTTTTTTCAGATGAGCACAACCCTGCTGGTTGTTGATGACGACGACGAGATTCGCGAGCTGCTGTGCGATTACCTGACCGATGCAGGCTACGTCGTACTGGCGGCGGCCGACGGCAAGCAGATGCACGAGCACCTGGCGCGGCAAAAGGTGGACCTTGTGGTGCTGGACCTGATGCTGCCCGGTGAAGATGGCCTGAGCCTGTGCCGTCAGTTGCAGGCCCTGCCGGGGTTGGCGGTGATCATGCTGTCGGCCAAGGGCAGTGCACTGGACCGCATCATTGGCCTGGAAGTAGGGGCCGACGATTACCTGGCCAAGCCTTTCGAACCCCGGGAGCTCATTGCCAGGATCAAGGCCGTGCTGCGCAGGCCCCATCGGCTGGAGGCTGCCGTACAGGAGCCAACCCAGGTCCAAGCCCATGTCTTTGCAGGTTTTCGCCTGGAACATATCAAGCGCCTGCTGACCCGCCCCGACGGGCAGACCTTGACCTTGCCGCGCTCCGATTATCGGGTGCTGCGCGAACTGCTCGAAGCCAACAACCGTGTGGTGTCTCGCGACCAGTTGACACGTAGTGCCTTCAGCCGCGACCACCTGCCGGACGATCGCTCGGTCGACATGTGCGTCAGCCGCCTGCGCCAGCATCTGCGCCATGCGCCTGGCGATGTGGCGCAGATCCTCACCATCCGCAACGAAGGTTATCTGCTGAGCATTGCTCAGACCCAGGCCACGGCCTGACATGCGCTGGGCTCGCCGACTGTGGCCGCGCACGCTGTTCGGGCAGCTGATGCTGATCATGGTGGGCGGCACCCTGGCCATTCAGTTGATGTCCAGCAGCATCTGGTTCGATGTGCGCTTCGCCCAGGTGTTCGAAGCCCCCGTGCGCTTGATTGCGGCGCGCAGTGCACCGCTGATCCAGCAGGCCAGCTGTCATGCCGGCGTGCTCAAGGTGCCGGCCCATTACCAGTTGCGCTGCGCCGAGCAGCTGCCCGTACTGCAGCAGGATGAACGGCGCGGGCGCAAACGGGTCGAGTTGCTGCTTCACCAGGCACTGAAATACGAGCTTGGCCATGAGCCGCAGGTGCGCTTGATGAAGGTGCAGTTGACCGACGAACTGGGCCAGCCGATCGTCTGGCGCAGCCTGTTCGGGCTGCGCACCGCCCAGGCCCATCTTCAGTTTGCGGTGCCGTTGGCAGACGGGCATTGGCTGACCATAGACGGGCAGGAACTGCAGGGCTGGAGCGGTGAATCCGCCTGGCTGCTGATCAGTGACTACCTGCTGCGGGTGTACGCGTTGCGCATTGTCGCCGTGCTGGTGGTATGCCTGATTGCCGTGCGCCTGTGCCTGCGTCCGCTACGCCGCCTGGCGGATGCGGCGCTGGCGCTGGGCAGCAACCTGCAACAACCGCCGCTGGCGCTCGATGGTCCCGATGAGGTTCGTCAGGCCGCGCAAGCCTTCAACGCCATGCAGCAGCGCCTGATCGCCATGGTCAACGACAAGGCTTACTTTCTCGCTGCTGTCTCCCATGACCTGCGCACCCCGCTGACGCGCATGCGCCTGCGCCTGGAACGCATGCCCGACGACGAACACCGGCAGCGCTTACGGCAGAACATCGCCCAGATGGACGACATGATCGGCCAGGTGCTGGACTACCTGCGTGCGGGCGAACAGCAAAACCTGCAACCGGTCGACATGGATCGCCTGGTGATACGCCAGTGCGCCGAGCTGGCCACTGCCGACGAACCAATACCCGTGCACGGCCATGGCGGCGTGGTGAGCGTCGATGCCCTGATGGTGCAGCGTTGCCTGCAAAACCTGCTGGTCAATGCATTGCGTTATGCCAGTCAGGTGAGTGTGTCGGTGGAGCGCGTAGGGGCACGGGTGCTGGTTCACGTCGAGGATCGAGGCCCAGGCATTGCGCCGCACCTGCTGGCGACCGTCACCGAACCGTTCGTACGGGGCGAGAGCTCGCGTAACCAGGCATCCGGCGGGTATGGGCTGGGGCTGAGTATCGTCGAGCGAATCATGACCAGCCATGGGGGGGCATTGCGGGTGCGCAACCGTGAGGGGGGCGGGTTGCGCGTGACCCTTGAGCTGCCTGTCTAGAGACGGGCAGCCCGTAGGCTCAGGCCAACGGCGCACGCGGTGCGAAGGTGGCCTGCGTGGGTGACCAGATCAGAAGATGCTGATCGGGTACTCGACGAATACGCGGACTTCGTTGCCGTCGTCGTTGTAACCGTTCTGGCGCACGGCATTGTTGGTACGCAGGAACGAGCTGCGCAGCTTGACCGACAGGTCCTTGGCAGGGCCTTCCTGTACCACGTAGCGGATCTGGTTGAAGATCTCGCGCTCCTTGCCTTCGCCGAAGCCCTGTGGGTTGGCGACATTGCGGGTGTTGATGTTGTCACCCACCACGTAGGCCAGCTTGTAGGTCAGGCCAGGGATGCCGTAGGCACCGAAGTCCAGGCCATAGCCCAGCTGCCAGGAACGCTCGTCCTCGGCATTGAAGTCGGACCAGTAGGAGTTGGCCAGGAAGATGGTCGAGCCACCATCACCCACACCGCCCTGGTTCTGGTACCAGCCGTAGTTGTAGCCGGTGCTGCCAGTGCTGCGCTGGTGAGCGAGGGTGAACGAGTGGGCGCCGTAGGCGTAGGTGGCGGCCAGGCTCCAGATGGTGTTCGAGTCGCCGTTCAGGCCCGCTTCACGCACGTACTTGTTGTCGATGCTCGACTTGTAGCCGTTGAAGTCCAGGGTCAGGGACTGGTTCTCGGCAATGGCGTAGACGTAGTTCAAGCCCAGGTAGTGCTTCTTCATCACGTCTTCGGTGTCGGCGGTGTACAGCGACGCGGTGAAGTTGTCGTTGAACTTGTAGCTACCGCCCAACACGTTGATCGACTTCAGACCACCGCCATCGCGGCGTTCGGCGCTCTTGCGCGCTTCCTGGGTGAAGCGACCGGCGTTCAGCTCCAGGCCTTCGATTTCCTTGGAGGTGATCAGGGTGCCGGTGAAGCTTTCCGGCAGCAGGCGCGCATCGTCGTACTGGAGCACTGGCAGGGCGGGCATCTGGTCACCGTACTTGAGCACGGTGTTGGAAATGCGGAACTTCACGGCGGCACCGGCACGGGCCAGGTTGTGCGGCGAACGGGCATTGCCATCGGCGTTGGTGGTGTCGTGCGGCTTGAAGAAGTCGACGCCGCCGCCACCGTTGTGGCCCTTGCCGCCGTCCAGGCGCAAGGCGTACAGGCCGAATGCATCGACGCCGACCCCGACGGTGCCCTGGGTGAAGCCGGACGAGAAGTTACCGATGAATGCCTGGCCCCACTCGATCTGGTCATCGGTGCCGTGCTTCTTGTCACGGTTGATGTAGGCGTTGCGCAGAAGGACGTTGGCGTGGCTGTCCTCGATGAAGCCGTTGCTGGCGGCCTGGTCATTGGCCTGGGCCTGGGTCGCGGCGATCATCGCCAGGGCGACCAGGCTGATCCTGGTATTCAACATGTTATTTTCCTTATTTCTTGATCGAAAACGCGCTGCGTAATGACGCCATAAACCAACGCCCCTTCGTAGGTTCGACGCTATGCAGGTTCTGCCAAAAGCCCCTTTGCCGGTAAACGCGGCCGGCCTGGCAACAGCATGGCCAAACGGATTGGCCAGCAGGCGTGGCCGAATCCTAGCGGCGTGCGATTACAAATGTCAAAAAAACGTGAAATTCAGGTTGATATAACTAAAAACCGAGCGCTCATGAGGCATTTTCTTTAGAACTAAAGCTGTAGGAGGATATTCCTTCTTGATATGGAAAACTCATCCTGATCACAGCGACAAGTTCCCTTGGCAGGCCTTCGTAATTAGTTACAAAGTGATACAAACGTAAAAATCCAGGGCTCAGAATAGGCGAGCATTAGTAAATAGCACCCATTATCATTCGCACCTTCATTATTGCTCGGTCGAACGTGCGCCATGCCTGCCCCTTCTCGCCTCGCTCCTATCACGCTCTCCATTTCATGCCTGCTGGCTGCCAGCCCCACAAGCGCTGCCACCACCACCCTACCTGAGCTGTCCGTCACCGCCGAAAGCGAGCGGGAAAAAGACAACCCGCGGGTGCGTGAGGTCGGTACCGCGACTCGAACCGCCACTGCCGTGCGCTCCGTGCCGCAGGCGGTGGATACGATAAAGACGTCGCAGGTGCTGGACTACGGCAGCGACACGCTGGGCAAAGCGCTCGAGGGTATCCCCAACGTCAGCAGTGGTGCCGACACGCGCTTCGACAGCGTACGCATTCGCGGCTTCGAAGCCGGCAATGACTTCTATCTGGACGGCGTGCGCGATGACAGCCAGTACATCCGCGACCTGCACAGCATCGAACGGGTCGATGTGCTCAAAGGCCCGGCGGCCGTGCTGTATGGGCGGGGCGGCCAGGGGGGTATCGTCAACCGCATCAGCAAGGCGCCCGAGGCAGGCCGTCGCTCTACCCTGGAGGCACGGGCAGGCAGCGAGGATCTGCGCAGCCTGTATGCCGACCTGAGCGCAGACCCCAGCGACACGGTCAGCCTGCGCCTGAACATGGGTAACCAGGACAACAACAGCTTCCGTGACGGTATCGACGGTAGCCGCCAGCTGTTCGCGCCCTCGGTCAGCTGGCAGGTCACGCCGCAGCTGAACTGGCTGGTGCAATACGAGTACAGCCGCTTCAACCGCACGCCGGACCGCGGTATCCCCGGCGTCGATGGCCGCCCGGCGAACGTCAGCCGCAGCACGACCTACGGCGATACACAGCGTGACTTCATCGATGACCGGGCGCAGTCCTTGCGCTCACGCCTGAACTACGAGCTCAACGATGCGTGGCAACTGCGTCACACCCTGAGCCTGTTCAAGCTCGACAGCGAATTCGACAACACCTACCCCACCGCCTATAACCCCAGCAATGGCACGGTGACGCGTCAGCGCTGGCAGCAGGACCTGAACACCCGCAACCTGTTCAACACCCTGGAAGCCGAAGGCACCTTTGACACACTAGGCCTGGGGCACACGCTGTTGCTGGGCCTGGAGTTCGGCAGCCAACGCCGCGACCCTACCTTGTATACCGCGGCTGCGGCAAACGCCGGCGGGCGGCCCGTGCCGCCGCTGGACCTGTACGACCCTGACCGGAGCAAGCAGCACAACGGTCGCATGGTGATGTCCAGCAACAACCACACCGTGGTGCAAAGCCGTGGCCTGTACCTGCAAGACCAGCTTCGCCTGAACGATCAATGGCAGCTGCTGGCAGGCGTGCGCTTCGATGAATTCGACGTGGAGACCACCAACAAGGTGCGCAGCCTGTCCGAAAAACAGAGCAGCCGGACCACCAGCCCTCGCATAGGGATCGTGTACACCCCGTGGCAGGATCACTCGTTCTACGCATCATGGAGCAAGACCTTCTCGCCGGTAGGCGGTGGCCTGATCGGCATCACGCCGGGCGCCCCGGGCAACAGCAACGAGACGGCACCCGAGCTGACCCGGCAAAAGGAAGTTGGCGTGAAGAGCGACTGGTTCGACCAACGCCTGACCACCACCCTGGCGGTCTATGAACTGGAGCTTTACAACCGTCGTACCCGCGACCCGCTTAACCCGGAAATCACCTTGCTCAGCGGCCTTCAGCGCTCGCGCGGCATCGAGTTGACCGCCACGGGCAATGTGATCGGCAACTGGTACGTGCGCGGCGGGGTTGGCTTGCAGGATGCCACCATCGTCAAGGACAACAACGGCCAGCAAGATAACCGGATCAATGACGTGGCCAAGCGTAACGCCAGCCTGTTCGTCACCTGGAAGCCAGAACTGGGCTGGTATGCCGAAACAGGCCTGACGCTGGTCGGTCAGCGGTATGCCGACAACCAGAACACCACGGTGCTGCCAGGTTATGGCCGCTGGGATGCGCTGGCCGGGTACCGCAGCCAGGCGTGGGATGTGCGGGCGGCGCTGAGCAACATTGCCGACCGGACATACTACAGTTCGGCGACCAGTGCAGCGCAGATCCAGGTCGGCGACCCCCGCAGCCTGGTCGTCACAGGCACCTACAGCTTCTGAACGTCAGCAGGGGCAGCCTTTGCGGGGCTGCCCCTGCCAGTGTGGTACAGGGTTTGAGCAACGTTGGGTCGCGGCTAACGCCACACCGCCATCAACGCATGAAACTCCGCCTCGCTGATCAGTCCTTCAGGGTAGCGCCCGGCAAGTAGCCGTCGTGGGTCGGTCGTCCTGACCCTGCTGCTTCCATGGTGCTTCAACCACGTCGCCAAACGCTCGAGCGATGCTTGGTCTATTGCCAATGGGCGCAATGCCGACTCACTTGCTGCATTCATTTCTACACGTACTCCTGGCCCGTGAGCAGCTAACCTACGCAAGTAGTGTTACAAGCAGGTAACCCGGTTACATCAGGCTATCTGTTTGAAAAACAATACAAAAGCTATGCCACTGCAGGTGCCAGGCGTCGCCTGGCGGTTGTGCGCGTGTGCGTCCTCACTACGCGCCACGAACCATCAACGGTACACAGGCGCCGGCTGCTGCTGGGTCAGGCAATGGATGTTACCGCCACCCAACAGCAATTCCCGTCCAGGGATCATCACCACCTCGTGATCAGGGAAGATGCTCGACAGTATGGCCTTGGCCTCGGCATCGGCCGGGTCGTCGAAGCTCGGCGCGATGATGCCGCCGTTGACGATCAGGAAGTTGACGTACGAGCCTGCCAGACGCACCGAAGGATCACGCTCCTGGCTGCCCGACACCTGGTCGACGCCGGCACATTCTTCTTCGGTGGCGTACAGCGGCCCGGGAATCGGCATCTTGTGCACGACGAAGGCCCGCCCCTTGGCGTCGCGGGTGGTCTGCAGCACTTCCATGGCCGCGTGACAGCGCGCGTAGTTGGGGTCGTTCACGTCATCTGTCCAGGCCAGTAACACTTCGCCAGGGCGCACGTAACAGCAGAAGTTGTCGACATGGCCATCGGTCTCGTCGTTGTACAGGCCGTCTGGCAGCCACACCACGGTATCGACCGCGAGGTTGTCGCGCAGCACGGTTTCGATCTGCTCGCGGTTCAGGTGCGGATTACGGTTGTGGTTCAACAGGCACTCTTCGGTGGTGATCACCGTGCCTTCGCCGTCCACATGGATCGAGCCGCCTTCGAGCACGAACCCTTCGGTGCGATAACGCTGGCAGCGCTCCATCTCCAGCACCTTGCCAGCCAATGCCTCGTCCCGGTTCCACGGTGCATACAGTCCACCCTCGAAGCCACCCCAGGCGTTGAAATCCCAGTCCACGCCACGCACTTCGCCGTTGTCGTTGACCACGAAGGTGGGGCCGGTGTCACGCACCCAGGCATCGTCGCTGCCCAGTTCAACGACCCGGATATTGGGCTGGTCCAGCAGGCGACGCGCGTTTTCATACTGGCCCGCCGAGACGCCCACGGTGACCGGCTCGAAGCGCGCGATCGCCTTGGCCAAGGTGACATGGGCCGCCTGCGCCGGCTTACCGCCCAGTCGCCAGTTATCCGGCCGCTCTGGCCAGACCATCCAGACCTGGGTTTGCGGGGCCCATTCGGCGGGCATGTGGAAACCATCGGCACGTGGCGTGGAAGTGAGGGTTTTCATCGTTGACCTCTGTCATGGCCCTGCCCGGAAGGGTGTGGGCGTAAAAAGCGTTTATAACCGATATAAATCCATCTTTAAACAGAATAGCGTTCGAGAAGGCGCATAATATACGGATTATATTTCGATAATAATCGGCAAATACGTGACGCTCGTCGTGCGCAACCTAACCCTAGCAGTGTTCAGACCGTTGTCGGGCGCTCTTCTGGACAGGACAAGCACGCGTCTGCCAGCTAGGGTCATAACGCATAGCCTGCAGAGTGTTTCCCGATGAACGTGATAGCCACTGCCCTCCCCGAAGTGCTGATCATCGAACCCAAGGTCTTCGGCGACAGCCGAGGTTTTTTTTTCGAGTCCTTCAACGCCCGCGAGTTTGCCCGGCTGACCGGCGCCGAGGTCGAGTTCGTCCAGGACAACCACTCGCGCTCCGGCCGGGGCGTGCTGCGTGGGCTGCATTATCAGGTGGCCAATACCCAAGGCAAGCTGGTGCGCGTGGTACAGGGCGAGATCCGCGATGTGGCCGTGGACGTGCGCAGGCACTCGCCAACATTCGGCCAGTGGGTGGCGGTGCACCTGTCGGCGGAAAACCATCGTCAGTTGTGGATCCCAGCAGGCTTTGCCCATGGCTTTGCGGTGATGGGCGATTCGGCGGAGTTTCTGTACAAGACCACCGACTACTACAATCCCCAGGCTGACCGCTGCATCCGCTGGGACGACCCGACGCTGGCCATTGACTGGGGCCTGCAACAGCCGCCTGTGCTGTCAGACAAGGACAAGGTGGGCGTGTCGTGGGCAGAAGCACAAGTGCTGCCTTAACTAGCGCATAATTGCATCAGACTTTTCTGACGCAATGATGTGATGATCGCCAAGAACACCCCTCCTCGCCGCCCCCGTTGGCGCAGCCTGGCCTTACTGGCGCTGTGCCTGGTGCCGCTGCTATGGCCGCTGCATCACCTGGCCGAGCGCTATTACCGGCAAGAACTGGCCTCGCAGAACCGGCAGACCCTCGACCTCTATGTCGCCAACCTGCTGGGGACGCTGCACCGCTATGAAACCTTGCCGCAGATCCTTGGCGATTTGCCGGCCTTGCGCGGGGTGCTGGCCGATCCGTTCCGCCTGGAGGCGGTCACCAATGCCAACCGCCTGCTGAAAAACATCGTGCAGCAGACCGGCGCCGAGGTGATGTACCTCATGGACGTCAGCGGCAACACCTTGGCGGCGTCCAACTGGGACAAACACGACAGCTTCGTGGGGCGTAACTTCGCATTTCGCCCTTACTTCAACGAAGCCATGGCCGGGCACCTCGGTCGTTTCTTCGGCCAGGGCACCACGTCTGCAAAGCGGGGGTATTTCTTTGCCGCCGCCGTGCGCGACGGCGAACGCATCGTCGGTGTGCTGGTGGTGAAGGTCGACCTCGATCATACCGAGACCTTGTGGGGCCGCACGCCCGAGCAACTGCTGCTGACCGATCACAACGGCGTGGTCATCCTCACGTCACGCCCGGAGTGGCGTTTTCGCGCCACCCGTCCGCTGACCGCGGCCGAGCGCCAGGCCATCATCGCCATCCAGCCGTACCCGACCCAGGCACCCCAGCCGCTGGTGATCAGTGACGATGCCTGGATCACCCAGACCCGGGCCATTCCAGAGACCGGCTGGCAGGTCAGCATCCTTGCCCCGCGCATCCTGGTGGACCGCGCCGCGCAGACGGTTACGGCCATCGGTGCCGGCGCTCTGCTGGTCATCGTGCTGCTGACTGGCCTGGTGATGCAGCGGCGCCGTCATTACATGGACCGCATCGACTTCGAGGCTCGTGGTCGTCAGCAGCTCGAACAGCGCGTGGCCGAGCGCACCGCCGACCTCGAAGGGCTCAACGCGCGCCTCAAAAGCGCCGTGCTCGAACGCGAAAATGCCCAGCAGGAGGCCGTGAGGGCCCAGGACGAACTGGTGCAGGCAGGCAAGCTGTCGGTGCTGGGCACCATGTCGGCGAGTATCAGCCATGAGCTGAACCAGCCCCTGGCAGCCATTCGCAGCTATGCGGAAAACGCCGAGATCCTGTTGGACCATCAACGTACCGAGGACGCGCGCGGCAACCTGAAACTGATCGGCGAACTGACCGGGCGCATGGCCTCGATCATTGCCCACCTGCGCGCCTTTGCCCGCCGTGACCGCCACGCGCCGGAAAGCGTAGCCCTGCAACCGGCCCTGGACGATGCCCTGGCCCTGCTCGCCAAACGTCGCCGGGCAATGGCGGTGGAGCTGGTGCGCGACCTGCCTGAAGCGACGCTGTGGGTGCAGGCGGGCGAAACCCGCCTGCGTCAGGTATTGGGCAACTTGCTGGCCAATGCCCTGGACGCGCTGACCGAGAAGGCCAACCCGCGCCGGTTGTGGATAAGTGCAGAGCAGCAGGACGATTGCGTTTATCTCTCCATTCGCGACAACGGCCCCGGCTTCACCCGTCAGGCACTGGAGCATGCCATAGAGCCCTTTTTCACCACCAAGACCCGCACCCAGGGGCTGGGCTTGGGCCTGGCCATCTGTGACAGCCTGATGCGCACCCTGGGGGGAGAACTGTTGCTGGCCAACCACCCCGAGGGCGGTGCGGTGCTGACCTTGAAAATGCGTGTAGCCCCGCCGGGTGCCACCTTGCCCAATTCAGAGGATTCTTCGGCATGAGCCCCGAGACACTGATCGACAGCCGCGCCCAGGTGATCCTGGTCGACGACGACGCACACCTGCGCCAAGCCCTGAGCCAGACGCTGGACCTGGCCGGGCTCAAGGTCGTGGCACTGGCCGATGCCCACGGCCTAGCCGAGCGCATTCCAACAGATTGGCCGGGGGTTGTCGTCAGCGATATCCGTATGCCGGGCATCGACGGCCTGCAGCTGCTCGAGCAGCTGCATGGCCTGGACAGCGAACTGCCGGTACTGTTGATCACCGGGCACGGCGATGTCCCGCTGGCGGTACAAGCCATGCGCGCCGGTGCCTATGACTTCCTGGAAAAGCCCTTCGCCAGCGACGCCCTGCTCGACAGCGTACGCCGCGCCCTGGCACTGCGCCAATTGGTGCTGGAGAACCGTAGCCTGCGCATGGCTTTGAGCGACCGCCAGCAACTGGCCACGCGCCTGGTAGGCCAGTCCGCGGCCATGCAGCGCCTGCGCGAGCAGATCGGCGCGCTGGCCGGCACGCGAGCGGACGTATTGATCCTGGGTGAGACCGGGGCTGGCAAGGAAGTGGTCGCCCGCGCCCTGCACGACCTGTCGAGCCGCCGGGACGGGCCCTTCGTGGCCATCAACGCTGGCGCTTTGGCCGAATCGGTGGTCGAGAGCGAGCTGTTTGGTCATGAGCCTGGCGCCTTCACGGGCGCGCAAAAACGCCGCATTGGCAAGTTCGAATTCGCCAATGGCGGTACGTTGTTCCTTGATGAAATCGAAAGCATGAGCCTGGATGTGCAGGTAAAGCTGTTGCGCATGCTGCAGGAGCGCGTCGTCGAGCGATTGGGTGGCAATCAGCTGATACCGCTGGATATCCGCATCATCGCCGCCACCAAGGAAGACCTGCGCCAGGCCGCCGATCAGGGCCGTTTTCGTGCGGACTTGTATTACCGCTTGAACGTGGCGCCCTTGCGTACTCCACCGCTGCGCGAACGTGGCGACGACATCCTGATGCTCTTCCAACATTTCGCCGATGCGGCCAGCCAGCGCCATGGCCTGGGGCCGCACGCGCTGCAACCTGCGCAACGGGCCTTGCTGTTGCGCCATGACTGGCCGGGCAATGTGCGCGAACTGCAAAACGCGGCCGAACGCTTTGCCCTCGGGCTGGAGCTGGCACTCGATGGCCAGGCGCCGCCTGCAACCAACGCGCCCGCCCCCGTCACCGGCAACCTGAGCGAGCAAGTGGAGCACTTCGAGCGCTCGTTGATCACTGCCGAATTGGCCCAGCCTCATGGCTCGCTGCGTAGCCTGGCCGAAGCGCTGGGTGTTCCACGCAAGACGCTGCACGACAAGTTACGCAAGCATGGCCTGAGTTTCGAGGGCGGTGGCGGTGGCCACGACGACCATGAGGAAACCCGTTGATGAGCAAGCCGATTCACCCGCTGCAGACAGTACTTCACGGCGATATTCCACTGACCCGGGAGATGGGCCTGGAGGTGCTGGACTGGCAAGGGCATACCCTGCGCCTGCACCTGCCATTGGCCGCCAACGTCAACCACAAGAACACCATGTTCGGTGGCAGCCTCTATTGCGCCGCGGTCCTGGCCGGCTGGGGCTGGTTGCACCTGCGGCTACAGGAATTGGGCATCGATGATGGGCATATCGTCATTCAAGAGGGGCAGATCAGCTATCCGCTGCCGGTTACCGGCGCCGCCGTGGCCAGTTGCGCTGCACCGGACGAGAAGGCCTGGTCGCGGTTCCTGACAATGTATCAACGGCGTGGGCGGGCACGGCTGACGCTGGAAACGGCAGTGAGCAACGTGGGCAGTGATGAAGTGGCGGTGCTGTTCAGCGGGCAGTATGTGTTGCACAGGTGAGCGGCGGGGTGATCGCGAGTGATCAACTGTTAGTCTTGTGTGAAGGCGAGCATCTAAGGCCGCTTAGCGGCCCTTTCGGCCCTCAAACGATGAGCAGTTTTCAACACCCAACGCCGCACTGACTCTTGTGAATCAAACAAGCGCAAGCAAGGCCTCTCGCCAACCAGCCCCCGCCGGCAGGGCCAGGAAGTAGGGATTGAGCAGCGATTCGCGCGCCGGATAACGGAAGGGTTGGCCGTCGACCTCGATCACCTCGCCCCCGGCACCTTCGACCACACCCTGAGCAGCCGCCGTGTCCCACTGGGAGGTCGGCGCCAAACGCGGGTAGCAGTCGGCGCTGCCTTCGGCCAGCAGGCAGAACTTCAGCGAACTGCCCACCGAAACCAAATCAAGCGGCCCCACCGCAGCACCCAACCCGTTCAGCAAAGCCTCTTGCCGAGGGCTGGAGTGCCGGCGGCTGGCAACCACGGTGAAAGGCGACCCGGCAGGCGGGGTGGCGCGCACCTGGATGGCCTGCGCGGTTTCACCCCGCTCCGCTCGCCAGGCACCCAGGGCCCGGCCGCCGAAATAGCAACGCCCCGAAGTGGGCATCGATACCACCCCGAACACCACCTCGCCCTGATCGATCAAGGCAATGTTGACCGTGAATTCCTCACTGCCGGCAATGAACTCCTTGGTGCCGTCGAGCGGGTCGACCAACCACCAACGGCGCCACTTCTGGCGCTCCACCAGTGGGATATCGCAGTCTTCTTCGGACAGAACGGGAATGTGCGGGGCCAGAGCCTGCAAGCCCTCTGCAATCACCTGGTGTGCAGCTAGGTCCGCAGCCGTGACGGGCGAGTCGTCGGCCTTGTTGACGACGGCCACATCGGCGCGCCAGAACGGCAGGATCGCCTCGCCCGCCGACAGCGCCAACGCCACCACGCCCTGCATCAATTGCTGATCGTTCATAGTGCCAGTACCCCGCGCTGGATCAGCAGGTCACGGGCCAGGTACAAGGCAGCCAGCGCGCGACCTTCGCTGAACTGCGGGTGCATGGCCAAGGCCGACAGCTCCCGCAGGTTGACCTTGTCCACGCCCATCGGCTCCGGCTCATCGCCTTCCAACCGTTCCTCGTACAGGTCGGTGGCCAGCACCACCTGGATTTTCTGGCTCATGTAGCCCGGAGACAGGGAAAGCTCGGTCAGGTGCTCCAGTTGCCGTGCACCAAAGCCGGCTTCTTCCTTGAGCTCTCGGTCAGCTGCCGCCAGCACGTCCTCGCCGGGCTCGATCAGGCCCTTGGGTAGGGACAGTTCATATTCGTCAGTTCCGCCGCAGTACTCTTCGACCAGGACCGCGTGCTCGGCATCGAGCATGGCCACGATCATCACCGCGCCATAACCGTTGCCCCGGCCCACCAGCCGCTCGTAGGTGCGTTCCACGCCGTTGCTGAACCGCAACTCGACGGCCTCGACTCGGAACAGGCGGCTGCTGGCGACGATCTCGCGGCTGAGGACGGTAGGTTTCTGGCGCATGGGGGGCTCCTTGGCGTGAACGGGTTACTATACCGTGGCTTGCCGACCGAACGAGAGTTTCCCATGCCTGTTCTTCCCTGGTCCGCCATCGACACCGTCCTGCTGGACATGGATGGCACACTGCTCGACCTGCACTATGACAACCGCTTCTGGCTGGAGCACCTGCCGCAGCGCTATGCAGAACTGCACGGCGTGAGCCGGGCGATGGCGCAGCTGGAACTCGAACCGCTGTTCGAGCGCAACGCCGGCACGTTGAACTGGTACTGTCTGGACTTCTGGAGCCGTGAGCTGCGCTTGCCGATCCGCGAGCTCAAGCGCGAAATCGCCGACCTGATCGCCTTGCGACCCGATGCCGATACCTTTCTGGCCGCGATCAGCCAGGCAGGCAAGCGGGTAATCATGATCACCAATGCACACCGCGATTCACTGTCGCTCAAACTCGAGCGCATCGAACTGGCACCCTACTTCGACCGCATGATCAGCTCCCACGACTATGGGTTTCCCAAGGAAAGCCCGCAGTTCTGGGATGCCTTGCAAGCCGATATCGGCTTTGAACCTGCCCGCAGCCTGTTCATCGACGACACATTGCCCATCTTGCGCAGTGCCCGGCAATTCGGGGTGGGCCACTTGCTGGCGGTGCGTCAGCCGGACAGCCAGGCTCAGCCTCGGGATACCGCAGAGTTCGCAGCTGTCGAGGACTATCGGGAATTGCTGCACGGACTGTGAACGCAAACCCGCGCCATGGGCGCGGGTTGCGGTGACAAGCCTATAGACAGGCTTACCCGTTACTCGGGAATACGCAACACCTGGCCCGGGTAGATCTTGTTCGGATCCGACAGCATGGGCTTGTTGGCCTCGAAGATCTTCTGGTACTTGTTCGCATCGCCGTACACCCGCTTGGAGATGGCGCTCAGGGTATCGCCCTTCTCCACGGTCACGAAGCGCGCAGCCTGGGCTACTGGGCCGGTGACGGTGATCTGATCGTCGACGCTGGCCACACCTTCAATGTTGCCGGCTGCCAGAATGATCTTCTCTTTCTCTTCCTGGCTCGCTACCTCGCCCTTGAGGGTGACTGTGTCGCCTTCCACGGTGGCGGTGATGTTGGGGTTACCCAACCCGACGTTTTCAACGTGCTTTTTCAACTGCTCCTCGGCCTTGGCATTGCCGGGGGTTAGCAGATCGATCAACTTCTCGCCTGCTTCCTTCACAAAGCTGAATAGACTCATGACGCTCTCCTTGTTGATGTGAAACCGTTGGACAGTGAAGTCTAGGCCATGACTCAGTCAGTCATCGCACTGCGACCTATCGACGCGGTCTATCACGGCATAGACCCTAGCAATTAGACGTCGCCGGCGGGCAAGCCTAGGCTTGTAGCCTCAGTAAGCCGGCGCCCAATCGCCGATCAAGAGCACGCCTGGATGAACAGCAAGCCACCGTTCTGTGCGGCCTCGTTACCGTTAGCCCTGCCCGCCGCCAGCACTACCTATGATTACGTCCAGCTCGGCGATGGCCAGCCTGGCAGCACGCCACTGGCCGAAGAAGTCGCCCTGGCGATCGTGTACAACGGCCTGAACCAGGCCGTCATGCTCGTCAGCCCGACCGACCTGGAAGATTTTGCCGTTGGTTTTAGTGTGGGCAGCGGCATCGTTGAAAGCACCGCCGAAATCTACGACGTCAAACTGTCGGGAAGTGGCGCGTCGATGTACGCGGACCTGGAAATCTCCAGCCGCGCTTTCTGGAACCTGAAGAACCAACGCCGCCAGCTGGCCGGCACCAGCGGCTGTGGCCTGTGCGGCGTCGAAGCCCTGGAGCAGGCGCTGCCGGACCTGGCCAAGCTGCCCGGCGCCCCGTTGCCGCCTGCACAGTGGCTGGTCGGCCTGCGCCAGCGCATCGACGCCTTCCAGCCGCTGGGCCAGCACTGCGGCGCCGTGCATGCGGCCTTGTTCATGGACCGCCATGGCGAACTGCTGCTGGGCCGCGAAGATATTGGCCGGCACAACGCCCTTGACAAGCTCATTGGCGCACTGCTGCGCCAGGGCATCGACAGCGGCGGCGGCCTGGCCATCGTCACCAGCCGTTGCAGCCTGGAACTGATCCAGAAAGTACTGCGCGCCGGCATCCAGACCCTGGTCAGCCTGTCGGCACCAACGGGCCTGGCCCTGCAATGGGCGCGCAGGCACAACCTCAACCTCATTCATTTGCCCAAACACAGCGCACCGCGGGTCTACAGCCCGGCGGCGGAGTCGTAACAGCCGTGACCTCGTACCAGCCTATTCCGAAAAACGCCCCAGCCTCTTCCCCTCGCTACAAGCCCTACCACGGCCCTGCCGGCGGCTGGGGTGCACTGCGCAGCGTGGCCAAAGCCTGGGTTGGCAGCGACAACCCGCTGAAGAACATCCGCGCCCTGCTCAAGACCAACCAGAACGGCGGCTTCGATTGCCCGGGTTGCGCCTGGGGCGACTCGCCCGAAAGCGGCATGGTCAAGTTCTGCGAAAACGGCGCCAAGGCCGTCAACTGGGAAGCCACCAAACGCCGCGTGGACGCCGCCTTCTTCGCCCGCTACAGCGTTACCTCGTTGTTGCAACAAAGCGACTACTGGCTGGAGTACCAAGGCCGACTGACCGAACCGATGGTGTACGACGCCACCAGTGATCGCTACCAGCCCATCAGCTGGGACGCCGCGTTCGCCCTCATCGGCCGAGAGCTGAACAAGCTCGCAAGCCCTGACCAGGCCGAGTTCTATACCTCCGGGCGCGCCAGCAACGAAGCGGCGTACCTGTACCAGCTCTTCGTGCGCGCCTACGGCACCAACAATTTTCCGGACTGCTCGAACATGTGCCACGAGGCCAGCGGTGTGGCGCTGGGGCAGAGCGTCGGGGTGGGCAAGGGCACCGTCACGTTCGAGGATTTCGAGCACGCCGATGCCATCTTCGTCTGGGGCCAGAACCCGGGCACCAACCATCCTCGCATGCTGGACCCGCTGCGCGATGCGGTGAAACGCGGTGCGCAGGTGGTGTGCATCAACCCGCTCAAGGAGCGTGGTCTGGAACGCTTCCAGCACCCGCAAAACCCGCTGGAGATGCTGACCAACAGCGACCGCCCCACCAATACCGCGTTCTTCCGCCCGGCGCTGGGTGGCGACATGGCCATGCTGCGCGGCATGGCCAAGTTCGCCCTGCAATGGGAGCGTGAAGCGCAAGCCAAGGGCGAGCCGGCGGTCTTCGACCACGCCTTCATCGCCGAGCACGGGCACGGCCTGGACGACTACCTGGCGGTGGTCGATGCCACGCCGTGGGCGCATATCCAGCAGCAGTCGGGCTTGGCACTCGAAGACATCGAACTGGCCGCCCGTATGTACTGCCGGAGCCAGCGCGTGATCATGTGCTGGGCCATGGGCATCACTCAGCACCGTCACTCGGTGCCGACCATCCAGGAACTGGTCAACCTGCAAATGCTGCGCGGCAACATCGGCGCGCCAGGGGCCGGATTGTGCCCGGTTCGCGGTCACAGCAACGTGCAGGGCGACCGCACCATGGGTATCAACGAGCGTCCGCCTGCCGCCCTGCTCGACGCCATCGAAGCGCGCTTCGGCTTCCCGGTGCCGCGCAAGAACGGGCACAACACCGTCGAAGCCATCCATGCCATGCTCCAGGGGCACGCCAAGGTGTTCATCGGGCTAGGCGGCAACTTCGCCCAGGCCACACCTGACACCGAGCGCACCGCGCGGGCGCTGCGCAACTGCGAACTGACCGTGCACATCAGCACCAAGCTCAACCGCAGCCACCTGGTTCACGGCAAGCAGGCGCTTATCCTGCCTTGCCTGGGCCGCACCGATATCGATATGCAAGCGGACGGGCCTCAGGCGGTCACCGTCGAAGACTCGTTCAGCATGGTCCATGGCTCCAATGGCCAGCTCAAGCCACTGTCCCGGCAGATGCGGTCCGAACCTGCGGTCATCGCTGGCATCGCTGCAGCCACCCTGGGCAAACACCCTGTGGACTGGCAATGGCTAGTGGCCGACTACGACCGCATTCGAGCCCTGATCGCCGACACCATTGCAGGCTTCGCTGATTTCAATCAGCGCATGCGCCAGCCTGGGGGGTTCTATCTGGGTAATAGCGCCGCCCGGCGCGAGTGGGCCACGGCCAATGGCCGCGCCAACTTCAAGGCCAACCTGCTGCCAGACTCCCTGATCGACGAGCGTGTACGTAACAGCGGCCAGGTACCGGACTTGGTACTGCAATCGATGCGCTCGCACGATCAGTACAACACCACCATTTATGGCCTGGATGACCGTTACCGAGGCGTACGCGGCCAGCGCGACGTGTTGTTCGCCAACGAAGCCGACATTGTTCGGCTGGGCTTTGAGCCTGGCCAGAAGGTCGACATCGTTTCACTGTGGGGGGATGAGCATGTACGCCGCGTGCGCGGCTTCACTCTGCTGGCGTTCGACATACCTGCAGGGCAGGCAGCGGCCTATTATCCAGAAGTGAACCCGTTGGTGCCGCTGGAGAGCATTGGCGAGGGTAGTCATACACCCACGTCCAAGTTCATTGCGATCAAACTGGAACGCGCAGAGGACGACGGGCGAATACTCTGAATGAAAAAGCCCTGGTCCAATACAGGAGCAGGGCTGGGTCACAAGAGCATAAGACCGCAAAAAAAAGACAAAGTTTCACTTATAAATCAATGAGTTGACGAATTGTGTACAACCCGTGCAATTCGTCGGATATTCGTTGCCACTGGCTGCAGATAGAAGCACATTCGCCTCGTCATCACTCTGAGGCTCTCTTGAATGAAGAAGTACTCCTCGATTCTGTTGTTGTCTTTCAGCTTGCTCAGCGGCGTTGCCATGGCAGGCGGCTCCACCGAGGCCGGCATTGGCGGCGCATTGGGTGGGGTACTGGGCTCAGTCGTAGGCCAGTCCATCGGTGGTAGCACAGGCGGCGCCATAGGCGCAGGCCTGGGCGGCGCCGCCGGCAGTGCGGTGGGCGCCGACAAACGTCAGCGTGGCGAAGCGGCCATCGGCGGTGCGCTGGGCGCAGCAGGCGGCAACGTGGTGGGCCGTACCGTTGGCGGCACCACCGGCAGCTACATCGGTGCAGCCGCTGGCGGCGGCGCCGGCGGTGCCTTGGGCAACTACATGGGCAACAAGGCTGATCAGGATGATCGCCGCGACCATCGCCGCTACCGCCGCGACTACGACGACCGCCGTCACTGGGACCGTGGTCACCATTACGGCCACCGCAAGCACGGCCGTCATCGCCACCCTTGATGGGTCAGCGGTAACCGCTGCGCAAAGACCCCGCCTTGAGGCGTAATGCTGTTCACTTAAGCGTGTTGGGGCCGTTTCACGGCCCATCGCGGCACAAAGGCCGCTCCCACGATGCCCAGTGAGCCCGCTAACTCAAGCGTCACGCAGTCACTGTAGGAGCGGCCTTGTGCCGCGATGGGTCGCGGAGCGGCCCTAAATGAACAGCATTACGCCTTGAGGCGGGGTTTTTTCATGGGGCCTGCTCTGCAAGCGCCGCTAACTGCGCCGGCAGCGCAACCGGCTGGCCACTGGCTCGGTCAATGAAAACCTGCACCACCGTCCCCGCCGAACAAGCCTGGGCTTCACCAGGACGATACAGCGCCAGCCGGTACTCCACGGTGCTCCCAGCCAGACGCGTCACACCCAGCGCAACCTCCAGTACGTCCGGAAAGCCCCGCAGGGCATAGAAGTCCGCCGCCGAGCTGACCACGAACGCCGCCAATGCGCCGTCGCGCAGATCCAGTCCGGCTTGCTCAATCAAAAAGGCCTGAATGGCCGTTTCGAAATAAGCATGCACGGTCGAGCCCGCGATATGGCCGTTGGCGTCGTTGTCTTGCGCGCGGGTCAGGATCGGATGCACGTGAGAAAAGGCAGTGCGCTGAGGAGGCTGGATCATCGGGCAGGCTCGCGGTTTCACATTGGATGGACACAGTGAATCAGAAAATGAGCCGTTTGACCGAACTAACCTTTTTGAAGCTCCCAGCAAAAAGCCGCCTCGAAGGGCGGCTTTTTTACTACAACCTGCTTCAGCTTACAGCTGAGGACCCGCAGCCTTGATGGCATCGGACACATCGAACTTCTTGAAGTTTTCGATGAACAGGTTGGCCAGGCCCTTGGCGGCTTCGTCGTAGGCAGCCTTGTCAGCCCAGTTGGTGCGCGGGTTGAGCAGGTCAGTCTCGACGCCTGGTACCGACTTCGGTACGTCCAGGTTGATGATGTCCAGGTGCTCGGTTTCAGCACCGACCAACGCGCCGCTCTGGATGGCAGCGATCACGGCACGGGTGGTCGGAATGCTGAAGCGCTTGCCCACACCGTAGCCACCGCCCGTCCAGCCGGTGTTAACCAGGTAGACCTTGGAGTTGAAGCCGTTGATGCGCTTGATCAGCAGCTCGGCGTATTCACCAGCAGGACGCGGGAAGAACGGCGCGCCGAAGCAGGTGGAGAAGGTCGACTTGATGCCGCCGCCCGAGCCCATTTCGGTGGAGCCGACCAGCGCGGTGTAGCCGGACAGGAAGTGGTAGGCCGCCTGCTCGTTGTTCAGGATCGACACGGGAGGCAGTACGCCAGTCAGGTCGCAGGTCAGGAAGATGACCGCGTTCGGCTCGCCACCCAGGTTCGCCTCGGAGCGCTTGGCCACGTGCTCCAACGGGTAGGCGGCGCGGCTGTTCTGGGTCAGGCTGACGTCGCTGTAGTCGGCGTGCTTGTTGGCATCGAGCACGACGTTTTCCAGCACGGCGCCATGCTTGATGGCTTTCCAGATGACCGGCTCGTTCTTCTCGGAC